>NZ_JABZED010000015.1:1394-28730 GCF_013416675.1 Salinispora sp. H7-4
GTGGCGGTGAGCGCCGTGAGGGCGGCTACCGCGATGGTGAGCGCCGTGAGGGTAGCTACCGCGGTGGTGACCGTCGCGAGGGTGGCTACCGCGATGGTGAGCGTCGTGGTGGTGAGCGCCGTGAGGGCGGTTACCGGGGTGGTGACCGTCGTGAGGGCGGTTACCGCGGTGGTGACCGGGATGGCTTCCGTGGTGGTGAGGGCGGCTACCGCGGTGGTGACCGTCGTGCGGAGCGCCGGCCTGAGCCTGATGCCCCGGTAGGACCGGAGCTTCCTGAGGAGATTGTCGCCACCGACCTGGACAAAGACGTTCGTGCCGAACTGCTCGCCTTGGCCAAGCCGACCGCCGAGAAAGTGGCCCGGCACCTGGTTGCAGTCGGTCAGCTGATTGACGAAGATCCGGCTGAAGCGCTGGCGCATGCCCTCGCAGCCCGGCGGCTCGCCGCCCGTATCGCTGCCGTCCGTGAGGCAGTCGGCCTGGCCGCGTACCACGCCGGTGAGTGGCAGACGGCGGTGGCCGAACTGCGGACGTACCACCGGATGACCGGCCTACAGAGTCACCTCGCGGTGCTCGCTGATTGCGAGCGGGCGCTCGGCCGCCCGGAGCGTGCGGTCGATCTGTACCGGGGGGCAGACCGGAAGGAGTTGGACCGCGCGGTCGCTGGGGAACTGCTGATCGTTGCGGCTGGCGCACGGGGCGACCTGGGCCAGAAGGACGCTGCGGTGGCGATGCTCCAGGTGCCGGAACTGACCGGGGAGGCGGCGGAGCCGTGGACGGTACGGCTGCGGTACGCCTACGCGGATGCGCTGCTCGCGGTTGGCCGGCGTGAGGAGGCCCGAGAGTGGTTCTCCCGTGCTGCGGAGGTCGACACTGACGGCGCGACCGATGCGGCTGAGCGCCTGTTGGAACTCGACGGGGTGATGATCGAAGGCGACGAGGAGGACGACGTCGAGGCCGTTGCCGCTGGCTCGGGTGCCCTCGGCGCGGGGTCGGAAGAGCCGGATGCTGAACTCGTGGACGGGGACGCGCCCGACGCTGAGTCCGCCGGGGGCCGTGACGGTGCTGACGACGCCTCGGACGACGGTGCTGACGACACCCCGGAGGCCGGTACTGGTGACCCGAGCGGTCCGAGTACGCAGCGGTCCGGTGGCGACTCGGAAAGCCCGGTTGACGGCGATGAGGCGGGTAGCGGGAAGTGAAGCGGACCGGCGGAAGTCGGCTGGTTGACGGGTACGCCCTGGTCATCTTCGACCTGGACGGGGTGATCTACCTGGTCGACCAGCCGATCCCCGGGGCGATCGAGGCGGTGCGCCAGCTGCACGCCGAAGACCGGGCCGTCGCGTACGCCACGAATAATGCCTCTCGCCGGTCCAGTGAGGTGGCCGACCTGCTTACCGGGATGGGCATCGTCGCCCGCCCGGAGGAGGTGCTGACCTCTGCAGCGGCCACCGCTCAGTTGCTCCGCGAACGGTATCCGGCGGGGACACCGATCCTGGTGGTGGGTGCGGAGGCGCTGCGTGCCGAGATCCGCGCTGCCGGGCTTACCCCGGTCGCGCGGGCCGAGGATGATCCGGTCGCGGTGGTGCAGGGGTACGGCCCGCAGGTCGGCTGGGCTGACCTGGCTGAGGCAACGGCGGCGATTCGGGGCGGGGCGACCTGGGTTGCTACCAACACCGATCGCACGCTGCCCAGCAAGCGGGGTCCCCTACCCGGCAACGGTGCCTTGGTCGCCGCGGTGCGGATCGCGCTCGGTCGGGACCCAGACCTGGTCGTGGGTAAGCCGGCGCCGGAGCTTTTCGTGGCTGCCTCCCGGCGGGCCAGTGGGGGGCGTGCCCTGGTCGTCGGCGACCGTCTGGACACCGACATCGAGGGCGCGGTCGGAGCGGGGCTGGACAGCTTGTTTGTGCTGACTGGGGTTAGCGACGTGGCCGAGTTGCTGGCTGCCGGACCAGAGCATCGACCGACATTTGTGTCAGTGGACCTGGCGGGGCTCTTCGAGCCGGCCGCGGTGGTGCGGGTGCCGGGTCCGGCGGAGGCCGATGGGTGGTCCGCGGAGGTTCGTGACGGCCGGCTGGAGCTGTCTGGTGCGGGACGCCCGCTGGACGCGCTGCCGGCGCTCTGCGCGGCGGCGTGGTCCACCGGGCGGTCAGCCCCGGTGCGGGCGGTCTCCTCGGCGGCGCAGCGGGCGCTGGCGACGTTCGACCTGTCGTCCGGCTGAGCAGCTCCAGCACCGGGGCGCGGGATCAGGGCCGTGTTCAGCTCGCTCCGAGCAGTTTGCGCAGTTTAATCAGGTCGAACGGGCTGGCCTTGACCGATACCCGTCTGGATGCCACCGCGCGGGTGATGTCCAGTTCCCCGCGGACCAGGGCGAGGAGGTCCTCGCTGGTGGTACTCAGGGCGATCTTGGCCTTCGGGTCGTCACCGTCGGTGAGGTCGGTCAGCTGGCCGTCGGTGAGGCGGCCGTGGAAGGCGGCGTCCAGGTCGGTGATGCGGCAGGCCAGCGTCCGGTCCAAGCCGACGTGCTCGCGCACCGTCTCGGCGTTGCCGTTCAGCCGGGCGGTGAGGTCCCGCAACGCCTGCCGGCACTCGTCAACGCTAGCCACATCGCCTCCACGACTCGCCACACCCACTCTCCGGCACCGTACCGTACGGGTGGCCTGGCCACGCCGGTAGCGTGAGGACCGCACATTCCCCTCTCGCGGAAGGACTCAGGCATGCAGGACGCGTGGCGTTCCTACCTTGCGTTGGCCATGGGCCTGACGGAGGCGCCTCGGAGGAAGGCCCAGGAGACAGCGCGGCGGGTGGTCGGTGCTGGTGGCGCTACCGCGGTCCAGCTTCAGGCGCTTGCCGAGGAACTGGTCTCCACCAGCGCGGCCAACCGGGAAGCGCTGGCCAAGCTGGTCCGGTTCGAGGTTGAACGGGCGCTCGGCGCTGTCGGCCTCGCCACCGCCGACGAGGTGACCGAGCTGACCCGGCGGGTACGCGAGTTGGAGCGGCAGCTTCGGGAGGCAGCAACCGGATCGGCGACGACGCTTGCCGCCAGCGACACTGTGGCGGACGTGGACGCAGTTCATTCGACGGACGTGGATGCAGTTCATCCGTTCGCGCCGGGTGGTGCTGCGGAACCGGCGGTGTCGCCGCTGACTGCTCCGCCTACCGCGGCAGCGGACCCTTCGTCCGGAACCACCGTGACCGCGGCCAGCCCGGCGAAGCAGACACGCGCGAAGAAGACGGTCGCGAAGCAGACACCCGCGAAGCAGACACCCGCGAAGCAGACACCCGCGAAGCAGGCGGTCGGGAAGCGGGCGGTCGGGAAGCGGGCGGTCGCGAAGAAGGCGCCGGGTAAACAGCAGCCGGGCGGCCCGGAGTGAGCGCCGTCCACCGCTGGTCGGGCTCCGCGGGAGGGCGGCCGTGACCGCCCTGCCCCGCCCCGGTCCAACACCGGGCGTTCCGCCAGGCGCCGGACCGGGGGCACCGCGACCAGCGCCCCCGGCTGGGTTCGTCGCCGAGAAGGCCGGTGGCGAGACGGCGGCGCCGAACCCGGCGGTTGACGCCGCCGTGCAGGCGATGGTCAACGCCGTCGGACTACCCCTGGCGGACCAGATCGCGCAGTACGAGGCGGCATACGAAGCGCTGCGGGAAACCCTCGCCAGCATTGACCAGTCCTAAGAGCCGGAGAAACAGGTATGGCACGTCGTACCCGGTTGGATGCGGAACTCGTCCGCCGCGGCCTGGCCCGCTCGCGCGAGCAGGCCGCCGCCCTGGTGGAGGCTGGCCGCGTGCAGCTACGCGGGGTCCCCGCCCGTAAGGTTGCCGCGCTGGTCAACCCTGCAGATCCGCTGCTGGTCACCGGCGCGGATCCGGTTTCGGAGTACGTCTCGCGGGGCGGGCACAAGCTGGCTGGCGCCCTGGCCTCCTTCGGCCCGGGCGGGCTGACCGCCGCCGGGCGGCGCTGCCTCGACGCCGGTGCCTCCACGGGTGGGTTCACCGACGTGCTGCTGCGCGCCGGGGCGGGCGAGGTGGTGGCGGTTGATGTCGGGTACGGGCAGCTTGCCTGGCCACTGCGCAACGACGAGCGGGTACGCGTCTTCGAGCGGACCAACGTGCGCACCCTCACGCCGGCGGCCATCGACGGTCCGGTCGACCTTACCGTCGCCGACCTGTCCTTCATCTCCCTGCGGCTGGTGTTGCCGGCCCTGGCAGCCTGTACCCGACCGGACGGCGATCTGGCGTTGATGGTGAAGCCGCAGTTCGAGGTGGGGCGCGACCGGGTCGGCGCCGGGGGTGTGGTGCGTGATCCAGCGTTGCGGGCCGAGGCGGTGCTGGCGGTGGCGGTCGCGGCGGACCAGCTCGGGTTGGGTCTCGCGGATGTCTGTGCCAGCCCGTTGCCGGGGCCCAGCGGGAACGTCGAGTTCTTCGTATGGTTACGCCGGGACGCGCCGGCGGCTGATCCGGAACGGGTGCGGGCGGTGGTGACGGCTGGGGCCACCGGCGGTCGGTCCGGCACGGTGACGGAGGAGGTAGCGGGGTGAGCGGTCGGGTGGGCCGGGTGGCGTGCGGGGCCGACAACGGGCCCCGGCCGGTACGGCGGGCGTGGTGAACCGGACCGCGCTGCTGGTGACGCACACCGGGCGGCGACGCAGCACCGAACACGCACGGGCGGTAGCCGGGGATCTGATCGCGGCCGGCTTCGTAATTCGCGTTCTTGCCGAGGAGGCCGAGGATCTCGACCTCCCCGGGGCGGTTCCGGTGACTGGTCCGGAAGCCGCGGAGGGCGCTGAGATCGTCTTCGCGTTGGGTGGGGACGGTACGTTTCTGCGGGCCGCCGAGCTGGCCCGGCCGGCGAAGGTGCCGCTACTCGGGATCAACCTCGGTAAGGTCGGCTTTCTCGCCGAGGCTGAGATCGACCACCTGGACTCGGTGGTCCGGGACGTGGTGCGTCGTAACTACACGGTGGACGAACGGCTCACCCTGGACGTGACCGCCGAGTTCGACGATGGACCGACGATCGAGTCCTGGGCGTTGAACGAGATCAGCGTCGAGAAGGGGGAGCGGGCCCAGATGCTCGAGCTCCTCGTTGACATTGACGGGCGGCCACTGTCCCGCTATGGCTGCGACGGAGTCGTCTGCGCCACTCCCACCGGCTCCACGGCGTACGCGTTCTCCGGCGGTGGCCCGGTCGTGTGGCCCGAGGTGGAGGCCCTGTTGTTGGTGCCGATCAGCGCGCACGCGCTCTTCAGCCGGCCGCTGGTCACCGCGCCCACGTCCACCCTCGTCATCACCGTGGACCCCTTTACCAGCCTCGCGGTGCTCTGCTGTGACGGACGGCGGGTGTACGACCTTCCGCCGGGCGCCCGGGTGACGGTGCGGCGCGGGGCCCTGCCGGTGCGGATCGTGCAGCTGACGGCCCGGCCGTTCACCGACCGGCTGGTGGCCAAGTTTGATCTGCCGGTGCAGGGCTGGCGGGGCAGCCGACACTGAGCTGGCCACCGCCGGTGCCCGCGGCTGTCGACTGGTCAAGCGCCGGGCACCGCGTCTACTGTCGGGTGCTGTGCTGGAAGAGCTACGCATCACCGGACTGGGTGTCATCGAGGACACGACGCTGCCGTTGACCGGCGGAATGAACGTGATCACTGGTGAGACCGGTGCGGGTAAGACCATGGTGGTGACCGGTCTCGGTCTGCTCTTTGGCGGGCGCGCCGACGCCGGGCGGGTGCGGGCCGAGCCCGGCCGCGCGGTGGTCGAGGGTCGACTGCGGCTGGCCGGAAGGGCGGCCGGGACCGTATCTGCCCGGATCATCGACGCGGGCGGTGACCCGGACGAGGACGGTTCGGTGTTGCTCAGCCGCACTGTCACCACAGAAGGCCGTTCTCGGGCCCATCTCGGCGGCCGGAGCATGCCGGTGTCGATGCTCGCCGAGGTGGGTGAGCAGGCGCTCGCGGTGCACGGTCAGTCCGACCAACTGCGGTTGTTGCGCCCGGCCGAGCAGCGCGCCGCGCTCGATCGGTTCGCCGGTCCGGAGCACGAGAAGCTGCTCGACGCGCTGCGCGAGGTGTATACCCGGTGGCGGTCGGTGGTGGACGACCTGGCCAGCCGGCGTCGAAACGCGCGGGAGCGGAATCGGGAGGCCGACCTGCTGCGCCTCGGTCTCGACGAGATCACCCGGGTTGATCCGCAGCCGGGGGAGGATGACGAGCTCAAGACGGAGGCGCAGCGGCTGGAGCACGCCGAGGGGCTGCGGACGGCGGCGCGGCTGGCCCAGCAGTGCGTGTCCGGGGGAATGGAGGCCGCCGAGGACACCCCGGATGTCACGACGCTGCTCGGCACCGCCCGCCGTACCTTGGATGGGCAGTCCGGCACCGACCCCGCCCTGGGGGAGCTGGCGGCGCGCCTGGAGGAGGCGGCGACCCTGATCGCGGATGTCTCCGCGGAGTTGTCGACGTACCTGGCGGGGCTCGACGCTGATCCGGCGCGGCTGCAGGCGGTCTACGAGCGGCGGGTCGCGTTGCGGGCGCTGACCCGCAAGTACGCCGACGACACCGACGGGGTGATCGCCTGGGCGGAGCGGGCGCGGGCCCAACTGTCCGATCTAGATTCCTCGGACGAACTGCTCGACGAGTTGGACCGGGAGGTGTCCCGGCTGGCCGGCGAGGTGGCCGAGTTGGCGGGTCGGGTGTCGGTGGCGCGGCAGGAGGCGGCGACCCGGTTTGCGGCGCTGGTCACCACGGAACTGGCGGGGCTGGCCATGCCGCACTCTCGGGTCGAGGTGGGGGTGCTGCCCCGCCCGGTGGGGAAGTCCGAACCCGGCCTTTCGGTCAATGGTGTCGAGGTCGGGATCGGGCCAGACGGCGGCGATGAGGTGGAGCTGCGCCTGTTGGCCCATCCGGGTGCGCCAGCCCTGTCGCTGCAGCGGGGCGCCTCCGGTGGTGAGCTGTCCCGGGTGATGCTCGCCATCGAGGTGGTCTTTGCCGGCTCGGGCGGTCCGCCCACGCTGGTCTTCGACGAGGTTGACGCCGGGGTTGGTGGCCAGGCCGCGGTGGAGATCGGCCGCCGGCTGGCCCGGCTGGCCCGCAGCCACCAGGTGCTCGTCGTCACCCATCTGCCCCAGGTTGCTGCGTTCGCTGACCGGCACCTGGTGGTGGCGAAGGACACCGGCGGTGCGGTGACGACCAGTGGGGTGCGGGTGGTCGAGGACACGGAACGGGCGCGGGAACTCGCCCGTATGCTTGCGGGGTTGCCGGATTCGGATCTGGGCATCGCGCACGCTGAGGAGTTGCTGGCGGTTGCCGCGCGGGAGCGGCGGGCGTAACCGCGGGCCGGGCGCACCACCGGCACGGCGCTCCACGCCGTAGTGTGCTTGTCTGGACTGGCGGCCCGCGCAGGCATGTCGCGTGAAGGCCGCCCGCTTCACATGCCAGGATGGTCACGATGCGTCTACCCATGTTGCGCTGGACCCGACCCGCTGAGCCGGGTCGGGCCAGCGGCACTGCCCGCCTGGACCGTCGGACCAAACGTCTGGTTGGCCGGCTTCGTCCCGGTGACATTGCGGTGATCGATCACGTTGACCTGGACCGGGTCGCCGCCGATTCGCTGGTCGCGGTTGGTGTCGGTGCTGTCCTCAACGCCAAGCCGTCGGTCTCGGGCCGCTATCCCAATCTCGGCCCGGAAGTGCTGATCGAGGCCGGTATTCCGCTCCTGGACGACCTGGGCGAGGGTGTCTTCGAACGGATCCAGGAGGGCGACACCGTCCGGATCGATGGCAATACGGTCTATCTGGGCGAAGAGCCGGTGGCCCATGGTGATCTGCAGGATGCGGAGACCATCGGGAAGGCGATGGCCGATGCCCGGGAAGGGCTTTCGGTCCAGCTGGAGGCGTTCGCCGCGAACACCATGGTCTACCTGAAGCAGGAGCGGGACCTGCTGCTGTACGGGGTGGGCGTTCCGGACATCCGCACCGAAATTCAGGGCCGGCACTGCCTGATCGTGGTGCGCGGCTACGACTACAAGGCCGACCTGGACGTGCTGCGCCCGTACATCCGGGAGTTCAAGCCGGTACTCATCGGCGTGGACGGCGGGGCGGACGCCCTGGTCGAGGCCGGCTACCCACCCGATCTGATCATCGGTGACATGGATTCGGTGACCGATGACGTGCTGCGGTGCGGCGCTGAGGTCGTGGTGCACGCCTACCCGGACGGGCGGGCGCCCGGGCTGGCCCGGGTCAACGGTCTCGGCGTCCCGGCGGTCACCTTTCCCGCCGCAGCCACCAGCGAGGACCTGGCGATGCTGCTCGCCGACGAGAAGGGCGCCTCGCTCCTGGTGGCGGTCGGCACGCACGCCACGCTCGTCGAGTTCCTGGACAAGGGGCGGGGCGGGATGGCGTCGACCTTCCTCACCCGGCTGAAGGTTGGCGGCAAGCTGGTTGACGCCAAGGGCGTGAGCCGGCTCTACCGGCAGAACATCTCCGGGTCCTCGCTGCTGCTGCTGGTGCTGTCCGCGATTGCCGCGATGGCCTCGGCCGTGGCGGTCTCCACCGTCGGTAAGGCGTACCTGGGCGTGGTCTCCGAGTGGTGGAACAATTTCGTGTTCCAGCTGGAACGGCTCTTCTGACGCCGGTCCACCCGACAAAGAGGCTGCAGGTGTGATCAACTTCCGGTACCACGTGGTGTCCCTGACCGCGGTTTTCCTGGCGCTGGCGATCGGCCTGGTGGTTGGTACCACCGCGCTCAACGGGCCGGTGGCGGACGCTCTCAATGACAACGTCAATGAGCTGCGCAAAGACAACCAGGTGTTGCGTCAGACGGTCAACAACCTCGAGGAGGAGTTGACCCGCGAGGATGACTTCGCCGCCGAGTTGGCCGGGGTGGTCATGCCAGGCCGGCTCACCGGCAAGAGAGTGCTGGTGCTCAGCCTGCCGACGGGGCGTAAGCACACCGACGGCGTGGTCAATATGCTTCAGCTCGGCAACGCCGACGTGGTCGGCCGGGTCGACCTGCAGGACAAGTTCATCAACCCGGACAACAACAACGACCTGCTGGAACTGGCCGTCACCGCGGCCCGTCCCACCAATGCGCCGACCACCAACCTGCCCGGCAACGGGCATGGTGTGGAGACCTCCAGCGCGCTGCTGGCCACGGTGCTGCTGGACGGGGTGCCGGAGGCGACGCCGATCAGTGAGGCCGACCGGCGGGCCGTGCTGGCCGCGTACGCCAACGCCAACTATCTCACCACCTCCGAGCGGCTCACCCAGTCGGCAGAGGCGGTCGTGGTGGTCAGTGGCCCGCCGTACACGGACAAGGACTCCTCGGAGAAGGACGAGTCGGTAGTCAAGATCACTGAGCAGTTTGATCGGACCGGCGCGACCGTGGTCGGCGGCACCGGCTCGGAAGGCGGGAACCTGGTGGCCTTCGTCCGGGACGACGCGGTACTGGCCGCGAAAATCTCCACAGTCGACAACGCCAACACCGTCCAGGGGCAACTGGTCACCGCGCTCGCCCTGGCGCAGCAGGTCACCGAGGACAAGGCGGGTCACTACGGTGTCGGTGACAACGCCGGGTCGTTGGTTCCCACCCTGCCCCAGGAATCGTGACGATCAACATCGGGCTCTGTCCCGCCAACCGGAAGGAGTCGGCGTGAGTGAGCGTGCCGAGCAACCCGTCGCGGGCAACAGCCAGGCGGATCATCTGGTCGCCGCGAGGCACGAGGTGACGGCGTGAGGTGGTTCGGTCGGCTCGTCGTCGCCGGCGCCGGCGCCGCCGTCGCCCGCTACGCGTTGCGTGCGGTACGGACCTCACCGGCGGGCCCAGCGTTGGAGCGGACGAACTTCCGGGGCCGGCCGGTGACCCTGGCGGCCGGCCCGGCGCTCGCCACCGGTGCCGCGGTCGCCGGTGCCGCCGGCGCACCTGGTCCCGCTGCCGGCGGAGCTGCCCTGGTCGCCGGCCTCGGCGCCGGGGCGGTGGGGCTCTACGACGACGTGGTCGGCGCGCGGCCGGAGCAGAAGTCCGCCAAGGGCTTCACCGGGCACCTCGCTGGGCTGCGCGAGGGGCGGATCACCGCCGGCCTGGTCAAGATCGTTGGCGTGGGCGCGGCGGGGCTCGCCGCCGCCGCGCTGCTCGCCGGTGACCCGGATGTCGCCCGGCACCCGCGCCGGCAGCGGCAGGGCGCGGTCGGCCGGGGCATGGACGTGCTCCTCGGTGCGGGCGTGATCGCCGGCACCGCCAACCTGGTCAACCTGCTCGACCTGCGGCCCGGACGGGCGGTGAAATCCGGGCTGCTGCTCGGCGCGCCGTTGGTGACAAGCCCGCACGGCGGGATCGTCGCCGGTGCGGCCGGCGCCGCCGCCGGGCTGCTCCCCGCTGACCTCGACGAGGAGGTGATGCTCGGCGACAGCGGCGCCAACGCGCTCGGTGCGCTGCTCGGCGTCACGCTCGCGGCGCGCACCGGACCGGCCGGCCGGGCCGGTCTGCTCGCCGTCCTCGCCGGGCTCACCGCCGCCAGCGAGCGGATCAGCTTCACCCAGGTCATCCAGCAGACCCCCGGGCTGCGTGAGCTGGACGCGCTGGGCCGTCGCGCCGACTGACGTGACGAACCCGGCACCGTACGCCGCCGCCGGCCGAGTAGCCGGGGCCGCCGCGCTGATCGCCGTACTCACCGTGGTCAGTCGGCTCGCCGGCTTTGGTCGTACCGCCGTCTTCACCTGGACGCTCGCGCCCACCGATCTTGGTGGCACGTATGTGGTGGCGAATGCCGCTCCGAATGTGATCTTCGAGATGGTCGCCGGTGGTGCCCTGGCCAGCCTGGTGGTGCCACTGCTGGCCGCTCCGGTGGCGGCGGCGGACCGGGAGGCGGTTGCCCGGACCACCGGGGCGCTGCTGACCTGGGTTCTCACCCTGCTGGTGCCACTCGCGCTGGCGGTGGCGTTGCTGGCCGGCCCGATCGTGGAGCTGCTGGGCGGTGGACTCGACCCCGCCCAGCAGGCCAGCGGCGAGCGGATGCTGCGGGTGTTCGCCCCGCAACTGCCGCTGTACGGGGTCGGCGTCGTGCTCACCGGGGTGCTCCAGGCCCACCGCCGGTTCGCCTGGCCGGTGATCGCACCACTGCTGTCCAGCCTTACCGTCATCGCGGTCTACCTGGGTTTCACCGCCGCCGAGGGGCGGTTGGCCAGCGTGGCGGGCGTCAGCCGCGGCGGGGAACTGCTGCTGTCGTTGGGGACGACCGCCGGAGTGGCGGTGCTGTCCCTGTCGCTGCTGATCCCGTTCCGCCGGCTGGGATGCGCGCCGGTGCTCGGCTTCCGCTTCCCCGCCGACGCCCGTACCCGGGTCGGCGGACTCGCGGTGGCCGGCGCGGTGACGGTGACCGCGCAGCAGGTGGCGCTCGTGGTGAGCCTGAACCAGGTCTCCTACGGTGCGGTCAGCAACCTGGGCGCGTTCCAGCTCGCCCAGACGGTCTACCTGTTGCCGTGGGCGGTGCTGGCGGTGCCGCTGGCGGTGGCCGCCTATCCGAGCCTGGCCGCCGCCGGGTCCGTCGGGGACGAGGCGGCCTACCGGGCGACGCTGGCCCCGACCGCCCGGGGAGTGCTGCTGCTGAGCTGCCTCGGTGCGGCCGTGCTGGTCGGTACGGCCGTGCCGGTTGGGCACTTCTTCTTCGTCGGCGGCGCGGCGGCGACCGCCGCTGCCGGGATCGCCGGCTTCGCGCCCGGCCTGATCGGCTACGGGCTCTTTGCCGTGCTGAGCCGTGCCCTCTATGCGCGGGGGCAGGCGCGGGCGGCCACCGGTGCGATCGCCGTCGGCTTTCTCGTGGTGCCCGGTGCAGCGTTACTGCTCAGTGCCGTGCTGCCGCTGCGGGACCGGGTCCCGGCGGTCACCCTGGCCAATTCGGTGGGGATGGCCGTACTCGGTGCCCTGCTGGTGTTCGCCGTCCGCCGGACCGCCGGCGCCACCGCGCTCGCCGGAATCCGCCGCGCCGGGGTCGCCGGCCTGATCGGCGGAGGGCTCGCGGCGCTGGTGGGCTGGGCGGTGGCGCGGTGGCTGCTGGCGACCACCGACGGCACCCCGAACGCGCCGGTGGCCCTCGTACAGGGCATGCTGTCCGGTGTCGTGGTCGGTGTCGTGTTCCTCGCGGTGGTCTGGATACTGGACCGGCCGGACGTACGACCACTGCTCGCCGGAGTGCGGCGAAAGCTCGGGCTGATCCGCGGGAGGCGGTCGGCCACCCCGGCCGGCGGGCAGCGGAAGGATGACGTCCCCCCGGAGCGGGGCGACGGGAAGGAGACGGTGTCCCGGTGACGGAACCGACCCCGCGGGCCGGCCGGGGCGGCACGGTCGCCCTGCTGCTCGCCTCCAGCACCGGCGGTGTGGGGCAGCACGTCCGGTCGTTGACCACCGGGCTGATCAGCGCGGGCATCGCGGTGCTGGTCTGCGGCCCGGCCGCGACCGAAGAGCAGTTCAACTTCACCGGTGCCGGCGCCCGTTTCCGGGCGGTGGAGATCCCCGCCAGCCCGACCCCCGCCGACCTGCGGGCGGTGACCGCGTTTCGCCGGGCCCTGGCCGCCGAACCGGTCGCTGTGGTGCACGCGCACGGGCTGCGCGCCGGACTGGTCGCCGTCGTCGCCCGGCCGGCTGCCCCACTGGTGGTCACCTGGCACAATGCCGTCCTCGGCGGTGGCCTGCGCGGCAGCGTGTCACGTCTGGTCGAGCGGGTTGTTGCCCGGGGCGCTCAGGTGACCCTCGGTGCTTCCGCCGACCTGGTCGCACGCGCCACCGCGTTGGGTGCGCCGGACGCCCGGTCCGCCCCGGTCGCCGCGCCGCCGCTGCCCGAGCCGCACCGCCGCCGCGACGCGGTCCGCGCCGAGTTCGGCGTCGGCAACGACCAGCCGCTGATCCTGTCGGTTGGCCGACTGCATCCCCAGAAGCGGTACGACCTCCTGGTTGACGCCGCTGCCCGGTGGCGGACCCGCGATCCGGTGCCGGTGGTGGTGATCGCCGGCAGCGGACCCGCGTACCTGCAACTGGCCGCCCGGATCTCTGCTGCCCGCGCACCGGTGACCCTGCTCGGGCACCGTACTGATGTGGCCGACCTGCTGGCCGGTGCCGACATCGCCGTGGTAACCAGTGACTGGGAGGCCCGGCAGCTGTTCGCGCAGGAGGCGATGCGGGTCGGTGTGCCGCTGGTGGCGACCGCGGTCGGCGGTGTGCCGGAGCTGGTCGAGGACGCGGCCATTCTGGTGCCGCCGGGCGATGTCGACGCGGTTGACACCGCGGTCGGTGGTTTGCTGGACGACCCGGCCCGCCGGGCCGAACTGGGTCGGCGGGCCCGCGCGCAAGCGGATACCTGGCCGACCGAGGCGGAGACCTGCGCCCAACTCGTCGCCCTCTATGCCGAACTGTCCCCGGGCATGGCCGGCCCCACCAGCCCGGACCCTGACGCACCCTCGACAGGACAGCCGTAATGCTGCGCCGACTCACCCCCGCCCTGCTGACGCTACTCGTCGTGGCGCTCGGTGTCGCCGCGCTGGCCGCCCGGCCGGCGGCCCGTCCCCCGGAGCGGACCGCCGATTTCGTGGTCCTAGCCGGGGCCGCCGGGCTGCGCTGGGAAGACGTGGACCCGCAGACGACACCGACGCTGTGGCGGTTGGCACAGGAGGGCTCGATCGGGTCGTTGGCGGTGCGCTCCGCCGAGCGGCCCACCTGCCCGGTGGACGGCTGGCTCACCCTTGGGGCGGGCAGCTTCGCCGCCTGGCCCGGCGAGCGGCCGGAGGGAACCTGCCCGCCCACCGACGTCGTCGTGGAGCGGCCGGACGGAATCGGTGCGAACCTGCCAGACCAGGAGGGCGCCGTCCTACCGAACCAGGAACGGCTCTCCTGGGGGGCCGTGCCGGGCTCGCTGTCGGAGTCGGTGCGTTGTTCGATTGCGGTGGGCCCGGGTGCGGCGGTGGCCGCGGCCCGGCCGTTTGGCCGGGTGGACCGGTACGCGCCGGACCTGCCGGCGGACCCGACTGACCTCCTGCGCTCGTGCGTGCTCAGCATCGTTGATCTTGGGGCTGTCGATGGCGCGGATCCGGCGGACCGGGCCGCTGCCGCCCGCGCGGCCGACGCGCGGCTGGCCCGGGTGCTGGCTGCCCGCCCGCCCCGCTCGCTGGTCATGGTTGCCGGAGTGGCGGACACCGGGGAGCCGTCCCGACTGCACGTCGCCGTCGCCGATGGCGACGGCTGGGAACGCGGCTGGCTGACCTCCCCGACCACCGACCGTCCGGGCTACCTGCAACTGGTTGACCTCGCACCGACCGCGCTGACCGCCCTGGGTCGGCCACTGCCCGAGCGTTCGTTTCTGGGGCGGCCCGCCGAATCCGTCGGTGGCCGGCCCGCCGACCTCGCCACCGCGATTGCCGGCCCGGTGGACGCCGATCGGGAGGCCGGAGCCCAGCGCCGGGTCGCCGGCTGGTTCTTCGGGTTACTCGCCGCCGTGCAGGTGCTCCTCGGGGTGGCCGTGCTACCGCTGCTGCGCCGGGCTCGACGGCACGCCGGCCCGTACGGTCCCCAGCCGGTGTCCCGGCGGATCGTCGCGGTGATGGAGTTGCTGCTCGTCGCGGCGGCGCTTGCCCTGCCGGCCGCACTCCTGGCAGACCTGGTCCCGTGGTGGCGGGGTGGGCACCCCGGGTGGTGCTTCGCCGGAGTCACCGTCGCGCTGATCGTTGCCGCGACGGCGCTGGTGCGGTTCCTGCCCAGCTATGGGAGCACCCTCGGGCCGCTGGGCGCGGTGGCGTTTCTGGCTACGCTGACGGTCGGCGCCGACGTGTTGACCGGCGCTCACCTGCAGCTCAACGGCGTCGGGGGCTACTCCGCGGTGGATGGTGGCCGCTTCGTCGGCCTGGGCACGGTGGGACTTGGGGTGCTGCTGGCCGGAGTGCTGCTCCTGGCCGGCTGGCTCGCCCAGCGAGTTCGTCGCTCCCGGCGACCGGTCGTGATCGTGGTCGTCGGTGGGGCCGCCGTCGTGCTGGTCGGCAGCCCCTACCTCGGTGCCGACTCCACCGGGGCGGTCGCGTTGACCGCCGGGGTGAGCCTCGCCGCGGCGATCAGCGCCAGTGGTTGGTTGACGCTTACCCGCCTGGCCTGGGCGACGATGGCCGGGCTGGCGGTGACGGTGGGTTTCGCCCTGGTCGACCTCGACCGTCCGATCGGCGAGCGAGGCGAGCTGGGCCGGTTCCTGGCCGCGGTTGGCGACGGGACCGGGGGCCTGATCGTGAACCGGGTCAGCTCCGCCAACCTGAAGACGTTCTTTGACAGCCCGTTGACGGTGCTGACCCTGGCCGGTGTGCTCCTGGTGTGGTTCGCCCTGCTGCAGCCGTGGGGTGGCCTGCGGCGGCTGTTCGGCATCTACCCGGCGGTTCGGGGAGCGATGACCGGCACCGCGGTCGCGGCGGTGCTCGGCGGACTGCTGGGCGGGGTGGCGCTGGACGTCGCCGGGGCGGCGGTCGCGGTGGTGGTGCCGATGGCGGCCCTCGCCGCGCTGCGGGTACTGGATCACTCCACCGACCGGACCAGCCCGACGCCCGGTGGGGACGGCGGCCCCGCGGGTTCGATCGGCCCCGCGGGTTCGATCGGCGCCGGGGGCTCGATCGGCACCGGCGGTGGGCCAGATCGAGGTCAGCGCTCGGATGGCAACGGTGCCGCAGGCGGCCCGGCTGGCTCGCCACCGGATGGCGGCGGTCCGGCCGAGCGCCCGGGAGGGTCCGGGGACGGCGACGCCGGTGCGGCGGCGGTGGACCGGCGGGAGGCCGGCCCGACCGGCGGCAAGATCCCGACGGCTCGGGCATCAGACGAGGTCACGTCGGTCTGATCCGGTATCGGTAGGTGACGCCACCGGCGGGTGCGCCGGGCGGCGGGACCAGGTGGGGTGTTAGCGTGGAATCCCGTGGATCGCGTGATCACTCTGCTGATCGGCACGGCGGTCTGCACGACCGCGACAGACGACACGGGAGCAGGCCTTGGCCCCTTCAGTACAGACGACCAGGCACATTTTCGTCACCGGGGGCGTGGCCTCCTCGTTGGGTAAGGGCCTGACCGCCTCCAGCCTCGGCAGCCTGCTCACCGCGCGTGGCATGCGTGTGGTGATGCAGAAGCTCGACCCCTACCTCAACGTGGATCCGGGGACGATGAATCCGTTCCAGCACGGTGAGGTCTTCATCACCGAGGACGGCGCCGAGACCGATCTCGATGTCGGGCACTACGAGCGGTTCCTCGACCGGGACCTGTCCGGGAAAGCCAACGTCACCACCGGGCAGATCTACTCGGACGTGATCGCCAAGGAGCGGCGCGGCGAGTACCTGGGGGACACCGTCCAGGTCATCCCGCACATCACCAACGAAATCAAGTCGCGGGTGCTCGGCATGGCCGAACCGGACGGCGAGGGCCAGGTGCCGGACGTCGTCATCACCGAGGTCGGCGGGACCGTCGGCGACATCGAGTCGCTGCCGTTCCTGGAGGCGATCCGGCAGATCCGCCATGATCTGGGCCGGGACAACTGCTTCTACCTGCACGTCTCGCTGGTGCCCTACCTGGCGCCGTCGGGCGAGCTGAAGACCAAGCCCACCCAGCACTCGGTCGCGCAGCTGCGCAGCATCGGCATCCAGCCAGACGCACTGGTACTGCGCTGCGACCGGGAAATCCCGGACAAGGTCAAGCAGAAGCTCGCCCTCTACTGCGACGTTGACCTGGAAGCGGTCACCGCCGCCGCGGACGCACCCAGCATCTACGACATCCCGAAGGTGCTGCACCGGGAGGGCCTCGACGCGTACGTGGTACGTCGGCTCGGCCTCTCCTTCCGGGACGTGGCCTGGGCGCGCTGGGACGACCTGCTGGAGCGGGTGCACCAGCCCCGGCACACGATCACCGTCGCGCTCGTGGGCAAGTACGTTGACCTGCCCGACGCGTACCTGTCGGTGAGTGAGGCGATCCGTGCCGCCGGCTTCGGGCACCGGGCCCGGGTACGGCTGAAGTGGGTGCCCAGCGACGAATGTGTCACCTCGGCCGGTGCCGCGGCCGCCCTGGCCGGCGTTGATGGCGTCGTCATCCCGGGCGGGTTCGGCGTCCGCGGTATCGAGGGCAAGGTCGGCGCCGCCCGGCACGCCCGGGAGAACGGCGTTCCGCTGCTCGGCCTCTGCCTCGGCCTCCAGTGCATGACCATCGAGGTGGCCCGCCACCTCGCCGGGCTGGACGGTGCGAACTCGCTGGAGTTCGACGAGGAGGCCACGCATCCGGTCATCGCCACCATGGCCGACCAGGAGGACATCGTCGCGGGCCGGGGCGACCTCGGCGGCACCATGCGGCTCGGGGCCTGGCCAGCGGTGCTCACCGAGGGGTCGATCGTCGCCGAGGCGTACGGCAGCACCGAGGTCAGCGAGCGGCACCGGCACCGGTACGAGGTGAACAACGCCTACCGTGACCTGCTCACCAAGGCGGGCCTGCACATCTCGGGGACCTCGCCGGACGGCCGGCTGGTCGAGTTCGTCGAACTGGACCGCGACCTGCACCCGTTCTTCGTGGCCACCCAGGCACACCCGGAGCTGAAGAGCCGTCCGACCCGCCCGCACCCGCTGTTCGCGTCCTTCGTGGCGGCGGCGCTCGCGTACTCGCAGGCTGATCAGCTCCCGGTCGACCTGGACGGTACGGCGACGACGGCAGCCAGCAACGGCGGGACCTCCACGGCGCCGGCGACGTCGACCTCGTGAGCACAGCAGGGCACCGCTACCAGGTGCGTTCGCGCGTCGAGCGGTACCGGGGCCGGATCTTCGATGTGGTTACCGACGAGGTGACCATGCCCGGTGGCGGCACCGCCCTGCGGGACTGTGCCCGACACCCCGGCGCGGTATCGGTGGTGGCCCTGGACGAGGCCGGTCGGGTGGTGCTGATCCGGCAGTACCGGCACCCGGTCGGCCGGCACCTGTGGGAGTTGCCGGCCGGCCT
Source organism: Salinispora sp. H7-4 (assembly GCF_013416675.1). Taxonomy (NCBI): domain Bacteria; kingdom Bacillati; phylum Actinomycetota; class Actinomycetes; order Micromonosporales; family Micromonosporaceae; genus Salinispora; species Salinispora sp. H7-4. The sequence goes on from NZ_JABZED010000015.1 coordinate 19,352, forward strand.
GCTGGACATCGCGGGTGAGGACCCGGCCGCTGCCGCCGGCCGGGAACTGGCCGAGGAGGCTGACCTGAACGCCGGTCGGCTCGATGTCCTGGTCGACGTGCACAGCTCACCCGGGTTCACCAATGAACTGGTCCGGGTGTTCTTGGCCCGCGACCTCACCGAGGTGCCGGTCGGCCGGCGGCACGGCCGGTCCGAGGAAGAAGCCGATCTTCAGCTCGTCCGGGTCGCCCTGGACGAGGCGGTGGAGATGGTGCTGGCTGGGGAGATCACCAACGCCGCGACGGTCGCCGGGCTGCTCGCCGCCGCTCGCGCCCGGGACGGGGGCTGGACGGCGCTGCGCCCGGCCGGGACACCACTGCCGCGCTGAGTCGGTACGTGACGGGGACCGCTAGCGGTCCCCGTCACGTACGGTGAAACCGGGGGTTAGTCGCGCAGCGGCCGGCCCTGGCCGTCGACGCCACCCCGGACCAGGATCAGGATGCCGTCGACAAGGCCCCAGAGGCTGCCCACGCCGCACGTCACCAGGGTGACGATGAGCTGGAACACGCCGGTTTTGGTGTCGCCCATGTAGAAGCGGCCGACCCCGAAGCCACCGAGCAGGATCTGTAGGACGCCCGCGACGATTTTGCTCTTATCGGACCCACCCATCGGGTGGGTAAAAGGAGTAGTCACGAGGGGACACAGTAATGATCCACATCAGCTGTCTGAACGGGGGGGATCAGTAGGTCCGGCGAGAGGTGGCGAATCTGGTCCCAACAGCGGAGTAGGCCGCCCCGCACCGGGCGGTCACCAAGATCGTCTTGACACATCGTCAGCGGGAGCACCGACGACATGTCACAGTGCTGGCTCCCCGACGGTCAACTCCGGCCTAGACTGCCGCCGGCGGGACCTGAGCACTGCGGCAACGGAGCCGCCGTGACGCCGCGTAGCCGGGGCGAGTAGCCCTGGAGGAGGGGGTCTGCATCGTGAAGGTCGGCATCCCATGTGAGATCAAGAATCACGAGTACCGAGTGGCGATCACGCCCGCCGGCGTCAACGAGTTCGTCCGCGCCGGCCATCAGGTCTTCGTCGAGTCCGGCGCCGGCGCCGGCTCCAGCACCAGCGACAAGGAGTTCGCCGCCGCCGGTGCCACGATCCTCCCCACCGCGGACGAGGTGTGGGAGAGCGCCGAGCTGGTACTGAAGGTCAAGGAGCCGGTCGCGGAGGAGTACCACCGGATGCAGCCGGGCCAGGTCCTCTTCACCTACCTACACCTGGCCGCCTCCAAGGAGTGCACCGACGCGCTGCTGGACCGCGGGGTCACCGCCATCGCGTACGAGACCGTCGAACTGCCCGACCAGTCGCTGCCCCTGCTCGCCCCGATGTCCGAGGTGGCCGGGCGGCTCGCCCCGCAGGTCGGCGCCTACCACCTGCAGGCCCAGGGCGGTGGGCGCGGCGTACTGATGGGCGGCGTCTCCGGCGTGTACGCGGCGAAGACCGTGGTGATCGGTGCCGGTGTCTCCGGGATGAACGCCGCCGCCATCGCGCTCGGCCTCCAGGCCGAGGTGTTGCTGCTGGACAAGAACGTGGCCCGGCTGCGGCAGGCCGACGCGATCTACCGAGGGCACCTGCAGACGGTCGCCTCCAACGCGTACGAGATCGAACGGGCGGTGGTGGACGCGGACCTGGTCATCGGCGCGGTGCTGGTGCCCGGCGCCAAGGCACCGACCCTGATCTCGAACGATCTGATCGCCCGGATGAAACCGGGCAGCCTACTGGTCGACATCTCCATCGATCAGGGTGGCTGCTTCGAGGACTCGCATCCCACCACCCACGCCGAACCGACGTACCCGGTGCACAACTCCGTCTTCTACTGCGTGGCGAACATGCCCGGGGCGGTGCCACACACCAGCACCTATGCGCTGACCAACGTGACCCTGCCGTACGCCCTGGAACTGGCCAACTTCGGTTGGCGGGATGCACTGCGTCGGGACCCCGCGCTCGCGCTGGGCCTGAACACCCACGATGGTCAGGTCGTCTACGGCCCGGTCGCCGACGCGCACGGCATGGCCCCTCTGCCGTTGGCCGAGGTGCTGGCCTGACCGGCGGCGAGGAAGCCACGGCGGCCGAGGCCGGACCGGCTCCCGCGCCGGCCCTACGCCGCGCCGTCCGCGGCTACCTGGACCACCTCGCCGTCGAGCGGGGACTCGCGGCGAACACCCTCGCCTCGTACCGGCGGGACCTGGCCCGCTACCTCGACACGCTCGCGTCGAGCGGGGTGACCGACCTGGCATCGGTCGCCCCGGGCCAGGTGGAAGCCCATGTGGCCCGGCTGCGCGTCGGGGACGAGGAACGCCCACCCCTCGCGGCCTCCTCCGCGGCCCGGGCGGTCAGCGCCGTACGCGGTCTGCACCGCTTCGCGCTGCGCGAGGGCCTGACCGGGGCCGACCCGAGCCGTGAGGTCCGCCCACCGGCACCGCCCCGCCGGTTGCCCCGGGCGCTGCCGGTTGACGACGTGATCCGCCTGTTGGACGCCACCGCCGGTGCGGCCTCCGCCGGCGGTGCGGAGGCGCCGCTCGGGCTGCGGGACCGGGCGCTGCTGGAGTTCCTGTACGGCACCGGCGCGCGGATCTCCGAGGCGGTCGGCGCCGCCGTTGACGACCTCGACACCGACGCCGGTGCGGTACTGCTGCGGGGCAAGGGCGGGCGGCACCGGTTGGTCCCGATCGGCGGGTACGCCGTGGCTGCGCTGCACGCCTACCTGGTGCGCGCCCGCCCCGGCCTCGCCGCCGCCGGCCGAGGCACCCCGGCGGTCTTCCTCAACTCCCGCGGTGGCCCGTTGTCCCGGCAGGGCGCCTGGGCCATTCTGCGCGGCGCCGCCCGGCGCGCCGGCCTGCCGGATATCGGGCCGCAGGCGGTCTCCCCACACACGCTGCGGCACTCCTACGCCACCCACCTGCTCGACGGTGGCGCCGACGTGCGCGTGGTGCAGGAACTTCTCGGCCACGCCTCGGTCACCACCACCCAGGTTTACACGCTGGTCACCGTCGAACGGCTACGGGAGGTGTACGCGACCGCCCACCCGCGGGCGCTCGGTTGAGGGGCGTGACACGCCGGACCGGTGCTGAGCGGCCTGCTCGTCGGTGGCGTACAGTCAGGTTCGGCGCGGACCTGGCGGAAGTGACGCGGCCAGGATTCGCAACGGCGTCGCGAAGGACGTCGGTCGGCTCCGACGCCGGTGTGGTCGTCGGGAGGGGGCAAAGACATGGTTGGCGACGGTGGCCGTGCCGAGACCTGGACGTCGGAGCTCCGCGAGCAGCAGTCCACACTCGGCAATGACCTGGGTCCGGCAGATCCGGCCGCGTACACCACGCGAAAGCCGATCCCCGAACCGATGCCGACCGATCGGCACGGCCCCGCCCGCATCATCGCGATGGCGAACCAGAAGGGCGGCGTCGGCAAGACCACCACGACCATCAACCTGGGCGCCGCGCTGGCCGAGTATGGCCGCCGGGTGCTGCTGGTCGACTTCGACCCGCAGGGCGCCCTCTCGGTCGGTCTGGGAGTCAACCCGCACAACCTCGACCTGTCGGTCTACAACCTCCTCATGCAGGACGACGTTACCTGCGACGATGTGCTGATCAAGACCGACGTGGCGGGGCTGCACCTGCTTCCGGCCAATATTGACCTCTCCGCTGCCGAGATCCAACTGGTCAACGAGGTCGCCCGGGAGATGGCGCTGGCGCGGGTGCTGAAGAGCATCCGCAAGGAATACGACTTCATCCTGATTGACTGCCAGCCCTCCCTGGGTCTACTGGCGATCAACGCGTTGACCGTTTCCCACGGTGTGCTCATCCCGTTGGAGTGCGAGTTCTTCAGCCTCCGCGGCGTGGCCCTGCTGCTGGACACAATCGACAAGGTTCGCGAGCGACTCAACTTCGATCTGGAGCTTGAGGGCATCCTCGCCACCATGTACGACAGCCGCACCACCCACTGTCGCCAGGTGCTGCAGCGGGTGGTCGAGGCGTTCGGCGACAAGGTCTACCAGACGGTGATCACCAAGACCGTGAAGTTCCCCGAGTCCACCGTCGCCGGGGCACCGATCACCACCCTCGACCCGGCCTCCTCCGGCGCGCGTAACTACCGGCAACTCGCCCGCGAGGTGATTGCCGCCCAGGCGGAACGGTAGACCGGCAGCCAGGCGGAACGGTATACCGGGAGTGGGGCGCCCAGGTGGTGGACTACGGTTTGCCGGTGACCGCACCGCCCCTCGACCAGTCCGCACCCTCCGGGGCCAGCACCACCGCCAGCGGCGGGGAGGCGACCAGCGGCGGGGAGGCGACCAGCGGCTTCACCGTTCGGTTGGCCAACTTCACCGGCCCGTTCGACCTGCTGCTGCAACTGATCAGCAAGCACAAGCTGGACGTCACCGAGGTGGCGCTACACCAGGTCACCGACGAGTTCATCGCCTACCTGCGGGCAATGGGTGAGCACTGGGATCTGGACGAGACCAGCGAGTTCCTGCTCGTCGCCGCCACTCTGCTCGACCTCAAAGCGGCCCGGTTGCTACCCGCCGCCGAGGTCGAGGACGAGGCGGACCTGGCCCTGCTGGAAGCCCGGGATCTGCTCTTCGCGCGGCTGCTGCAGTACAAGGCGTACAAGGAGGCGGCGGCGCACATCGCGGTGCTCGAGGAGATCGGCGGGCGGCGGTACCCGCGGGCGGTGACGCTGGAGCCACGGTACGCGCAGGCCCTGCCCGACCTGGTGTTCGGCATCGGCCCGCAGCGGCTACGGGACCTGGCTGTCCGAGTGTTCACCCCGAAACCGCCACCCGAGGTATCCATCGCGCACGTGCACCAGGTGCGGGTCAGCGTCCGGGAACACGCCGAGATCATCGCCCAGCGGTTACGCCGGGTCGGTACGGCCACCTTCGCCGGGCTCTGTGCGGACTGCGAGGCCCTCCTCGAGGTGGTGGCCCGCTTCCTCGCCCTGCTGGAACTCTACCGGGAAGGCCTGGTCGCCTTCGCCCAGGAAGAGGCCTTGGAAGAGCTGACCGTACGCTGGACCGGCCCCGTCGACGGCGGTGGTGACCTGGATATCGACGAGTATGCGGGAACGCTCTCCACCGCCGGGTCCGACGGGGCTGGGCCAGCCGACCCTCGGCCGGTCGACCCGGTCCCGGCCGACTCCGGGCCTTTCGACTCCGGGCCGGTCGACTTCGGGCCCGGGGAGGCAACGCCGCTCCCGGCGCCCAGGTCGTACCCGGCCGGGTCGGCGCCACCCGGCGGAAGGCCGGCTACGACAGAGGACGAGCGAGATGGGTGACGAGGAACACGGGGACTCCCTGGCCGACCAGGCCGCCGCGTGGATCCCGCCATGGGAACGCCACCGCGAGACATCGGCCACACCGGTCGAGGAGGCACAAGCCACTACCGCGCCGAGCGGGGGAGAACCCAACCCCGAACCGCCCGGTGCCGTCGAGGATGGCCGCACCCTCGCCGTACCCGGAGATCCGGCTGGTGCTGGCCGGGAATCTGTACCCGACCGGGGACGGTCCCGCCAACGGGGGCCGGCGCCACCCCCCGCGTCGGTACTCGACGACGCCGAGCTGCACGGCGCCCTGGAAGCGATCCTCCTGGTCGTGGACGAGCCGGTCGCCGAGACGACCCTCGCCGACGTGCTGGAGCAGCCGCTCGAACGGGTCCGGGCGACGCTGCACGCCATCTCCACCGACTACACCACCCGCGGGCACGGCTTCGAGCTGCGTCGAGCGGCCGGCGGGTGGCGGCTGTACACCCGGCCGGAGTACGCCGGGTACGTGGAGCGGTTCGTCCTCGACGGCCAGACTGTACGGCTGACCCAGGCCGCGCTGGAGACACTGGCCGTGGTCTCCTACAAGCAGCCGGTGACCCGATCCCGGATCTCCGCCATCCGCGGTGTGAACTGCGACGGGGTGATCCGTACCCTGGTCTCCCGCGGGCTGGTGGAGGAGTGCGGCACCGAACCGGAAACCGGTGCCCACCTCTACCGGACCACCTCCCTGTTCCTGGAGAAGCTCGGCTTGGACAGCATCACCGACCTGCCGCCGCTCGCTCCGTTCCTCCCCGACGATGTGGAAGACCTCGCCGATGCCTCGCGATAGCCGTGCCCCGAAACCCGACGCGCCCGTCTACACCGGCCCGGAACGCCTCCAGAAGGTGCTCGCCGCCGCCGGTGTCGGATCTCGACGTGCCTGCGAAGATCTGATCTTCCGCCGGCGGGTGACAGTGAACGGCCGGGTCGCCCAGCTCGGTGACCGGGCGGATCCGACCTCCGACACCATCTACGTCAACGGTGAGCGCCTCCAGGCCGACGTCCGTCTGGTCTACCTCGCCATGAACAAGCCCCGGGGCGTCGTCTCCACCATGGCGGACGAGAAGGGCCGGACCGCCCTCGCCGACTTCCTCGGCAACCGGGTGGAAGAGCGGGTCTACCACGTCGGACGCCTCGACGCGGACAGCGAGGGCCTGCTGCTACTCACCAACGACGGCACGCTCGCGCACCGCCTCATGCACCCCTCCTACGGGGTGCCCAAGACGTACCTGTGTGAGGTGTCCGGCCCGATCCCGCGGTCGCTGGGCCGGCGCCTCGCCGCCGGCGTCGAGCTGACCGACGGTCCCGCGACGGTGGATGCGTTCCGTGTGGTGGACACGCTGGGCAAAACCGCCCAGGTGGAGGTAACCCTGCACGAAGGACGCAAGCACATCGTACGGCGCCTGTTCGATGCGGTCGGCCACCCGGTGTCCCGGCTGGTGCGTACCTCGATCGGGCCGATCCGGCTCGGGGACCTCCGCGCCGGACGCACCCGTCGGCTCACCAACGCGGAGGTCGCCGCGCTGTTCAAGGCCGTCGGCGACTGACGGCGGCGGTGGCGGGTACCGCAGCCGGTAGGCTCCGTGCGGCCCGCTGCGCGGGGGCGGTCGCTCCCGGAGGTGCGGCACCAGGGGAGCGCACCGTGCCAGGCATGATTGTCGGCGGGCAGACACCGCTCGCGGGTGTGGACCCGCGAGGTACGGACTGAGGAGGACTGCGGTGGAGGAAAACGTACGGACCGGGCGCTGCGTGGTCGCTGTGGATGGGCCGTCCGGTTCGGGTAAGTCCACCGTTTCCCGGCGACTCGCGATCGCCCTGGGCGCCCGCTACCTCGACACCGGCGCGATGTACCGGGCGGTCACCTGGGCGGTCCTCCGCTCCGGAGTTGACCTGGCCGACCCGTCGGCTGTGGCCAAGGTCGCCGGGGAAACTGAGCTCGGCATCGGCACCGATCCCGAGGGATACGGCGTGACCGCCGACGGCGTACCCATCGAGGTGGAGATCCGTGGACCCGAGGTGACCGGGGCGGTCTCGGCCGTGGCCGCCGTACCGGCGGTCCGCTCGATGCTCGTCAACCGGCAGCGGGACCTCGCCGCCACCGCCGGTCGGATCGTGATCGAGGGGCGCGATATCGGCGCGGTAGTAGTCCCCGACGCTGATCTGAAGGTCTACCTGACGGCGTCTGTGGCGGCCCGGGCAGCCCGACGCAGCGCCGAGGACGCCACCGACGCGGGTCGCACCGCCGCCGACCTGACCCGCCGGGACCAGCTGGACTCGACTCGCAAGGCCGACCCAATGACACAAGCCCCGGACGCAGTGGTGCTGGACACCACCGAACTCGGCATTGACGAGGTCGTGGCGCGCCTGCAGGAGATGCTGGCCGAGCGGGGCGTGGATCGATGAACGAGCCAACCGGTTGGGTGGGGTGGGACGGCCCTGAGCCCGATGCCGAGGAGGCCACCGCCCCGCAGCCGGTGGTGGCCGTGGTCGGCCGGCCCAACGTGGGAAAATCGACGTTAGTAAACCGACTGATCGGGCGTCGGCAGGCGGTCGTCGAGGACGTACCCGGGGTGACCCGGGACCGGGTTCCATACGACGCGCAGTGGAACGGCCGACAATTCGCCGTCGTCGACACCGGCGGCTGGGAACCGGATGCGAAGGACCGTGCCGCCGCCATCGCCGCCCAGGCGGAGTCGGCCATCACCACCGCCGACGTGGTCCTGTTCGTGGTCGACGCGGTGGTGGGCGCCACCGACGTGGACGAGGCGGCAGTGAAGATGCTGCGCCGCAGCGCCAAGCCCGTGATCCTGGTGGCGAACAAGGCCGACAACAGCTCCATCGAGATGGAGGCCTCCGCGCTCTGGTCGCTAGGCTTGGGGGAGCCCTATCCGATTTCGGCCCTGCACGGCCGGGGCGCCGGCGAACTGCTCGACCTCATCCTGGACCGGCTACCGGAAGCACCCAAGATCGTCGAGGATCGTCCGCGTGGCCCCCGCCGGGTTGCCCTCGTCGGCCGGCCCAACGTCGGCAAGTCCAGCCTCCTCAACCGCTTCTCCGGAGAGATCCGGGCAGTCGTTGACGCGGTCGCCGGGACCACCGTCGACCCGGTGGACAGCCTGGTCGAGATCGGCGGCGAGGCCTGGCAGCTGGTCGACACCGCCGGCCTGCGCAAGCGGGTCGGCCAGGCCAGCGGCACCGAGTACTACGCGAGCCTGCGTACCGCCTCGGCGATCGAGGCCGCCGAGGTTGCGGTGGTCCTGCTCGACGCCAGCGAGGTCATCAGCGAACAGGACCAGCGGATCCTGTCGATGGTTACCGATGCCGGCCGGGCCCTGGTGATCGCCTTCAATAAGTGGGACCTGGTGGACGCCGACCGTCGGTACTACCTGGACCGGGAGATCGAGCGGGAACTACGCCGTATCCCCTGGGCGATCCGGCTGAACCTCTCCGCCCGGACCGGACGCGCGGTGGACAAGCTCGCCCCAGCGCTCCGCCGGGCACTGGCCAGCTGGGAGACGCGGGTACCGACAGCACAGCTCAACGCGTGGCTCACCGCGCTGGTGCAGGCCACCCCGCACCCGGTGCGTGGGGGACGGGCACCGAAGATTCTCTTCGCCACCCAGGCGGGAGCGGCGCCGCCACGGTTCGTACTGTTCACCACGGGCCCACTGGACGCGGGCTACCAGCGATTCGTGGAGCGCAAACTCCGGGAGGAGTTCGGCTTCGAGGGCAGCCCGATCGAGATTTCGGTCCGCCCCCGCAAGAAGGTCGGCCCCGGCGGTCGCGGCAAGGCCCACGGCTAACCTCGGCCCACACCACCCTCCCGGCCTGCCCGGGAGGGTGGGTGCTGGCACCGAGGGGTGGATACGGGCAACGGAAAGATCGTGCGGTAGGCTGTACCGGCTGTCGCAGGGAAGCCGGCGAGAGCATCGGGACGTGGCGCAGCTTGGTAGCGCACTTGACTGGGGGTCAAGGGGTCGTCGGTTCGAATCCGGCCGTCCCGACAGAAATGAAGCCCTGACCAGCGAAGATGCTGGTCAGGGCTTCG
>NZ_JABZED010000015.1:28798-29072 GCF_013416675.1 Salinispora sp. H7-4
ACTTTCTTCGATGAGATTGTGAACCGTCCCCCGGAAACCCCCCGATTACTGGGGGCGGCAACCAGGTTTGTCATCCATGTTCATCGTCGTGCGTCGTGCGTCGTGGGTGCGGGGGCGTCCGCCCGTGGTCAGCGCCGAGCCGCTCGAGGACGTCGGAGACGTCCGGTGCTTGGAGGGGCTTGGCGATGTAGTACGTGTCGGTGACGTCTTCGCTGGAGTGCCCAAGCTGTGCTGTGGCGCTTTTGGTGTCTGCTTCTTCCTTGATGAGGGTGGC
>NZ_JABZED010000015.1:29122-40658 GCF_013416675.1 Salinispora sp. H7-4
CACGGTCTTGCGGAAGGTGTGGGGGGTGACCCAGGCGAGGTCGGTGTCTGCGCGGGCTTGGCGCCATTGCCGGCGAACGTTGTTGGGTGATAGCCTGTGGGGTTTCATAACCCTGTCACCGACTCTGAGCAGGGCCGTTTACGCGGCTCGTTCGTACTCGTTGATCAGCCCGCCGAGGACTGGGCGACGTCTGACCCGCTCGTGGGTCAGGTCGACGACGGGCCGGTCGGATCGTGGAGGCTGCCACTGCAGCGACCTGTGTGGTCGTCGGCCGTTGTAGTGACTGGCATATTCATCGAGCGTCAGGCGTAGATGCCGTTCGTTGACGATGAGCATGCGGTCGGTGAGCTCGCTGTGGACGGTGAGGACGAACCGTTCCGCGTGGGCATTGGCTCGCGGGCTTCGCGGCGGGATCTTGCATGGGGTGACGCCGGCATCGGCCAGCACCGCGTCGAAGGCTGCGGTGAACTGCCCGGCCCGGTCCCGGATAAGGAATCTGAATTGATCGGCGCGGTCACCGAGGTCCATGAGCAGGTTGCGGGCCTGCTGGGTGGTCCATGCTCCGTCCGGGTTGGCAGTGATGCCGAGGATGTGCACGTAGCGGCTGCCAACCTCCATCACGAGGAACACGTACAGGCGCTTGAGGGTGAGCGCGCAGTCCACGTGGAAGAAATCGCAGGCCAACATGGTCGACGACTGGACGCGGAGGAACCGTCGCCAGGTGGTGTGGTCACGGCGCACGGGCGCCGGTGGGATGCCCAACCGTTTGAGGATCCGCCGGATCGTGGACGCGCTCACGCCGAGGCCGAGCAGTTCGCCGTGGATGCGTTGGTAGCCCCAGCCGGGGTTGTCCCGGGACATCCGCTCGACCAGGGCGGTGATGGCTGGGTCGGTCGGCGGCCGGCCGGACCGGTTGGGATATCTCCAGTGGCGGGCGACCAGCCGCCGATGCCAGCGCATGACCGTGGTCGGAGTGACGAGCCGGTGCGCCGCCAACGCCCGGGCAGGAATTTGATCAGGGCGGCGAGCACCGCTCGGTCTGCCCAGTCCAGGTGCGGTGTCGGATTCTGCCGGCGCAAGACCGCGTTCTCGTGACGGAGCACCAAGATCTCCACGTCTTTGGCCGCACCGGTGCTGGCCAGGAGGGCGAGCCATCCGGCGATGCGGCAGAACACGAGGTAGAGCAGGCGCAGCGACACAGGTCATGACGATGCCTAACAGCATGGCCGAGCGCTACATCTGCCCACGTCAACCACGGTTACCGGGTTTTGGAATCCCACAGGGTCGGCCGTAGCTGACTCCGGCCTGTCGGGCGGGACGTGGCGGAACGCATGCGGCGCGCGCGCCAGGTCAGGCCGCGAGTGCTACCTGCGGCACCACATCCGGCACGACCAGCCGGGCCGCGTCGGCGGCCTGGTCGTCGATCTGGTCGTGCGCCATCCGTTCGGCGTCCACCTGTGCGACGTAGTGCGCCACCTCGCGGTCCACACGCTCGGCGTCCCAGCCGAGCACCGACGCCATCAACTGCGCCGCCGGTCGGGCGGCTGCCAGGCCCCGGTCGAACGTCTCGATCGATATGTGTGTACGCCGGGTAAGCACGTCCTCCAGGTGCAGGGCACCCTCGGCTGACGCCGCGTGGACGACCTCCACACGCAGATAGTCGTCGGCGCCGTCGAGCGGCTCAACGAGGGTCGGATCCTCTCCCAGCAGGTCCAACACCTCGTCGACGGCGGCGCCGTAGCGGCGCAACAGATGCTCAACCCGCTCCACGGTCAGGTTGTACTGTCGCGCGATGCGACGGCGCTGGTTCCATCGGGCGACATAGCCCTCGGCGCCGAGCAGGGGAACCCGGTCGGTGCAGGACCGCGGCACCCCACCGCCGAGTCCCCGCACGGCCTCGTCGACAGCGTCGCGGGCCATCACCCGGTACGTTGTGTACTTCCCGCCGGCGACCATCACCAGACCCGGCGCCGGGTTCGCCACGGTGTGCTCACGGGACAGCTTGGCGGTCGCATCCGAATGCCCGGACAGCAGCGGCCGCAGGCCCGCGTATACGCCCTCGACGTCGTCGCGGGTCAGTGGACTGGCCAGTACCTCGTTGACCCGTTCCAGCAGGTAGTCGATGTCGCGGCTGGTCGCTGCCGGGTGCGCCTTGTCCAGATCCCAGTCGGTGTCGGTGGTGCCGATCAGCCAGTGCCGACCCCACGGGATCACGAACAGCACGCTGGATTCGGTTCGCAGGATCAGGCCGGTGGTGGAGCGGATCCGGTCGCGGGGCACGACGAGGTGGATACCTTTCGACGCGCGAACCTGCACCGGCCCACGCTCCCCAACGAGAGACTGGATTTCGTCGGTCCAGACGCCGGTGGCGTTGATGACCTGCCGGGCGCGGACCTCGAGGACCTGGTCGGTCTCCAGGTCGTGGACCCGCGCCCCGGTGATGCGGTGGCCGTCGCGCAGGAGGCCCACGACCCGGGCTCGGGAAACGGGGTACGCGCCGTGGGCTGCGGCGGTACGGACGAGACACGTCACCAGCCGGGCGTCATCGACCTGAGCGTCGTAGTACTGCAACGCGCCCACCAGCGACTCCGGACGCAGGGACGGGCAAGCGCGGACCGCGCCACGTCGGGTCAGGTGCCGGTGGGCCGGTACCCCGCGGGAGTTGCTGCCGGAAAGGCTCATCGTGTCGTAGAGCAGGACACCGGCGCCCGCGTACAGCCGTTCCCAGCCGCGGTGCCGCAGCGGGTAGAGGAACGGCACCGGCCGGACCAGGTGCGGGGCGAGTCGCTGCAGTAGTAGGCCCCGCTCGCGCAGCGCCTCGCGGACCAGCCCGAAGTCGAGCATCTCCAGGTAGCGCAGACCACCGTGGATGAGTTTACTGGAGCGGCTCGACGTGCCGCTGGCCCAGTCGCGGGCCTCGACGAGGCCGACCGACAGGCCCCGGGTGACGGCGTCCAGGGCGCAGCCGGCGCCGGTGACGCCGCCACCGACCACCAGGACGTCCAGTTCCGGGCCGCTGCTCAGCGCGGCCAGCGACCGCTCGCGGGCGGCCAGTGACAGTGTCGCGGAGTGCATGCGTTCTCTCTCCTGTGTCTGGGAGGCCAGCGGGGACGCCGGCCTCCCGGGTTTCTCTGATGCGGTGGTGGTCAGTCGACGTCGACCCAGTTCAGGGTGCGTTGGACGGCCTGCTTCCAGCGTTCGTACTCGGCTTGGCGTTGTTCTGGTGGCCAGGTGGGCTGCCAGCGGTGGCTTTCGTTCCAGTTCTCGCGTAGTTCGTCGGTGCTGCGCCAGAATCCGACGGCGAGGCCGGCGGCGTACGCGGCGCCGAGCGCGGTGGTCTCGGCGACCACGGGCCGGCTTACCGGTACGCCGAGGATGTCGGCTTGTAGTTGCATGCACAGGTCGTTGTCGGTGACGCCGCCGTCGACCTTGAGACAATCCAGCGGTACGCCGGAGTCTTTGGCCATGGCCTCGGCGACGTCTCGGCTCTGGTAGCAGATCGACTCGAGGGTGGCCCGGGCGATGTGGGCGTCGGTGTTGAACCGGGACAGGCCGACGATCGCGCCGCGGGCGTCGGAGCGCCAGTACGGGGCGAACAGGCCGGAGAAGGCGGGTACGAAGTACACTCCGCCGTTGTCGGGCACCTGGCGGGCCAGGATCTCGCTCTGCCCTGCGGTGTTGATGATTTTCAACTGGTCGCGTAGCCACTGCACGGCTGATCCGGTGACGGCGATGGAGCCTTCCAGGGCGTATACCGGCGCCTGGTCGCTGAACTGGTAGCAGACGGTGGTGAGTAGGCCGGCCTGGGAGCGGACGATCTCCGTGCCGGTGTTGAGGAGCATGAAGTTGCCCGTACCGTAGGTGTTCTTGGCCTCGCCCGGGGCGAAGCAGACCTGACCGACGGTGGCTGCCTGCTGGTCGCCGAGGTCCGCGGTGAGCGGGACCGATCCGGTGAACGGACCACGCGCCGTGGTGGCACCGTAGGAGTCCGGGTCGGACGATGGTCGGATCCGGGGCAACATGGCGCGCGGGATGTCGAAGAACGACAGTAGTTCGTCGTCCCAGTCCAGCGTGTCCAGGTTCATCAGCATGGTGCGGCTGGCGTTGGTCGGATCGGTGACGTGCACGCCGCCGTCGGTGCCGCCGGTCAGGTTCCACAGCAGCCAGGTGTCGGTGTTGCCGAAGACGGCCTCTCCACGCTCGGCTGCTTCCCGGACCCCATCGACGTTGTCGAGGATCCACTGGATCTTGCCGGCGGAGAAGTATGTGGCCGGTGGCAGGCCGGCCTTACGGCGGATGATGTCGCCCCGCCCCGAGCGCTCCAGTGCCGAGGCGATCCGGTCGGTGCGGGTGTCCTGCCATACGATGGCGTTGTGGTAGGGCCGACCGGTGCGCCTGTTCCATACCACGGTGGTCTCACGCTGGTTGGTGATCCCGAGCGCGGCGAGGTCGGTGACGGTCAGGCGGTGCTCGTAGAGCACGGTCTGGATGACGGTCTGGGTCCGCTCCCAGATCTCCACCGGATTGTGTTCGACCCAACCGGGCCGCGGCAGGATCTGCTGATGCTCGAGCTGGTGGCGACCGACGTCGTTACCACCGTGATCAAAAACCATGAAACGGGTACTGGTGGTGCCCTGGTCCACCGCACCAACGAAGTCAGCCATGCGGGATGTCACCTCTACGGGTCGTCGGGATATGTCGATCAGACGCGGGCGCGCTCCGACATCGCAGCCGTTTCGGTCGCAGTCTCGGCGCTGTTCGCGCCCGGCTGCGGCTCATCGCTCGGCAGGAATCGGCCGACGAACAATTGATAGAGGCCGGCGCCGATGACACCACCGACCAGTGGTCCGACGATGGGCACCCAAAAATACGGATATCCGCTCGGGTCCAGGAAGGCCGTCTCGTACCCGGTGAGGAAGGACGCGAGGCGGGGGCCGAAGTCACGGGCCGGGTTGATCGCGTAGCCGGCGTTGACGGCGAACGCCATGCCAATCGCGACCACGATCAGGCCGACGATCAGTGGGGCAAGGTTGGCGCCGGGCAGAGAGTTGCGGGCGTCGGTTACGGCAAGGATCAGAAACAGCAGGATCGCCGTGCCGATGATCTGGTCACGCAGGGCGCCCCACTCGGTGATGCCAGCACCCGGCAGGGTCGAGAAGACGCCCTGGCTCTTGCTGGTCAAGCCCGGGTCAAACCGCTGCAGCACCTCGCTGTAGTTCCAGCGAATGATCAGGGCCGCGACGAACGCCCCGGCGGTCTGTGCGAGGGCATAGGGCATCACCTTGCGCCACGAGAAGCCCTTGAACACCGCGAGGGCGAGCGTCACCGCCGGATTGAGGTGGGCGCCACTGATCCGGCCAGCGACGTAGATGCCCAGCGCGACGCCAAGGCCCCAGGCCCAGGCGATGCTGTCGAACTCACCGGTGCCACCGGCAGTGACCTGGGCGACGACGCCCACGCCGAAGAGAATCAGGATCGCGGTGCCGGCGAACTCGGCGGCCAACTCGCCAAGGAGTCCGGGCGCTCTCACACGCTGTGTCATGGTGTCTCCAGGTGGGGGTGGCGGACCTCCGCGACCGGGGGACGGAGGGCCGTGCGATGTCGGCGAGGTGTCGGACGTCGCCGTGCGGTGAACCGTAGGAAACATGAGGAGGCAGGTCAACGAACCCCGGTCGACAATGCCGAACACTGTTGCGTTGGCCCCGAACGCTCTAGCATCCGCCCCATGCCGGGTCAGGTGCAGTCCATCGCGCGTGCCGCGGCGATCCTCCGCCTGCTGGCCAGCAGTTCCGGCCGGCTCGGCATCGGGGAGATCGCCCGTTCTCTCAACCTGCCCAAGGGCACGGCGCACGGCATCATACGTACGCTGCAAGACGTCGGATTCGTGGAACAGGACAAGACCTCCGGCAAGTACCAACTCGGTGCCACGCTGCTGCACCTCGGCACGAGCTACCTCGACGTCAACGAGCTCCGTTCCCGTTCCATCAACTGGGCGGACCCACTCGCCGCGCGCAGCGGCGAGGCGGTCCGTATCGGCACTCTGCTGGACGGCAAGGTACTTGTGGTCCACCACGTGTTCCGGCCCGACGACATCCTCCAGACGCTGGACGTCGGGTCCCTTCTTCCCCCGCATGCCACCGCGCTCGGCAAAGTCCTGCTCGCCTACGACGTGGGCGCCGCCAACGCGGTTACGCAACGCGAACCCGAGCCCTACACCCGACGCACCCTGGTCACCGCACGAGCACTCACCCGGGCCCTCAGCGAAATCCGGGACAATGGCTGGGGGGCCGAAATCGGTGAGATGACCCCTGGCGAGGCCGGCATCGCCGCGCCGATCCGTGGCTATGGCGGCCTGGTCGTGGGCGCGATCGGGCTCTCCGGTCCGGTGGACCGCACCTGCGACGGGTCCGGCAACCCCCGCCCAGCCCTCGTCACGTACGTCCGCGACGCCGCCCGCGCGGTGTCCCGCGATCTCGGCGCCAGGCGCTGGTGATCCGTCACCCACCACCCGGCTTCACGAAGGACGAGTAATGACCGAGCGCTTTGTCGTCGCCATCGATCAGGGAACCACGTCCACCCGATGCATCGTCTTCGACCGCCGTGGCAATCTCGTCTCAGTTGCCCAGCGGGAACACCGGCAGCACTTTCCCCGGCCGGGCTGGGTAGAGCACGACGCTATGGAGATCTGGCGCAACGTCGGCAAGGTCGTTCCCCGCGCCCTCAACCAGGCCGGCCTCAGCATCGACCAGATCGCCGCGATCGGGATCGCCAACCAGCGCGAAACCACGGTCGTCTGGGACCGGCGCACCGGTGTCCCGGTGGCTCCCGCGCTCATCTGGCAGGACACCCGCACCGACCTGGTGGTGGAAGCCCTTTCTCGCGCCAGCGGCGCCGAGCACATCCAGGAGCTGTGTGGGCTGCCGCTGACCACGTACTTCTCCGGCCCGAAGCTGCGCTGGCTGCTCGACCACATCCCCGGCCTCGCCGAACGCGCCGAACGCGGCGAGGTGCTCTTCGGGACCATGGATAGCTGGCTGATCTGGAACCTCACCGGCGGCCCGGACGGCGGCCTGCACCTGACCGACGTCACCAACGCCAGCCGTACCATGTTGATGGATCTGCGCACTCTCGACTGGCATCCCAGACTGCTGAGCTTCTTCGGCGTGCCGGCGGCCATGCTGCCGCAGATCCGCTCCTCGTCGGAGGTGTACGGCACCGCCACAGCCGTCCTGCCCGGCGTCCGGATCGCGGCGGCCCTCGGTGACCAGCAGGCCGCCCTGTTCGGTCAGACCTGCTTCGACCCAGGCGACGCCAAGTGCACCTATGGCACCGGCAGCTTCCTACTGCTGAACACCGGTACCGAGCCGGTGCCTTCGCGGCACGGCCTGCTCACCACCGTCGGCTACCGGATCGGCGACGAGCCCGCCCTGTACGCCCTGGAGGGGTCCATCGCGATCACAGGATCCCTGGTGCAGTGGTTCCGCGACCGGCTGGAGTTGATCAGTACTGCACCGGAAATCGAGACCCTCGCCCGAACGGTCGACGACAACGGCGGCTGCTACATTGTGCCCGCCTTCTCCGGGCTTTTCGCCCCACACTGGCGCAGCGAGGCGCGCGGCACGATCGTCGGACTCACCTCATACATCACCAAGGGGCACCTGGCCCGGGCCGTGCTGGAGGCGACCGGGTGGCAGACCCGTGAGGTGGTCGACGCCATGAACGCCGACTCCGGGCTGGAGCTGACCGCCTTGCGGGTGGACGGCGGGATGACCGCGAACAATTTGCTGATGCAGTTCGTCGCGGACGTACTTGCAGTGCCGGTGGTGCGCCCGATGGCGGCCGAGACGGTCTCCCTCGGGGCCGCATACGCAGCCGGGCTTGCGGTCGAGTACTGGCCAGACCTGGAGGGCCTGCGCAGCAACTGGCATCCGGCTGCCCGATGGGTGCCGGAGATGGATGCCGCAGTCCGGACACGGGAACGGGAAAACTGGCGACGGGCGGTGGAGCGCACCTTCGATTGGATCCGGCCCGAGGAGGACCCTGCTCGCCGCTGACCCACAACCAAGATCAAGCGTTGAGGGAAGCCGAGCCCTGTCTGGCGCACATTCGTCGTCGCGGTGCAGGCAGCAGCAGACGCCAACCCGGTGCCGGGCAACGGCCTTCACCGTCACGAGACAGCCCTTCTGACCGGGCTGGCCTGTTCGACAAGAAGGCCGTCGAGAGTGTTGCCGATCGTGGCGAGGGCCTGCCGCTGACTTACGATCGCGGATCCAGTCGGTACGGGAGCGACGGCGGCGAGCTTTTCCCGGGTGTCAGCGACCATGGCGGCCCAGGCGGCGTTGTCGAGCACGCCGGTGGTGTCGAGGAAGGCCAGGATCCGGGCCCCGTCGGCGAGGCGTGCCACTGCCGTCATCATCGTGACGAAGCTGACCATGACCACGCAGGCAGCGTGCATGTTGTCGGCCTCGAGCAGTTCTTCGACGTGGGCACGGAGTAGCTGATAGGCGGCTCTGCGGTCGCCGCGCCGGAACAGCGCCTGGGCGCGCACCGGCTGGTTCGGCGAGTGGGTGCGTGCCGGCAGCGGCACGTCGATCGCCTGGTCGAACAACGTGTCCGCGGCGGCCCGTCGACCTTGGAAGGCGGCTGAGAAGCCGAGCAGCATCAGCGTCCAGTTCAGCAGTTCGCTCAACGGGGCGGATCGACGTTAGTGAGCTCGACGTCCAGCAGATCGGCTGCCGCCTCGACGGTGGCCACGAACTTGTCCGGTGGGATCCTGGCGACGAAGACCTTGCCCAGGTCCTCTGGAAAGGGATGGTCTGCCCGCCAGAACGCGAAGACGATCACCAGGTCCTCTTCGAGGTAGGTGTACTTGAAGACGTTGTCGACGGTCTCGCCCCACTGCATGAACCAGAACTGCTCCCGAAACTGCGTCTCGTCTGCGTGGAGCAGCCGGAAGATCTCCTTCGGTGCGCGGCCCGGGAAGGGACAGGCCTTGACGTCGCGTCGGCGCACCTGCGCCGCGCTCGACCGCACAGCGCGGATGAAGAACGGGAGGAAGGCCCAGTTGTCCTCGGTGGTCAGCCTTTTGCCACCCGCCCACAAGTCGACGACGCGGAGTTGGTGCGGCTCGACCTCGCCGATCTCCACCGCGAACGTGGCCCGGTCACCGAAGCGTCGTGCCATCAGCCCACGGGCGCAGTCATATGGAAGGCCGTGCCTGGCTTTGTGGGTTGCCATCCCTCGGCCAATGCCTTCCGGACAATCGCAGCGACCGCCGACGGGAGAACGGGCAGTGCCGACCCGCCAATCCAGTTGCTTGGATGGTCCTGAGGCATGCCGACCAGCAACACCCTGCCCTTGTAGTCGACCTGTTCTACAGCGACAGTGAGCGGTCGCTCACATAGCCCTTGGGCATAGGTTGGTCTGCCGCGCACTCGCCACCTGTAGGTGACCCCGTCAATCGTGATGAGCCGAGAGCCCTTCTTGACCAACGCCATGACGACCCTCCTCGACGTCAGATGACCGTGCCCGATGCAGCGGTCAGTATGGGGCAGCGAGGGACGTGCGATCGCCGAGGCAGACACCCTGCGTGCCGCCTGACCTCAGAATGTCGCTACGCCGCGTGTAGATCAACGCGATTCCCAAGCTGACCGTCCCCACCAAGGGGGGCGGGTACCGGCCCACGCCCCACGCCACTACGGTCTATGGCATGGAGGCGGACACCACAGGCGCAGCCTGGCGGGCTCGCATACGAGGGTCCGGCTCGGTCGAGCGCGACCGTGAAGCGCTCGCGCGACTGGTTGACGAGGACCAGGACCCGGCCGAGGTCTACTACTACGAGGCGGTCAGCGATCCAGACGTGCGGGCGATGAATCGGGCGCAGCGTTCCTACGCCGGCCAGTACGAGCGCCGACTTCGGCGGCTCGCCTACCGACGTAGGTACTCTCAGTAGGCCCGAAGCTGGGGTGACTAACCGAGTGACGACCGGCAAGCACACCGCCGGACAACTACGGACGCCAGCGGACCACTTCCGCAGCTCATCGCCCATGCTGGCGCTGGTTCAGCCAATCCGGAAGTTCCTTCACACCGAAGCGCTGGTCAAACCTTAGTCATCCCCGTACTCGTCCACGTCCAGCTCGGCTCCCGTGCGGTGAAGAAACTCCAGGACCCTGCGATCGAGGTGCCAGCCAAGACGCTGATGCTGGCCGGGTAAGCGAACCAGGTCAGTGCCGTTCGGCTGCGGACTCTCCCCTTCGCCACCGTCGTCATTGAAGTAGCGCACCACCTGGAGCGTCCCGGTGATGCCCTCCCCCTCCGACGCGTCTATCTCTCTAGCCAGGGCCGCGATCTCATCGGCGAAGGGCTCAAGTCGCTCGATGAGGCGGTCAATCTTCTCATCGAGCGTCAGGCCACCATCACGGCACACAAGCCTCCACGCGTGAACGCACGGCACCGGAGGGTCCACCCTCTTGCTGGCCTTGACGCTAATCTCGTCTGGCTCCATGCCCAAGCGGCCCGCGATCTCGCGCGCCGGCATGTGGTCCGACCGTAATGAGAAGTACACATACTGATCTACCCGCATGGCTCTGATCATGGCAACGGGCCGGCGCAGCGAACAGCCCGCAACACCGCTTCGTGCCCGATCCGTGCCCGATGCAGCGGTCGACACAGGTCGACGGTGGCACTCAAACGGCCTCAGTCTGAATGCTCCGTGCTCCTCTGTCGGCCGGAATGGCTACTCAGGGTATGAACCAACGCGATTCCCAAGCTGAGAGTGCGCGACCGCCCCGCCAGGGGCAGGGTTCCGGCGGGTGGTAGAACGAGACGTGGAGATCGCGCGGCTCAGCCAGGCGTTGGATGACATCTTCGACGGCGCGATCGTGCACCACGGGTACACCGACTACATCCGCGACTACGAAGTCATCGTCTATGTCACCGCAGACCCGCGTACCGGCACCCCACCGATCCACCTCCGCTACCTCTTCAAGTACTGCGTCTCCGCCGAGGTGCAGACGGCGGTGAGTCCCGATACCTGGCGTTGCTCGCTCGACGAGCGACTGACCGACCGGGAGATCGGTCCGGACCTGGATGGCTTCGTGTGGGCAGTGCGCTGGCAGCCACTCTACCCAGGTGCGGAGGTGGTGGCGGACTCCGAGCGCGCGCGGTCGTGGGCTGACAAGATCGGCATTCCCTTTCACGAGGTCCGCTTCGAGATGAACGCTCACGCCATCACCCTCGTCTTCAGCGACCTTGACGTGACGGAGGTGGGGGAGGGCTATGCGCCCTTCACAGTCACCGAGGACGACTGACGCGAAGAATTTGCCACTCGCGTGGGTGACTAACTGGGTGACGATCGGGTCGGACGCCAGCGGACGAGCAGGGATACTGATGGACGGTTCCAGCAGTTCAACGTCCATGAAACGGCATGGCCAGAGCCCCGTGTTGGTTGCCTGGGGGTCAAGGGGTCGTCGGTTCGAATCCGGCCGTCCCGACAGAAATGAAGCCCTGACCAGCGAAGATGCTGGTCAGGGCTTCG
>NZ_JABZED010000015.1:40726-40930 GCF_013416675.1 Salinispora sp. H7-4
ACTTTCTTCGATGAGATTGTGAACCGTCCCCCGGAAACCCCCCGATTACTGGGGGCGGCAACCAGGTTTGTCATCCATGTTCATCGGGCGTTGCCCCCTGACCCTGGACACTTGAACCTTGGATCGTGATGGTCCGGGGAGATCAGGAGTCCCTGACAGATGGTGATGAAGCACTATCCCGCGCAGTTCAAGGCGGACGCCGTG
>NZ_JABZED010000015.1:40948-41173 GCF_013416675.1 Salinispora sp. H7-4
AACGGCGAGGCGCGACGGCCGGGCCAGCGGGGCCGCCGGTGGCCGGTTCGATCGAGGACGAGAACGCCGCGTTGCGTCGACGGGTCCGGGAGTTGGAGGAGGAACGCGACATTCTACGTAAGGCGGCCCGGTATTTCGCCGGGGAGACGCGCTGG
The DNA here is from genome assembly GCF_013416675.1 of Salinispora sp. H7-4. Taxonomy (NCBI): domain Bacteria; kingdom Bacillati; phylum Actinomycetota; class Actinomycetes; order Micromonosporales; family Micromonosporaceae; genus Salinispora; species Salinispora sp. H7-4. Next base: position 41,104 of record NZ_JABZED010000015.1, read on the forward strand.
TGAACCGCTTCCAGTTCGTCGCCGACTACCAGCAGCGCTACGGCGTGAAGCGGTTGTGTCAGATCGTCGG
>NZ_JABZED010000015.1:41205-41429 GCF_013416675.1 Salinispora sp. H7-4
GGCGACATCACGTACCTACCGGTCGGCGAGCGCGGGTTCCTGTACCTGGCCACCGTCATCGACCTGCACTCCCGCCGGCTGGCGGGCTGGGCGATCGCCGACCAATGCGCACCGAACTGGTCATCGATGCCCTGTACGTCGCCCAACGCACCCGGGGCAGCCTCACCGGGGCGATTATGCACACCGACCACGGAGCTCAATACACGTCGAAGGCGTTCGCGGAC
>NZ_JABZED010000016.1:0-70838 GCF_013416675.1 Salinispora sp. H7-4
CCACCAGCATTCCCGGCGACCTCACAGGCCACCGGCATTCCCGGCGACCTCACACCCGGTGGTGTCACCCGCCCGAGCGGGGCACCTCCACGGCCGTACGCAGGATGTAACGCCCCGACGGCCGCCGGGATTCCACCGTCACCGTGCCCCCGACCACACCCCAAACCGGCACAGACCCGCCATCGGGCGTCATCGTCGCGAACCGGCTGGGCCGCCCCTTCCAACGGTAATCGGTGGAAAGGGGCGGCCCAGCCCGGGAACGCAAGCGCGTCAGGCCCCGACCTTACGCAGCAGGCCCTCCTGCACCGAGCTGGCGATCTGCCGGCCGTCCCGGGTGAACATCCGACCGGTCGCCAACCCGCGCGCCCCGGACGCCGACGGGCTCCAGCAGTCGTAGAGGAACCACTCGTCGGCGCGGAACGACCGATGGAACCAGAGGGCGTGATCGAGACTTGCGCCCACCACCCCGCCGGGCCCCCACACCTCTCCGTGCACCGACAGCACCGAGTCCAGCAGGGTGAGGTCGGAGGCGTACGTCAGCGCACAGGCGTGCAGCAGCGGATCATCCGGGAGTTTGCCGTCGATCCGCATCCACACCCGCTGGTTCGGCTCGGCCGGACGGTCACCAGGGCGCACCCAGCCGGGCTCGCCGACATAGCGGACATCGATCGGCCGGGGAATCAACGCCCAGATGCCCAGCCGTTCCGGGTAGCGGGCGAGCCGGTCACTCATCGTCGGTACCTCGTCCGGCCCGGGCACGTCCGGCGGGGAGGGCGCGTGGTGGTCCAGCCCCTCCTCCTGACGTTGGAAAGACGCCGACATGAAGAAGATCGGTTCGTCGTGCTGGAGCGCCACTGATCGGCGGACGGAGAAGGAACGACCGTCGCGGACGCACTCGACCTGATAGTCGATGGGCTCACTCGGATCGCCCGGTCGCACGAAGTAGCCGTGCAGGGAGTGCACGGAGCGCTCCGGATCGACCGTCCGCCCGGCGGCGACCAACGCCTGACCGGCGACCTGCCCCCCGTACACCCGCTGCGGGCCGACCTGCGGACTCATCCCCCGGAAGGTTCGCTCGCCGGTCGGGCTGAGGTCCAGCACCTCCAGCAGCTGATCGACCGCGGCCTGACCGACCACCGCACCGGACTCGCTCACCGGACCTCCCGTCGCGACCGCGGGGATCGCGGGCCCGGCTTGCTCCGAACGCTCACTGGAGCGCCCGGGCCGCAGCGAGATCAACCAGCGATCCGAGCTGGTGCACGCGCAGGGTGTTGGTCGAGCCGGGGGTTCCGGGCGGGCTACCGGCGACGATCACGACGTGTTCGCCGGGGTTGGCCAGGCCGAGGCCGAGCAGCGCCTCGTCAACCTGTCGGAACATGGCGTCGGTGTGCTCAACGAAGGGCATCAGGAACGTCTGTACACCCCAGGAGAGAGCAAGCTGGTGGCGTACCTCCGACACCGGGGTGAACGCGAGCAGCGGCAGGTCGCAGTGCAGCCGGGAGAGCCGCCGGACGGTGTCGCCGGTCTGCGAGAACGCCACCAGAGCCTTGGCATCGATCGCCCGGGCGATCGACGACGCGGCGATGGTGAGCGCACCCCCATGGGTACGCGGATCGTGCTGGAGCCGGGGCACCGAGATCGAGCCCGCCTCCGTCGTCGCCACGATCTTGGCCATGGTGCTCACGGTGAGCACCGGGTACTTTCCGACGCTGGTCTCACCGGAGAGCATCACCGCGTCCGCACCATCCAGCACGGCGTTGGCCACATCGGAGGCCTCGGCACGGGTGGGCCGGGAGTTCTCAATCATGGAGTCGAGCATCTGGGTGGCGACGATGACCGGCTTGGCGTTCTCCCGGCAGAGCTGCACCGCGCGCTTCTGAACCAGGGGCACCTGGTCCAGCGGCATCTCCACGCCGAGGTCACCCCGGGCCACCATGATCCCGTCGAAGGCCAGGACGATCGCCCCGAGCTGCTCCACTGCCTCCGGCTTCTCCACCTTGGCCAGCACCGGCCGGTGCACGCCCTCCTCGGCCATGATGGCGTGGACCCGCTTGATGTCGTCGGCGGAGCGGACGAAGGAGAGCGCCACCAGGTCGACGCCGAGGCCGAGAGCGAACCGCAGGTCCGCGGTGTCTTTCTCCGAGAGCGCGGGGACACTGACCGCCACGTTCGGCAGCGACACGCCCTTGTTGTTGGAGACCGGTCCGCCCTCGGTGACCAGGCAGCGGATGTCGCTGCCGGTGACGTCGGTGACCTCGACCGCGACCCGGCCGTCGTCGATCAGCAGCCGGTCGCCGGGCTTCACCTCCTCGGGCAGCTTCCGGTAGGTGCAGGCGACCCGGTCCCGGGTGCCGAGAATGTCATCACTGGTGATGACCACCGAGTCACCGGTGCGCCACTCGTGCGGCCCGTCGGCGAACCGGCCAAGCCGGATCTTGGGGCCCTGGAGATCGGCGAGAACCGCGACCGGCCTCCCCGCCGCCTCGGCCGCCTCCCGAACCAGCCGGCAAACCGCCTCGTGATCGGCGTGGCTGCCGTGGCTGAAGTTGAGCCTCGCCACATCCATTCCGGCCTCAACCAGGCCACGAATGCGCTCCGGCGAGGAGACGGCGGGGCCAAGTGTGCAGACAATCTTTGCGCGGCGTGTCACGCCCATCAGGCTAATCTCTCCTCCGGGCCGGTCCGCGGGCCGACCCCTTTCGCAATGCGAACACGTTCTCCGACGTTGCGCGGCTGCACGGCCGGCAGTGGATAACCGCCGGGAACGTCGTGGGGGGCGGGCGTCGGCGACCGCGCGCCCCGAGATCGTACCGCCCACGGTTAGCCCGACCGAAAGGCATGGGTGAACAGCGCAGCGACATTCGACCTCGGTCGCTGGTTGTTTCCGCTCCCCGCCCCACCGTGACCGGGGAAGACGCACACCTCGGGAGAGCCGATGCAGCGTGGCCCGCGCCCCGGGAGACAACACGCGCCCGGGAGACAACCGGACCAGCCGGCACAGCCCGGTGGGGCGGTCGGTGTGCCGACCGCCCCACCGGGAAACGTTCCTAGAGGGCCCAGCAGTTGGGGCGGGTCGACTGGTCGCGCAGCGCCTGCCGAATCACCGTGTAGGTGGTCCCGTCCAGCGCCAGGCCGAGGTGCCCGACCAGCCGCAGCGGACACCGGGACTGGATCAGTACGTTGTTCGCCCCATCAGCGAGCGCGGCGTTGCCCACCGGCCGCACCAACTCGTCCTGCCACGTACGGATCGTGGTGTAGCTGACCGAGCCGGGGGTGTCGTCGCCCGCGTTGAGGTCGGCGAGGAAGTCCGAACCGATCGTCATCTGCTGACAGGCCACCACTCCGGCACAGTTGCCGAGCCCGAGGAAGGCGACGATGTTGGCCACGTACGTCCCGTAGTGCGGGCTGCCGAGGCTGACGTATCGGCCGACGGCTCCGGTGCCACCGAGCCGCTTCAGGTAATAGCGGGCCACAATGCCCCCCTCGGAGTGCCCCACCAGATCCACCCGGCTGGCGCCGGTGGTGGCGCGAACCTGATCGACGTAGTCGGCGAAGTCACGGGCCGAGGTCGGGATGTCGCCGAAGCCCAGCCCCGGCAGTTCATAAATAAAGGGGCGGAACCCGTCGGCAGCCAGCCGCGCGGCGAGCGGCTCATATGCGAAGGCGAAACCGCTCAACCCGCCAAGGATGATCACCGGGTTGTCGGTCGCCACGGCCGGGCCGGCTGCGGCGGCACCGGAACTGCTCGCCGGTGCGGGCTGGGTGGACGTTTGCTCCGCCGCAGCACCGGCGGGTGCCGCACTGACGGCGCCCGCCGGGACGGCGGGTGCTGCGCTGGCGGCGATGCCCGGGACGGTGAGCGTGGCACCGAGCGCGAACGCGAGCACGATGGCGGTCTTTCGAAGCAGCATGGCTGCACCTCCATGAGGGTGGCGGGTGCGGTGCGAGTCCGATCGACCGGTGCGAACGATGATGCGGGCAGAAATTCTCATTCGTCAATGCCTAGCTACCTCCCGGTAACCTGTTGTTCCACCTACGGCACACTCCGGCTCTCCGGACAAAAGCCCTATCACGGAATTAAATCGCGAAGCTCCTGCGCCACGACGCAGCCACAACCCCATCAGGAGAGAGTTGCTATACCTATATCTGTAGTAGAGATGCTATCTTCCAGAGCATGACTACAGTCGAACAGTCGGAGGCTGTCGAGGCTCCCCGAAATCCCGACGATCATCTGGTCCTCGACGTTCGAGACCTACGCATGCGCTACGGCACCGTGGACGTACTGAACGGCATCGACCTCACCGCCCAGCGAGGGGAGGTGATCGCGCTGCTCGGGCCGAACGGCGCCGGCAAGACCACCATCATCGAGATCCTCGAGGGGTTCCGGCTGCCCTCGGCCGGCTCGATCCGGGTGCTCGGCGTTGACCCCGCCCGCGGGGACGAGCGGTGGCGCGCCCAGATCGGCGTGGTGCTCCAGTCCTGGCGGGACCACGGCCGGTGGCGGGTCCGGGACCTCCTCTCCCACCTCGGCGACTACTACGCACCGTACGCGACCGACCAGATCCAACGCCCGTGGCCGGTGGATGACCTGCTGGCGGCCGTCGGGCTGACCGCACACGCCAACGCTCGGGTGTCCCGGCTCTCCGGCGGGCAACGGCGGCGGCTCGACGTGGCGGTCGGCATCGTGGGCCGGCCAGGGCTGCTCTTCCTGGACGAGCCGACGGTCGGCCTCGACCCGGCGGCCCGACGCGAGTTCCACGAGCTCGTGCACCGCCTCGCCGACCTGGACCACACCACCATCCTGCTGACCACCCACGACCTGGCCGAGGCGGAGAAGCTCGCCGACCTGATCGTCATCCTGGCCAACGGCCGGATCATCGCCCGGGGCTCGCCGGACCAGCTCTCCCGCCGGCTGACCACCGATGCGGAGATCCGCTGGACCTGCGACGGCCAACGCCACGTACACGCCACCATGGACGCCACCGGGTTCCTGCGCGACCTGCTCCGCGACCACGGCGACCGGGTACAGGAGCTGGAGGTACGCCGCGCCAACCTGGAGGACGCGTACCTGGCCCTGGTCCACGAGGAGGAGACCGGAATCCGTACCGGCTGGGCCGAACGGGTGTGGCAGCAGCAGGAGGAGACCCGATGAACCCGAAGACCACCGCGCTCCGGGCCGGCCTGCGGCGCGGAGCCATCGAGTTGCGCAGCACCTTCACCAACGGCCAGGACCTGTGGAACTACTTCTTCCCCACGGTGGTGCTGCTGGTCGCCGTCTTCTTCATGCGCGGGGCGACCGTACCCGGCACCGACTTCTCCCTCGGTTCGCGGACGCTGCCCAGCGCGCTGGGCATGGGCCTACTCTTCGGCGGGCTGCTCGGACTGGCCCAGGCCCTCGTCGTGGACCGGGAGGACGGCACCCTGCTGCGGGCCAAGGCCATCCCGAACGGGATGCTCGGCTACCTGGTCGGCAAACTGGTGCTCGTCTCCTCGGTCGCGATGATCGGCCTGGTCATCCAACTGACCCCCGGGATGCTCTTCCTGGACGGGCTCCGGCTGGACGAGGCCAGCGCCTGGCTCACCCTGGCCTGGGTGGTGCCGCTCGGGCTGGTGGCGACGCTCCCGCTGGGCGCGATGATCGGCTCCCTGATCGAGAACCCCCGCAACATGGGGCTGGTGGTGCTGCCGGTGATGGGCCTCATCGCCGTCTCCGGCATCTTCTACCCGATCACCGGCCTGCCCGGCTGGCTCCAGGGCGCCGCCCAGGTCTTCCCGCTCTACTGGCTAGGCTTGGGCATGCGCTCCGCGCTGCTTCCGGCTGACCTGGCGGCGGTCGAGATCGGCGGGTCCTGGCGCCATCTGGAGATGGTTGCCGTCCTCGGGGCGTGGGCGGTGCTCGGACTCGTGCTGGCGCCGGTACTGCTGCGTCGGATGGCCCGCCGGGAGTCCGGCTCGCGGGTCGCGGCCCGACGGGAGCAGGCCATGCAGCGGGTCGGATGAGAGGGCATCGATGAGCGAGACCGTGCACAACCGGATCGCGGTGCTGCGCGCCGAGCGGGGCATCTCCCGGCGGCAGCTCGCCGACGCGCTCGGAGTGCACTACCAGACCATCGGCTACCTGGAGCGGGGGGAGTTTCGGCCCAGCCTGCACCTGGCGCTGCGGATCGCCGCCTACTTCGAGGTACCGGTCGAGGTGGTCTTCTCGATCGAACCGTTTCCCCGCATCGGTGATGCCGCTGTCGGGAACCGCCGCCCAGCGTGAACCAACGGCGGCGGCCGGCAGCGTCGATGTCCCCACCCGCCGCCACCGCCGGCCGGCCGTCCACCTGGGACTGCCGGCCGACGGGCGGGATCAGCCGGTGACGGCGTTCAGCGCCGGCAGGTAGCCGTCGCGGTAGCCCTCGTCGTTGGGGTGGTACGCCTCGATGATCCCGGTGACGTCGTTGATCCAGGGTTCGTCGCCGCAGACGCCATGGCCGGCGAAGGAGGAACGGGGGTCGGCGAAGGTGGCACCGGCCGCGGCGGCGCGGCCGGCGGTGATGCTGTTGAGGAGGTCAGCGGCGTCGTTGAGCTGCTGCCGCTTGGAGGCGCTCATCCCGAACAGGCCACACCAGCCGGTCTCGAAGAGGCGCGGGTAGCCGAGCACGATCAGCTGGGCGCCCGGCGCCCGGTCCCGGATCGCCACGTAGGTGGCGTCCAGCCGGCCGGGCAGGGTGGTCTGGGCGAAGTCCCGCGCCTCGCCGATGGCCTCCGCGCAGGCCGAGCTGCTGCCGAACCGGCAGGTGAGCATCACGCTGGCGAAGCCGGCGTCATTACCACCGATGGTGACCGTCACCATCGTGGTGCTGGCACTGAGCGAGTCGACCTGGCCGTTGATGACGTCGGCGGTGACCGCGCCACCACAGGCCGGGAACTGGAAGCTGGTCACCGCGTTCGCCGCGGCCCAGCGCGGGGCATAGGACTTCTGACTGCGCAGGCAGCTCGACCCGTCGTACGGGCCGGCGCCGACGCCGGAGGAGTACGAGTCGCCGAGCGCGACGTAGTGGATGGTCGCGGCCTGCGCGGGGCTGGGGGGGACCAGCATCGCGCCGACGACGGCGACACAGAGGGCGACCAGCGCCGCCAGGGCGCGGGCGGGTGCACGGGGTGGCATGTGGACCTCCACAGGGCCGGGGGGTGGGGAGCCCAGAGACCGCGCGCGTGGCCAGGGGTAGAGCTTGTTACTAGCTGGTAATGCTAGCGAAACAATTCACCAAAGTGAATTGTTTCGCCCCGGCCGCCCGCCGCCCGGCTGCCCGCCCCTCAGCCGGCCAGCGGCCGAGCGTCCGATCCCACCGGCGCCGGCAGCGAACCCCGCCCGTCCAGGTACGAGTGGATGGCGGCAGCGGCGGCCCGGCCCTCGGCGATCGCCCACACGATCAACGAGGCGCCCCGGTGCATGTCTCCGGCGACGAAGACGCCGTCCACCTCGGTCTGCCAGTCCGCACGGGCCGCTACCGCGCCCCGTTCGTTGCGGGACACCCCGAGCTGCTCCAGCAGCGGCTGCGGCTCGGTGCCGTCGAAACCGATCGCCAGCAGTACCAGGTCGGCCGGCAGCTCCCGCTCGGTGCCCGGCACCGGGGTGACGGTCCGCCGGCCAGCACTCTTCTCCACCGTCACCTCGGCGATCCGGACCGCCCGCACCGCCCCACTGCCGTCGTCCACGAACTCCTGCACGGCGACGGCGAAGACCCGCTCCCCGCCCTCCTCGTGCGCCGGGTATTCGCGCAGGATCCACGGCCAGGTCGGCCACGGATCCCGTGCCTCGTCCCGCTCCCGGGACGGCTGCGGGTAGAGGTCGAGCTGGTACACCGCGGCGGCGCCCTGCCGGTGGGCGACGCCGAGACAGTCCGCGCCGGTGTCTCCGCCACCGATGATGACGACGTTCCGGCCAGCCGCGTCGATCGGCATGCCGTCCGGCAGCACCGCGGTGACCGGCGGGTTGGCCCCCGCGGCGGCGACCACCCGGTTGGCCGCGACGAGATGCCCCATCGCCTGGTGCACCCCGCGCAGCGAACGCCCCGGGGTCGCCGGGGTGTCCCGGCTGGCCAGGGCACCGCAGGCCAGCAGCACCGCGTCGTGCTCGGCCCGCAGCTGCTCGGCGGTTACCTGAACCCCGACCTCCACCCCGGTCCGGAAGCGCACCCCCTCGGCGGCGAGCTGCGCCAGCCGCCGGTCGATGTGGCGCTTCTCCAGCTTGAAGTCCGGGATGCCGTACCGCAGCAGGCCGCCGAGAGCGTCGTCCCGCTCGTACACGGTGACCGCGTGCCCGGCCCGGGCCAGCTGCTGCGCGGCGGCGAGCCCGGCGGGCCCGGAGCCGACCACCGCCACCGAACGGCCACTGGCGGGCGGCACCGCCCAGGGCCGCAGCCCGCCGCGGGCCACGGCGGCGTCGGCGATCTCCACCTCGACCTGTTTGATCGTGACCGGCTGCTGGCCGCCGAGGCCGAGTACGCAGGCCGCCTCGCAGGGGGCCGGGCAGAGCCGACCGGTGAACTCCGGAAAGTTGTTGGTGGCGTGCAGCGTCTCCACCGCGGCGTCCCAACCACCGGTGCGGACCAGGTCATTCCAGTCCGGGATGCGATTGCCCAGCGGGCAGCCGTCGTGGCAGAACGGGATGCCGCAGTCCATGCAGCGGGTGGCCTGCTCCCGGATCAGCTCCTCACCCGCCGGTGGGTAGACCTCCCGCCAGTCCATGATCCGCACCGGAACGGGCCGTCGGGCGGGAAGCTGCCGGTCGTACCGCAGGAAACCAGACGAATCAGGCACGAGCTACCTCCTGGACGGCCACCCACGCGACGGGCGACACCGGCGTGGACGGTGCGGACGACGCGGGCTGCGCTGCCGGCGCCGCCAGGGCGCTCATCACCGCGTCGTCCACGTCGTAGCCGGCGGCTTCGGCGGCCCGCATGATCTCCCGCACCCGGCGATAGTCCCGGGGCACCACGGCGGTGAACTCCGCCGCCGCCTCCGACCAGCGCTTGAGCAGGTCCTCGGCGACCGCGGAGTCGGTCTCGGTGTAGTGCCGCTGGACCAGGTCATAGAGGGTTGCCTGCTCCTGCTCACTGAGCGGCGTCAGGTCCACCAGCTCCGTGTTGACCCGCCGACGATCCAACCGCCAGACAAACGCGGTCCCACCGGACATCCCGGCCGCGAAGTTCCGCCCCGTCGGCCCCAATACCACGACGGTACCGCCGGTCATGTACTCGCAGCCGTGGTCACCGACGCCCTCGACGACAGCAGCCGCCCCGGAGTTGCGTACCGCGAACCGCTCCCCCGCCCGACCGCGGAGGAAGACCTCACCCGCGGTGGCGCCGTAGAGGATGGTGTTGCCGGCGATGATCTGATCCTCCGCCCGCCGGCCCGGCATGGCCTCCGCGTTGACAAAGGGCGCGGCCCGGTCCGGGCGGAGCACCAACCGCCCACCGGAGAGGCCCTTGCCGACGTAGTCGTTGGCATCGCCGTGCAGGCGCAGGGTGACCCCGGACGGTAGGAACGCACCGAACGACTGCCCGACGGTGCCGTGCAGGTCGAACTCGATCGTGTCGGTGGGCAGGCCGGCCCCGCCGTGCCGACGGACCACCTCGCCACCGAGCATCGCGCCGACGCTGCGGTGCTCGTTACGCACCGGCACCCGCGTCCGCACCCGGGTACCGGAGCGCAGCGCCGGCTCGGCGAGCGCGATCAGCTCGTTGTCCAACGCCAGCCCGAGACCGTGGTCCTGGGCGCGGACACCCCGGCGAGCGGCCTGCTCGGGTAGCTCCGGCAGACGCAGGACGGGGCTCAGGTCGAGGCCGGCCGCCTTCCAATGATCGACTGCGGGGGCGACATCGAGCAGTTCGGTCCGGCCGATTGCCTCGTCGATCGAGCGCAGACCCAGCTCGGCGAGGTACCCCCGGACCTCCTCGGCGAGGAAGAGGAAGAAGTTCTCCACGAACTCCGGCTGACCGGTGAACCGCTCGCGCAGCACCGGGTTCTGGGTGGCGATGCCGACCGGGCAGGTGTCCAGATGACACACGCGCATCATCACGCAGCCCTCGACGATCAGCGGGGCGGTGGCGAAGCCGAACTCCTCCGCCCCGAGCAGGGCCGCCACCAGCACGTCCCGACCGGTCTTGAGCTGGCCGTCGACCTGCACGGTGACCCGGTCGCGGAGCTTGTTGAGCAGCAGGGTCTGCTGCGCCTCGGCCAGGCCCAGCTCCCACGGGGTACCCGCGTGCTTGAGCGAGTTCAGCGGGGACGCACCGGTGCCGCCGTCGTGCCCGGAGATGAGGATGACATCGGCCTTCAGTTTCGCCACACCCGCCGCCACCGTACCCACCCCGACCTCACTGACCAGCTTGACGTGCACCCGCGCCGCCGGGTTGACGCACTTGAGGTCGTGCACAAGCTGGGCCAGGTCCTCGATGGAGTAGATGTCGTGGTGTGGCGGCGGAGAGATCAGGCCGACTCCCGGGGTGGCGTGGCGGGTCCGGGCGATCCACGGCCAGACCTTGTTGCCGGGAAGTTGGCCACCCTCGCCGGGCTTGGCGCCCTGCGCCATCTTGATCTGCAGGTCATCGGCGTTCACCAGGTACTCGGTGGTGACCCCGAACCGACCGCTGGCGATCTGCTTGACCGCGGAGCGGCGGGTCGGATCGTGTAGTCGCTCGACATCTTCACCGCCCTCGCCGGTGTTGGACTTGCCGCCGAGCCGGTTCATTGCGATCGCGAGGGTTTCGTGCGCCTCCACCGAGATCGACCCGTAGGACATGGCGCCGGTGGCGAAGCGCCGGACGATCTCGCTGGCCGGCTCGACCTCCTCGATCGGCACCGGCGGGCGCACTCCGGTACGGAGCGTGAACCGGCCCCGCAGCGCACCGCCCTGGGCGGCCAGCGCGTCAACCTTCGAGGTGTACTCCCGGAACACGTCGTACTGCCGGCTGCGGGTGGCGTGCTGGAGCAGGAAGACGGTCTCCGGGTTGAACAGGTGCAGCTCGCCCTCACGCCGCCACTGGTACTCGCCGCCGACATCCAGCCGGTCGGTCGTCGCCGTCCCCGGCTCCGGCCAGGCATGGGCATGGCGGGCGGCGACCTCAACGTGGATCCCGTCCAGGTCCACCCCGCCGATCTTGCTGGGAGTGCCCCGGAAGTACCGCTCGATCAGCTGGCTGTCCAGCCCAACCGCCTCGAAGACCTGGGCGCCGCAGTACGACGACACGGTCGAGATGCCCATCTTGGACATGATCTTCAGAACGCCCTTGCCGAGCGCCTTGACGTAGTTGCGAACCGCGGTGCCCGGCTCGACACCGACGAGCGCCCCCGTCGAGATCATGTCCTCCACCGACTCGAACGCCAGGTACGGGTTGACCGCCGCCGCGCCGTACCCGACCAGCACGGCCGCGTGGTGCACCTCCCGGCAGTCGCCGGACTCCACGATCAGGTCCACCTGGGTCCGGGTCTGTTCCCGCACCAGATGCTGGTGCACCGCCGCGGTGAGCAGCAACGACGGGATCGGGGCGAGGTTGGCGTTGGAGTCCCGGTCGGAGAGGACCAGGATGCGCACGCCGTCCTCGATGGCCTCGGAGACATGCCGACAGATCTCGGTCAGCCGCGCCCGGATGCCCGCGCCGCCCTCCCGGATCCGGTACAGGCCGGAGACCCGGACCGCCTTGAATCCGGGGAGGTTCCCGTCCTCGTCGATGGAAAGGATCTTCGCCAGCTCGTCGTTGTCGATCACCGGATAGGGGACCACGAGCTGCCGGCAGCTCGCCGGCCCCGGCTCGAGCAGGTTGCCCTCCGGCCCGATCGTGGACTGGAGACTGGTCACCAGCTCCTCCCGGATGGCGTCCAGCGGCGGGTTCGTGACCTGGGCGAAGAGCTGGTGGAAGTAGTCGTAGAGCAGCCGGGGTCGGGTGGACAGCGGGGAGATCGGGGTGTCCGTTCCCATCGAGCCGATCGGCTCGGCACCGACCCGCGCCATCGGCGCGAGAAGGATCTTCAGCTCCTCGTCGGTATAGCCGAACGCCTGTTGCCGGCGCCGAACCGAGTCATGGGTGTAGACGATGTGCTCCCGGGCCGGCAGGTCGGTCAGCTCGATCAGGCCGGCGTGGAGCCACTCCTCGTACGGCTGGGCCGCCGCCAGCTCGGCCTTGATCTCGTCGTCGTGCACGATCCGGCCGCCCACGGTGTCCACCAGGAACATCCGTCCGGGCTGCAGGCGTCCCTTGGCGACCACGGTGGCCGGATCCAGGTCCAGCACGCCCGCCTCGCTGCCGAGCACGACCAGCCCGTCTGAGGTCTGCCACCAGCGGCCGGGACGGAGGCCGTTGCGGTCCAGCACCGCCCCGACGATCTCGCCGTCGGTGAACGCCACCGACGCCGGCCCATCCCAGGGCTCCATCAGGCTGGCGTGGAACCGGTAGAAGGCCCGCTGCTCAGCGGGCATGTCCGGGTCGTTCTCCCAGGCCTCCGGAATCATCATCAACACCGCGTGCGGCAGGCTTCGCCCCGCCAGGTGCAGCAGCTCCAGGACCTCGTCAAAGTTGGCCGAGTCGGACGCCCCCGGCGTGCAGACCGGGAAGATCCGACGAATGTTGCCGGGTAGCGCCGCACCGACTCCACCGGCGAGCATCGACTCTCTCGCCTGCATCCAGTTCCGGTTGCCCCGGATGGTGTTGATCTCGCCGTTGTGGGCGATGAACCGGAACGGGTGCGCCAGGGGCCAGGACGGGAAGGTATTCGTGGAGAAGCGGGAGTGCACCAGCGCGATGGCGCTGCACATCCGCTCGTCGGTCAGCTCCGGGTAGAAATCCGGCAGCTGGTCCGGGGTGAGCATGCCCTTCCAGACCATCGTGCGGCCGGAGAGCGACGGAAAGTACGCCGGTACGCCGCGCTCCGCCGACTCCCGCTCGGCCTGCCTGCGGACGCAGTACGCCACCCGCTCCAGCTCGAGGCCGGTCAACCGGGAACCAGCCGGGCCCATCGCCGAGTCGGTGAGCCGGTGTGCGGTGACGAAGAGCTGCCGGACCCGGGGCATCGCCGCGAGCGCCGTCGCGCCCAGGCCCGCCGGATCCACCGGCACGTCCCGCCACCCGAGCAGGTCGGCGCCCTCGACCAACGCGTACTTCTCCACCACCCGGCGGGCCCGCAGCTCGGCCTCGTCGTCATCGGGCAGGAAGACCAGGCCGGTCGCGTACTCACCGATCGGGGGCAGCGGGAAGTCCACCACCGCGCGCAGCAGCGCGTCCGGCACCTGGATCAAGATGCCCGCGCCGTCGCCGGTGTTCGGCTCCGCACCCCGGGCACCCCGATGGTCCAGCCGGCGCAGCGCGGCGAGCCCATTCGCCACCACCTCGTGCGACCGCCGGCCGCGCAGATCCGCCACGAACGCCACCCCGCACGCGTCGCGCTCGTACGCGGGGTCGTAGAGCCCGGCGGTGGACCCGTTCGGGCCGGAGTGCGGGACCTGCTGCGGGATGCGGTGCGGGTACGGAGCGGCCACCCGGGCCTCCTGTCGTCACTCAGGCTGAATCTTGGTCGGGACGACGTCGGCCCTCAAGGGTCATTTGAGTCTACGTTAGGGGGGGCCACCCAAGGCCAGTGCAGATTGATCACACCTTCCAGAGTGTGAGAAAGAAGCTCCCATTACCACCCCACCCCTCGGCCGTCTTCCCGCCGATCCGGAGCTGGTCAGGACGGCGGATGCCACTCGTCGGCGGTCGTGCCGGCGCTGCCCAGCAGCCGGGGGGTGAGGGCGCCGAGGACGGCGTCGCGGGCCCGAAGCGCAAGCCGGCCCCGGGCCTGGAGCACCGCCGACATCCGTCGGGTCTGCCGGACCGTCGCCGCCACCCGGGGCCGTCGGGTCCGGTCGTAGGCGACGACCGCGTCCGGCAACCGGGACTCCCGGAGCAGCGCGGCCAGGGTGGCGGCGTCCTCGAAGGCGAGGCAGGCCCCCTGCCCCAGGTGCGGGGGCATGCCGTGCGCGGCGTCACCGAGCAGCACCGCCCCACCCGGACCGGTGGGGAAGCCGTACGTGCGGGGCAGCGGGCGCAGTTCGCGGATCTCCCGCTGGACCAGGTCGGCCGGGTCGGTGGCGTCGAGCAGCTCGGCGATGGGGGCGGGCCAGCCGGCGTACCAGCGACGCAGCAGGGCGAGCTGGGTCTCCGGCGACTCCGGCCGGGGCGCACCGGCGGCGGTGGCCACCCAGTAGATCCCGCCGCGGCTGGAGGCCCCGGACGAGCCCCGTTCGCCCAGCGCCACGTAGATGAAGCGGTACCCCGCACCGAGGATCTCCCCGGTCGGCGGCAGGTCGGCGGGGAGTTGGGGCGCCCGGTACCACGGGATCACCGCCCGCCACGCGGCCGAGCCACAACTGACCACCGCCGCCTCCGGTGCGAGCTGCGCCCGCGCCACGCTGTCGAGGCCGTCGGCGGCGACCACCAGGTCCGCCTCGTAGGTGTGCCGGCCGTCACCGACCGACGGGCGGGCGCCCGGCTCCGCGCGAACCGAACGGAGGGTCACGCCGGTCCGCAACTCCACACCGTCGCCCAGCCCGGCGATGAGCGCATCGTGCAGGTCCTCCTGGTGCACCACGACCGGGCTTCGGTCCGCCGGGACCGGACGGGGCCGCACCAACTGGTGGCCGTCGGGTCGGCGCACCCCACTGTTCGACAGCGGGGTGGCGATCGCGTCGAGCCCGGCCCCGAGGCCGAGGGCGCGCAGTGCGCGTACCCCGTTGGGCCAGAGCATCACCGCGGTGGGTTCCGGACGGATCCGGTCGGCTCGCTCGACCAGCGTGACCTGCCAGCCGGAGCGCGCCAACGCGCCCGCGACCGCAAGGCCACCGACACCGGCGCCGACCACGACCGCGCTACGCATGCGGCCCTCCTCGCTCAGCTGTCGCGCTGGTCGGCGGGCCGGGCGGCATTCGCCGGCTGGTCGGTGGGCGGATCGTCACCGGAGCCCCCGGCCTCCGGCCCCGTCTCCGGCCCCAGCGGCGCCTCCCCCGTCTCCTGCCAGTGCCGGAACTGCTCCTCGTCAACCACCTGGTAGCCCTCCGGCGCCGCCGGCTGGGCACTCGCCTCGCGAGCGGAGAGGTCGACCTGCGACACGTCGGACTCGGGGGCGGACGCCGGAACCTCGCGGATCGGAATCAGGTACTCGCGCGGTCCGCGCGCCCGCAGGAAGTAGATCAACGCACCGAGGAAGACCACCGCCGCGGTCCAGACGTTCAGCCGTACGCCGAGGATCGTGTTCGCCTCGTCGGTGCGGATCATCTCGATCCAGAACCGGCCGGCCGTGTAGCCCAGCACGTAGAGCGCGAAGGCCCGGCCGCGGCCCAGCTTCAGTCGCCGGTCGAGGAGGAGGACGAGGGCGACCACACCCAGGTTCCACAGCGCCTCATAGGCGAAGGTCGGATGGTAGAGCCCCGCCTCGAGGATGGGTGTCCCGGCGTCGTCGCGCAGGGCCTGGCCCGTCTCCTGGTCCATCCGGTGGATCTCCAGGCCCCAGGGCAGTGTGGTGCGCCCACCGTAGAGCTCGTTGTTGAACCAGTTGCCGAGCCGCCCGATCGCCTGGGCCAGCGGCAGTCCCGGGGCGAGAGCATCCGCCACCACCGTGAGCGGAATACCAAGCTGACGGGCGGCATACCAGGCACCAAGCGCGCCACCGGCCACCGCACCCCAGATGCCGAGACCTCCCTCCCAGATGGCGAAGACCTTGAGCGGATCGCCACCGGTGCCGAAGTACTTCTCTGGTGAGGAGATGACGTGGTAGATGCGGGCGCCGATGATGCCGGCCGGCACCGCCCAGACGGCGATGTCGAGCACCGCCCCCGGCGCCACCCCGCGCTGGCGCAGCCGCCGCTCGGTGACCCAACAGGCCACCACTATGCCGAGGAGGATGCAAAGCGCGTACGCACGGATCGGCACCGGGCCCAGCTGCCACACCGCGGTGGTCGGACTGGGCAGGGCCGCCAAAGGGGTCTGCGAGGCGAGGGTCACGAGTGCACAGGCTACCGCCGTTCGGCCCCGCCGTGGCACCCCGGCCCACGCGACCCGTGGCGCTCATCTCCGGAGTGCCGGGCCGGTGGCCCCGGGACGGGCGGCTCCGGGAGGCCGGGCCGGTGGCCCGGGACGGGCGTCAGGAGGCCGGGGTCCGGACGCCCGCGGCGAGTTCGGTGCTCAGCTCACGCAGGGCCTTCAGCCCCGCCGGCAGGCTCGCGGCATCGAGCAGGCAACGGATCAGGGCACTGCCGACGATGACCCCATCGGCGAACCCGGCCGCCATACCGGCCTGTTCCCCGGTGCCAATCCCGAGGCCGATGCCGACCGGCAGGTCGGTAACCGCCCGGACCCGGGACACCAGCACCGGGGCCGCCGCCGAAGCCCGCGCCCGGGCCCCGGTGACCCCCATGAGCGCGGTCGCGTACACGAATCCCCGGCAATGCTCGACGGTCATCTGCAGTCGGGCGTCAGTCGAGGAGGGCGAGACGAGGAAGGTCCGGTCCAGCCCGTACGCGTCGGAGGCGGCCAGCCACTCCTGCGCCTCGTCGGGAATCAGGTCGGGCGTGATCAGCCCGGTGCCACCCGCCGCGGCGAGGTCCCGGGCGAAGGCGTCAACGCCGTACTGCTCGATCGGGTTCCAGTAGGTCATCGTCACCACGGGCGCGCCGGTGGCGGCGACCGCGTCGACGATACGTAGCGTGTCGGCGACCCGGACCCCGCCGGCCAGGGCGATGTCACTGGCCCGTTGGATCACCGGACCGTCCATCACCGGGTCGGAGTACGGAATCTCCACCTCGATGACGTCCACGCCCGCTTCGACCATGGCGGTCATCGCGGCGATGCTGCCCTCGACGGTCGGGAACCCGGCGGGCATACAGCCGACGAGGACGGCCCGGCCCTCGGCCCGAGCCCGGTCGAACGCAACCCCGATGCGACTCACGCTGTCACTCCTTGTCGAGGACGCCGAAGTACTCCCCGGCGGTGTGCACGTCCTTGTCACCACGGCCGGAGAGATTGACCACCACGACCGGCTCCCGGCCCAGCTCGGCGGCGAGTTCCGGGGCGATCGCGGCCGTGCCGGCCAGCGCGTGGGAGCTCTCGATCGCAGGGATGATGCCCTCGGTACGGCAGAGCAGCTCGAAGGCGGCCATCGCGTCGGCGTCGTTCACCGGCCGGTACGTCGCCCGGCCGGTGTCGTGCAGCCAGGCGTGCTCCGGCCCGACGCCCGGGTAGTCCAACCCGGCCGAGATCGAGTGCGACTCGACGGTCTGCCCATCGGCGTCCTGCAGCACGTAGGTCCGGGTCCCGTGCAGCACGCCCGACGAGCCACCGGTAATGCTGGCCGCGTGCCGGCCGGTCGCCGGCCCGTCCCCGCCGGCTTCGAAGCCGTACAGGCGAACGCTCGGGTCGGCAACGAAGGCGTGGAAGACACCGAGCGCGTTGGAGCCGCCGCCGACGCAGGCGGTGACCGCGTCGGGCAGCGTACCGACCAGGTCAAGGCACTGCTGGCGGGCCTCGTCGCCGATGCCGCGGACGAAGTCGCGGACCAGGGCGGGGAAGGGGTGCGGGCCGGCCGCCGTACCGATCAGGTAGTGGGTGCCCTCGACGTTGGCAACCCAGTCCCGCATCGCCTCGTTCATCGCATCCTTGAGGGTGCGGGAACCGGTGGTGACCGGCACCACGGTGGCGCCCAGCATCCGCATGCGCGCCACGTTCAGCGCCTGCCGTTGGGTGTCCACCGCACCCATGTAGACCACGCATTCGAGATCGAACAGGGCGGCAGCGGTGGCGGTGGCCACCCCGTGCTGGCCGGCGCCGGTCTCGGCGATAACGCGCCGCTTGCCCATCCGCTTCGTCAGCAGCGCCTGGCCGAGCACGTTGCGCACCTTGTGCGCCCCGGTGTGGTTGAGGTCCTCCCGCTTCAACAGCACCTGTGCGCCGATCTTGGCGGAGAGACGCCGGGCGGGGTAGAGCAACGAGGGGGCGCCGGCGTAGTCGCGGAGCAGGGCGGCGAACTCGGTCTGGAACGACTCGTCCCCGATCGCGGTACGCCAGGCGTCGTCGAGCTCGTCCAGGGCGGCCACCAGGGCCTCGGGGACGAACCGGCCGCCAAACCGGCCGAAGTGACCGGCGGCGTCCGGGTATCGGCCGGTCGCGGCGGGCGTGTCGACGCTCATCGCGGCTCCCTTCGTTCTGACCAGCGCGCGCTCAGCGCACCGGACGGGGTGTCGCCGGGTGATTACCGGCGTTGACCAGCTCGGCCACCGCCTCCCGGGGGCTCTTCTGGGTAACCAGGCCCTCGCCGACCAAGACCGCGTCGGCACCGGCCGACGCGTACCGGATGAGATCGTGCGGCCCGCGCACCCCCGACTCCGCGATCTTGACAACGCTGCTGGGCAGGCCGGGCGCGATCCGCTCGAAAACCGAGCGGTCGACCTCCAAGGTACGCAGGTCGCGCGCGTTCACTCCGATCACCTGGGCGCCGGCCTCCAACGCCCGGTCCGCCTCCTCCTCGTCGTGCACCTCGACCAGGGCGGTCATGCCCAGCGACTCGATCCGCTCCAGCAGGCCGACCAGCACCTTCTGCTCCAACGCCGCCACGATCAGCAGCACCAGGTCGGCGCCGTGCGCCCGCGCCTCATGCACCTGGTAGCTGGAGACCACGAAGTCCTTCCGCAGCACCGGAACATCCACCGCGGCCCGGACGGCGGCGAGGTCATCCAGCGAACCACCGAACCAGCGCCCCTCGGTGAGTACGCTGATCGCCCGGGCACCACCGGCGGCGTACTCGCTGGCCAGGTCGGAAGGGTCAGCGATCTCCGCCAACCGTCCCTTGGACGGCGAGGAACGCTTCACCTCGGCGACCACCGCCACGCCGGGCCGACGCAGGGCCGCATACGCATCCAGCGGCGGCGGGGCGGCGGCGGCCAGTTCTCGAATGCGCTCCAGCGGGACCTGGTCCTGCCGCCGAGCCACGTCCTCGCGCACTCCGGCCAGAATCTCGTCGAGCACGCTGGGCTTCGCCGAACCGGCGTCGCTCCCTCCCGCGTGCGCATACTCCGCAGTCACCAACGCTCCCCTCTCCGGGCGTCATGGACCGATGCTAGGCGGCGTAACCGATGCCGGCTGCCGGGGGTATGGCGCTCCTCACGAATCGGCTTGCGGCATAATGCCCAACTTCCAGTGAAGGCGAGCTCACACACAGCCATCACCTCCCGGTCGTGGGTCGTGGCCGACGATCGTCGACCGCCGTCATCCTGGGTATTGATGTGATGCTATCCGGCCGGCGAACCACCGGCCGGCAGCCCGGGGCAGAGCTGTGAGCAAGCTCAAGGCCAGCGGGCTCTGCCCAGGTCAGCGCCGCGGAGTCAGAGTTGACCCGGCGGACACCCCGACGAAACGTGAGTCGATGAGCATTCCTCTCGGGCAGACTCGGTTCGGCATCCGCCCGCGCCACCCAACGATCTCCGGGATTGATCATGAGCACTGAGAGCATCGGCCTCACCACCATCTCCCGTACGGTCGCCTCGCTCGCCGTCGGCGTGGTGCACACACTCGAACGCGCCGTGGTCGGCGAGGCACAGACGCGCACCGCACGGGGCAATGCGTGGGAAGCCGTCTGCGCCGACCAGGCCCGCGCCGACCAGCGGGCCGAATTGGACCGGATCGTCGCCGAGTTCACCACGAACCGCGGCCCGCGGCCGATGGGCTGAGTCGGCGGGACAGCCGGACCGGCAGCGGGCGGCGTCAGCGATCGGCGGGCGGCGTCAGTCGTCCGTCGGATCCGCACCCCGATCCAACGCGTCCCACGCGTCCCTGGGGCTCCGGCCTGACACCGGGCCGGTTGCCGCCCCCGCCGACCGCTCGTATCGCGCGCCCATCGCCGACCACCGGTCCCCCCGGAGGGCGGTCAGCACACCGGCGGCCGCAGCGCACCCGCCACCGAGCAGGCAGAGCAGCGGCCACTGCCGACTGATCTCGCCGCTGAATCCCGCGACCAGGCCATACCCGCCACCGGCGGCCACCGCCACCGCGAGCCCGGTCAGCACACCGCCCAGGAGCCGCCGTACCCGCCCCCGGGTGGCCAGCACCGCGCCCCACCCGGCGAGGGTGACCAGGGCCAGCGCGGGCAGCCAGGGCAGCAGTTGCGCGCCGGTGCGGGCGACCCGGACCGGTGGCAACGGGGCCGGGCGGGGTGCCAGCTCGACCACCCAGGCCCGGCTCACCGCCCAGATCGAGAGGCCGGCTCCGGCCACCCCGAGGAGCACCGCGTAGCGCAGTTCCCGCCGGCCGGTCCGGTGCCGCCCCGGACCGGCCCCGTCCCCGCCGCGCCCCGGACCGGCCCCGTCCCCGGCGCTCACCGGGCCGCGCGCAGGGTCTCGGCCGCGGCGATGGCGGCCAGCACGGCGGCCGCCTTGTTCCGCGTCTCCTGCTCCTCGGCGGCCGGGTCCGAATCCGCCACCACGCCCGCACCGGCCTGCACGTGGGCGCGCCCACCGTGGATCAGCGCGGTACGGATCGCGATCGCCATGTCGAGGTCACCGCCGAAGCCGAGATAGCCGACGGTGCCGCCGTAGAGACCACGCCGTACCGGCTCCAACTCCTCGATCAACTCCATCGCCCGCACCTTGGGGGCACCGGAGAGAGTGCCCGCCGGGAAAGTCGCGACGAGCGCGTCGAAGGCGGTGCGGTCCTCGGCGAGTACACCGACCACCGTGGAGACAATGTGCATCACATGGCTGTACCGCTCGATCGTGGCGAACTCGGGTACCTCGACCGTGCCGGGCCGGCAGACCCGCCCCAGGTCGTTGCGGCCCAGATCCACCAGCATCACGTGCTCCGAGCGCTCCTTGGGGTCGGCGAGGAGTTCGGCGGCGAGCTGGGCGTCGGCCTCCGGCGAGCTGCCGCGCGGCCGGGTGCCGGCGATCGGGTGCAACAGGGCGCGCCGCTCTCCGTCCACCTCGGTGGCCACCTTCAGGTGCGCCTCGGGAGACGAACCGACGATGTCGAAGCCGTCAAAACGCAGCAGGTACATGTACGGGCTGGGGTTGGTGGTCCGCAGCACCCGGTACACGTCGAGCGGGTCGGCGTCGGTCGCCCGTTCGAAGCGCTGCGACAGCACGATCTGGAAGCACTCGCCGGCGCTGATCGCCTCCTTGGCCGCCACCACCGCCTTCTGGTAACTGCCCTTGGGCGTACGGCAGCTCACGTCCCCGACGGGCGCTGCGCCAACGGTGGAGGCCATCGGCGGGATCGGCCGGGACAGCGCGGCGGTCATCGCGTCCAGTCGCCCGACCGCGTGGTGGTACGCGGCGGCTACCGCCGCCGCCCGATCCGGTGCCTGAGGCGGTGGCAGGACGGCGTTGGCCACCAGGAGCGCCGAGCCGTCGTAGTGGTCGAGCACCACCAGATCTGTGGCGAGCATCATTCCCAGCGCGGGCAAGCCGAGGTCGTCCTCGGTGCGCTCGGGCAGCCGCTCGAAGTGCCGGACCAGGTCGTACCCGAGGTAGCCGACCATGCCGCCGGTCAGCGGCGGCAGCCCGACGGTGTCATCGGGAGGTGGCCCGGCGAGGGCGGCGACGGTGTCCCGAAGCACCGCGACCGGGTCGCCGGCCGTGGGTAGCCCCGCCGGCGGCTGCCCCGTCCACGCCGCGACGCCATCGCGTTCGGTCAGGGTGGCCGCGCTGCGGACCCCGATGAAGGAGTACCGGGACCAGGTCATGCCGGTTGAACCGACGCCCTGCTCGGCGGATTCGAGGAGGAAGGTGCCCGGACCGCCGGCCAGCTTGCGGTAGACGCCGACCGGCGTCTCCGCGTCGGCGAGCAGCCGCCGGGTGACCGGCACGACCCGCCTCCCGGCGGCCTGCTCGGCGAAGCTCGTCTCGTCCGGGCGGACGGTGCCGTCGGTCATGACCGGGCCCGCCGTTCGCCGGATCCGCCGGTGACCGGCAGGTCGGTGTGGAAGCAGCTTCGCCGGCCGGTGTGACACGCCGGGCCGACCTGATCGACATCGACCAGCAGGGCGTCGCCGTCACAGTCGAGGGCGACCGCGCGGACGTACTGGTGGTGTCCGGAGGTCGCACCCTTGACCCAGTACTCGCCGCGACTACGGGACCAGTAGGTGGCCCGGCCGGTGGTCAGCGTCCGATGTAGCGCCTCGTCGTCCATCCAGGCGACCATCAGCACCTCGGCGGAGCCGTACTGGCGGACCACCGCGGCGAGGAGCCCGTCCGCCGTACGGCGCAGGCGCGCGGCGATGGCCGGGTCCAGGTGGGACGGCCGGGCCGGACCGCCGCTGGGGTCCGAGCCGGGCAGGGCGCCGGGCGACGGCGCGTCAGGTACGGGCATAGTCACCCATTCTCCGGTACCCGACCGGCGGGTGGCACGGCACCCGTGTGCCTTGCTCACCCCGCATAATTCAACTACCGTTGAGTTTAAACAGTCGATCTTTTACCCGGAGGTGCGCGATGCAGGACGCCATCGCCCTTCGTGACCTGGTTGTCGACCGGGGCGGGCGACGGGTGCTGTCCGGAATCAACGCCACCGTGCCGTGCGGGACGGTGACCGGCCTGCTCGGGCCGAGCGGCAGCGGAAAGACCACGCTCCTGCGGGCACTGGTCGGGGTGCAGGTCGTCACCGCTGGCGCGGTCACCGTCCTGGGTCACCCGGCCGGCGCCGCACCGCTACGCCGCCGAGTCGGCTACCTGACCCAGACGCCGAGCGTCTACGCGGACCTGACCGTCCGGGAAAACGCCCGCTACTTCGCCGCCCTACAGGGGAAGGGCGCCGCCCAGGCCGACCAGGCCGTGGCCGACGTCGGGCTGCGGGCAGCCGCCGGCCAGCTGGTCGCCACCCTCTCCGGCGGCCAGCGCAGCCGCGCCGCACTGGCCTGCACGCTGGTCGGCGACCCCGAGCTGCTCGTACTCGACGAGCCGACCGTCGGTCAGGATCCGGTGCTGCGAGCGGAGCTCTGGGCCCGGTTCCACGCACTGGCCGCGGCCGGCACCACCCTGCTCATCTCCAGCCACGTGATGGACGAGGCCGCCCGCTGCGACCGACTCCTGCTGATTCGCGAAGGGCGGCTGATCGCGAACGAGACACCAGCGGCAGTACGCGCGGCTACCGGCGTGCACGACCTGGAGGAGGCGTTCCTACGAATGATCCAGGCAGGCGAGGCCGGCACGGCCGGGCAGGAGGCATCGTGAATCCCCGGATCCTCGCCGCCACCACCGGTCGCATCCTGCGCCAACTGCGCCACGACCGGCGCACGGTCGCGCTGCTCGTGGTCGTGCCCGCGGCGCTGCTCACCGTGGTCTACTACATGTACGTCGACCAGCCGACACCGCCGGGCCAGCCGGCGCCGTTCGATCGGATCGCGCTGGTGCTGCTGGGGTTCTTCCCCTTCATCATCATGTTCCTGGTGACCAGCATCGCCATGCTGCGCGAACGCACCAGCGGCACGCTGGAACGGCTACTCACCACCCCACTGGGCAAACTCGACCTGCTCTTCGGGTACGGCATCGCGTTCGGCCTGGCCGCCGTGGTGCAGGCGGCGGTCGCCGCCGTGGTGGCCTACCGGCTGTTCGATCTCGACACCGCCGGTAGCAGCGGGCTGGTCATCCTGATCGCGGCGGTCAACGCCGTGCTCGCCGTCGCGCTCGGGCTCCTCTGCAGCGCCTTCGCCCGAACCGAGTTCCAGGCCGTACAGTTCATGCCCGTCGTGGTCGCCCCACAGCTGCTGCTCTGCGGGCTCTTCGTCCCCCGCGGCGAGATGGCCGGCTGGCTACAGGCGGTCAGCGACGTCCTGCCCCTGTCGTACTCGGTCGAGGCGTTGCAGGAAGTCGGCTCGAACGCCGAACCGACCGCAACGATGTGGCGCGACCTTGCGATCGTGGGCGGCGCCGCGGTGCTGGCACTGGTACTCGCCGCCGCC
Organism: Salinispora sp. H7-4; assembly: GCF_013416675.1. Taxonomy (NCBI): domain Bacteria; kingdom Bacillati; phylum Actinomycetota; class Actinomycetes; order Micromonosporales; family Micromonosporaceae; genus Salinispora; species Salinispora sp. H7-4. The sequence continues at coordinate 23,959 of NZ_JABZED010000016.1, forward strand.
ACCCTGCGACGACGCAGCGGCTGACCGGCGACGGCGACGAGCGAAGGGCGACGATGGTACGACGGATCGGACGGCGACCCGGCAACCCGGACACCCGGGCGACGATCCTGGCGGCGGCCCGGACCACCTTCGCCGAACGGGGCTTCGACCATGCCTCCATCCGTGCCATCGCCGCCACCGCCAGCGTGGACCCGGCGCTGGTACACCACTACTTCGGCAGTAAGGACAAGCTCTTCCTCGCCGCGATGAACGCCCCCGCCGACCCGGCCGAGGTGGTGCCGACCGTACTCGCCGGGGACCCGGACCAGATCGGGGAACGGCTGGTCCGCGCCTTCCTCGGCATCTGGGACTCCCCCGCCGGTACCCCCGCGGTGGCGCTGCTGCGCTCGGCGGTCAGCAACGAGTGGACCGCTCGGCTGCTGCGCGAATTCCTCACCACGCGGGTACTGCGCCCGGTCCTCGACCACCTCGACGTGGACCCGGCGCAGGCACCGCTGCGCGGGTCGCTGGTGGCCAGCCAACTCTTCGGCCTGGCGATGGCGCGCCACGTGCTCCGGCTCGAGCCGATCGCCAGCGCTGCCCCCGAAACTCTCATCGGCTCCGTCGGCCCCACCATGCAGCGCTATCTCACCGCCCCGCTGGAGGGCTGGCACCCCGCTGGCGGAGCTGAGTCACCCCCGGCGCAGGGCTGAGGGCCGACCCGCCGGAGGGCTGAGGGGGACCCGCCCCGCCGCAGTCACCGGGTCTGCTCCAGCCACGAGGCGTAGAGCTGCCCGTACACCGATTCCGGGTCGCGGACCAGTTCCTCGTGCGCACCCCGCTGCACGATCCGCCCGCGATCCACCACGATCACCTCGTCGGCGGCCTGTGCCGTGGAGAGCCGGTGCGCGATGGCGAGCGTGGTCCGGCCCCGGGTCACCGCGTCCAGGGTGCGCTGCAGACGCACCTCGGTCGCCGGATCGACCGCGCTGGTGGCCTCGTCGAGCACCAGCAGATCCGGGTCGGCGACGTACGCGCGGGCGAGCGCGACCAGCTGCCGCTCGCCCACACTCAACGCCTCACCGCGCTCCCCCACCGGGGTGTCCAGGCCCGCCGGGAGACTGTCCGCCCAGTCCGCCAGCCCCAGCTCCACGAAGGTGGCGGCGAGCTGCTCGTCGGTGAGGTCCGGCCGGGCGAAACGGATGTTCTCCGCGACCGTGGCGTCGAAGAGGAACCCGTCCTGCGGGACCATCACCACCCGCGAACGCAGCGAGCCGAACCGCACCTCCCGCAACGACATCCCGGAGAGCAGCACGTCCCCCTCGGTCGGATCCATCAGCCGAGTGAGCAACTTCGCGAACGTCGTCTTCCCGCTGCCGGTCTCGCCGACCACCGCCACCCGGCTCTTCGCCGGAATCTCCACCGAGATGTCGTGCAGCACCGGCGTACCGCCCGGATAGGCGAAGTCCACCCCGACGAAGCGGATGTCCAGCGGACCCGGCGGAAGCTCCCGCCCCGACTCACCGGGATCCGCGACATCAGGCTCGACATCCAACACGTCGAGGACCCGTCGCCAGCCGGCGATCGCGTTCTGCGCCTCGTTGAGCACCTCGGTGGCGATCTGCACCGGCTGCACGAAGAGGGTCACCAGGAACAGGAACGCGGTCACCTCACCGACGCTCAACGTACGGTCAGCGCCGAGCAGCACTCCCAGCACCACCACGCCGGCCAACGCCAACCCGGCCGCGATCTCCCCGACCGAGCTACCCAGGATGCTGATCCGGATAGCCCGCTGCTGGGCCCGCCGCTGGTTGTCGATCGCCTCGTCCAGCCGGCGCGCGGTCCGCCCGGAAATGCCGTACGCCCGGATCACCGACGCACCCACCACGCTCTCGCCGATCGCGCCGAGCAGCGCGCCGGTGCGCTGCCGCACCACCCCGTACGCGCCGGCGAGCCGCCGCTGGATCAGCCGGATCACGAACACCGCCGGGCCGAACGCCGCGTACACCACCAGGGTCAGCTGCCAGGAGTACGCGAGCATGACCCCGGTGGTGACCACCAGCTGACCGAGGTTGATCAGCAGGATCACACCGCCCCACTGGAGGAACTGGGTGATCTGGTCGACGTCGCTGGTCACCCGGGACACCAACGACCCACGCCGCTCGGACTGCTGGTGCAGCATCGACAGGTCGTGAACGTGTCGGAAGGCCCGAACCCGAACGTTGGAGAGGGCCGTCTCGCTGACCGTGAACAACCGTCGCATCATGAAATAGCCACAGGTCGTGGTCACCACGAGCACCGCCGTGGTGACGGTCACCACCGTCCAGACCACATCCAGACGGAGACCGCCGGCGATACCATTGTCGATCCCCTGCTGCACCGCCACCGGTACGGCTGCCCGACCGACCATGTAGACCAGCGCCAGGCCGAGCGTGCCCGCCAACCCGACCCGCAGCTCCGGGGAGAGCGCCAAGCCCCGCCGCAGCGTCCGCCAGGTCGACTCAGCCGCCACCTCCGGCGCCACGGTGCCACTACTCACTGGTCCACCTTTTCGCTCGCGACTGCGGGGCTCGCAAGCTCACTCCTCGCACTCACCAGTCCACCTTTCGCTCGCGACTGCGGGGCTCGCAAGCTCACCGATCCACCTCCAGTTCGAGGCCGGTTGTCAGCGGCGGCGGGACCTCGTCGTACCCCTGCTGCTTGGTCTGCTCCTCGTCGGCCTGCTCGTAGGCGGTGACCAGGTCGGCGTAGCCGGGCACGGTGGCGAGCAGGTCGGTGTGCGTGCCCCGGGCCACCACCCGCCCGTGCTCCAGGTAGACCACCTCGTCGGCGAGGGCGATGGTCGCCCGCCGGTAGGCGACCACGAGGATCGACGTCGCCGCGCTCCCCGGCTCCGCGGCGCGCAGCCCGGCCAGGATCGCCGCCTCCACCCGCGGATCGACCGCACTGGTCGCGTCATCCAGCACCAACAGACGCGGCCGACCGACGAGGGCTCGGGCCAGAGTTAGCCGCTGCCGCTGGCCCCCGGACAGCGACGTGCCCCGCTCGCCGACCCGGGTATCCAGGCCCTCCGGGAGAGCGGCGACGAAGCCATCCGCCCCCGCCAACCGCAACGCCGCCCAGACGTGGTCATCACCGAGGCCGGGCCGGTCCAGGGTGATGTTCGCCCGCACCGAGTCGTCAAAGACGAACGGCACCTGCGCGACGAGCGCGACGGTACGGGCCAGCGAGTCCGCGGTGAGGTCGCGTACGTCCATCCCGTCGATCTCGACGGCGCCCGCCCGCGGGTCGACCAACCGAACAGCGAGCGAGGTGATGGTGGACTTCCCCGCGCCGGTCGGCCCGACCAGGGCGACCGTCCGCCCCGCCGGCACGGTGAACCCGACCTCACCCAGCACCTCGGCTCCGGGCAGGTGCGCCTCGGCCGGCTCGTACGCGAAGTGGACGTCGCGGAAGGCGAGCGTTGCCGGGCCGGCGTCGGCGGAGTCGAACGTCATCGGGCCGTACGGCATCTTGCCGGTGGCATCGAGTACCCGCCGGACCCGCTCCCAGCCGGCGACGCTGCGCGGCAGCTCGGCCAGGACCCAGCCGATCGCCCGGACCGGGAACGCCAGCACGGTGAAGAGGAACGCGACGCTGACCAGCTCGGCCACGCTGATCGCGCCCTGCCGCAACCGGAGGGTGCCGACCACCAGCACGGCGAGCGTCCCGAGGCCGGGCAGGGTCTCCAGCATGGGATCGAAGACGCCGCGTAGCCGCCCCACGGACACCAGCGCGTCCCGCAGGTCGCGGGCCCGGGCGGCGAACCGCTCGGTCTCCTGCGCCTCCCGGCCCATCGTCTTGACCACCAGCGCGCCGTCGAAGCTCTCGTGGGCGATGCCGCTGACCTCGGCCCGCAGCCGCTGGGCCCGGGCCTGCCGGGGTGCCATCCGGCGGGAGTAGACGACATTGAGCGCGAAGAGCGCCGGGAAGACACCCAACCCGACCAGGGCGAGCGCCCAGTCGGTGACGAAGAGCGAGATCACCGCACCGACCAGCATCACCAGTGTGCCCACGGCGAAGGGCAGCGGGGCCACCGGGTGCCAGGCGGCCTCGACATCGGAGTTCGCGTTGGACAGCAGCGTGCCGGTGGCGTTGCGCTGGTGCCAGGAGAGCGGTAGGTCGAGATAGCGGCGGGTGACCCGGCGGCGGTAGGCGGCCTGGAGCCGAAACTGCATGTAGCCGGCCCCGAGGCGGCGGCCGAGGATGGCGACCACCCGCAGCACGCTGAGCCCGAACAGCGCGGCGGCGGCCAGGCCGAGCGCAGCGGTGGGCACCGAGCCCTCGGCGATCGCCGGTACGACCACGTCGCCGACCACCGCGCCCACCACGAATGCGCTGGTGACGACCAGCAGACCGAAGAGCACACTGGAGCTCGCCGCGACCGCGAAGATCCTGGGTTGTTCCCGAATCGCCCGGCCGAGGACGACCAGCCCTCGCCAGAGCACGTCCCGACTCGTCCCGCTCGCCACGTTCTCCCCCGCCGTAAGTCGCTATTATCTCTCCCATCCTTACCCGCTGGAACCGGGTCTGCCGACTCCGGCGGGCACCCGATGCGTGCGATCGGGCTCGCCAGGCGCGCTGGGCCTACCATCAGGGCATGCCGCAGTACGCCCAATCGGAGCGGAAGACGCTCGCCGACCTTATGCAGACGCTGGGACCGGACGCACCGACGCTCAACGCAGGGTGGACCACCCGGGACCTCGCCGCACACCTGGTGCTGCGGGAACGCCGCCCGGACGCCGCCGGCGGCATCCTGTTGCCGCCGCTGCGCAGGTACGCCGAGCGGGTCCGCCAACAGATCGCCGCCCGCCCCTGGGAAAGCCTGGTTGACCAGGTACGCCGGCCGCCGGTGTGGAGCCCGATCAGCAATCCACTGCTCGACGGTGCGGTCAACACGATGGAATTCTTCATCCACCACGAGGACGTTCGCCGGGCACAAGCTGACTGGCAGCCCCGCGACCTGGCGGCGGGGCTGCAACAGGCGCTGTGGCAGCGGGCAGCGGGGCTGGCCCGGCTGACGCTGCGCCGCTTCCCAGCCGAGGTGCTGGTCCAGGCCCCGGGGTACGGGCAACGAGCCGCGGGTCGGGGTGGCGAGCAGCTCCGGTTGGTGGGTGCCCCCGGTGAGCTGGTGCTCTTCCTGAGCGGACGGCAACGGGCGGCGCGGGTGCAGCTCGACGGTCCGGCGGGGCCGGCCGACCGGCTGCGCGACGCCCGGTTGGGGCTGTGAGACGACCGCGGTCGAAACGTGCCATCGGCCAGCCGCGCCGGAACCGGGGCCGGACGGCGGGAGTGTCCCGCCGTCCGGGCCGGCGTTATGATGATGGTCACAGATTCTGGTCGCGCCACTCGTCCTGCCTGGCCTCGGTTGCCAGCTGCTCCCGCAGCGCCGTCCCACGGATCTGATGCCGGTTCGGCGCGTCCACGACGTACTGCACGATCAACAGCAACAGGCACACCGCCGACAGCAACACCAGGGCGAGTAGACCCGGCAGCCGGTGGGACAGCGGAATCAGGGGGAGAAGCAGCACGACCGCGGTGATCGGCGGCCAGCGGAGTTTGCGGGGTGCCACGGCGCCCAACGCGATCAGGGTGACCAGGTAGATGATCACACCGCCGTAGAGGCTCAGTGCCTCGATGACCGGCAGGGGCACCCCCCAGGCCGGCGTCTGCGGATCCGCCAGGTCATGCAGCAGCCGCTTCAGGGCCAGGGCGAACAGGATGATCCCCGCGACCAGCGGCAGATGCAGATAGGTGTAGGCGTAGCGGGCGAGTCTGCGCCGCGCATCCGGGTCCTGGGTCCGGTACAGGGCGTGCTCCATCCCGACCGCGAGACTGTCGAAGTACGCCCACCACAGCACGGCGATGATGGCGATACCCACCACCGCCGCCAGCACAACCGGCGCGGTCAACGGCAGGCGGTCGGCAGCCAGGTTCGGTCCGAGCCCCAACGAAATGATCGACTCCCCCAGGGCGATCAACACGATCAGGCCGTACCGTTCCGCCCAGTGCGCGGCGGAGGTCACCGTCCCCCGCACTCCCAGGCCGGCGCCGTACTCGACACCGATCGCGGCGATCCAGAACGTGAGCCGGAGCAGCCGCTCGGCGTCCCCCTCGGCAAGGTGCTGCGGCACCAACGCGGCGGCGACCAACAGGGCGGTGGCGGTCAGCGCCGGCGCGAGCAGCAGCAGCCAGCGCCGTCGCAATTTCGGGTTTGACCGCGCCACCCAGCCGAAGACACCGACCTGGAGCACCCGCACGAGGCAGTAGCAGGCCGCGAAGAGTAATGGACCGGCCAGGCCCTCGGGCATCGCCACGAACGCCGACGGGCTACTCAGCGCGAGTACGAAGACCGCGGCCGTGGTGACGAACCCGACCAGCGGGACGCTGCCCTGATCAACGCGGACCACGTTGCCGAGGGCGGCGAAGCCCACCCAGCACCACCAGAGCAATGCCAGCACCAGCAGAGACCGCAGGAGGACGGGCACGCTGAGGTCGGTGGCGGCCAGCTCGGTGACGTTCAGAAACGCGAAGACGAAGACCAGATCGTAGAAGAGCTCGAGCCGCGTGGTCCGGGAGCCGGGCGCTCCCGGCCGAACCGCCGGCGACCAGCGGACCCGGTTCTCGCGCTCCACCCGGCCAGTCTCCCAGCGGGTCCGCCCCGCCGCGGGCGACTTCCGCCGGCGCTACCCGGTTCAGGCGATGACCGCCGGCTCCGACCACTGCGGCCGGCCGCCGCGGTCCAGGTCGTAGCGGACGGCGGCGATCCGGTTAACCGCCTCCACCAACTCCGCTTCGGGCAGGGTGAACGGCAACCGCAGGAAGCGCTCCAGCGTCCCGTCCAGACCAAACCGGGGGCCGGGGGCGAGGCGTACGCCCGCCTGCTCGGCGGCGCGGGCGAGTGCGCTGGACACCGGACCGTCGAGCTCCGCCCAGAGGGTGACTCCGCCGTGCGGTAGGGTCACCCGCCACTCGGGCAGGCACTCGGCGAGGGCACCGAGCAGGACGTCCCGCTGGGCGGTGAGCTGGGCTCGCCGGGCCGCCACGATCGCCGGCCGCTGCGCCAGTAGGTGGACGGCGACCAGCTGGTCCAGTACCGGACTCGCCATGTCCACCCCGACTCGGACGGCGGCGAGCCGCTGCACCTGTGGCGCGGAGGCACGGATCCAGCCGATCCGCAGCCCGCCCCAGTACGCCTTGCTCATCCCCCCGACGGTGAGCACCCGGGAGTGTCGGTCGAAGCTGGCCGTGGGCGGAGGCATCACTCCACCGACCAGAGACAGGTCCACAAAGGACTCATCGATCACCAGTTCGGAACCGACGGCGTGAGCGGTGGCGACCACGCGCTCCCGCAACTGGGCCGACATCAGATGGCCGGTCGGGTTCTGAAAGTCGGGGATCAGGTAGGCCAGCTTGGGTCGCCCCTGACGGAGGGCACCGAGCAGGAGCTCAGCGTCCCAACCGGGAGAATCCGGGGCGAGTCCGTGGGTGTTGATGCGGGCCCGCCGGGCGTGCAGCGCGGCCAGGGCGTTCGGGTAGCTGGGCGCCTCCACCAGGACGCTGCCGCCCGGACTGTGGGTGAGACGAAGCACCAGGTCCAGGGCGTGCTGCGTGCCGTTGGTGACCATAACCTGCTCGGGTGAGGTGGGCAGGCCCCGTTCGTCGTACGTGCGGGCGACGGCTGCCCGCAGTTCGCTGATGCCGGTCGGGTGGTAGCCCGCCCCACCCAGATAGCGGGGCAGGTCCGCGGCGGCGGCCTGGGCGGCGGGCAGCAGCTCAGGCGGGGCGGCCAGGGCCGCGACTCCAAGATCGAGCATCTCGCGATCGTCCAGCGGAGTCCACAGGCCGCTCCCCGCCATCTGATGGTTGCCGGGGAGCATGGTCCAGCTGCCGGCACCTCGCCGGCTGGCGAGGTGGCCGCTGTCCCGGAGTTCCCGATACGCCGCGGTGACCGTGGTGCGGCTGATCCGGAGCGCCTCGGCCAGCTCGCGCTCGGCCGGCAGGCGGGAGCCCAGCGGAAGCCGCCCGTCGGCGAGCAGCCCCCGGACGGCGGCGGCCAGTGCCGCGTAGTCGGGGCTGCGCCGGCGACCGGGGAGCGCATGCCACTGGCCGAGCAGCCGGGTTAATTGGTTTCCGCGGATTTGACTCGCCATGGGGCCACTCCACCAAAATTGGCTCTACTGGTTGCCTGACTGGTTACTAGATTGGCATCCGTGCAACAGATTGGCAATCTCAGCTACCGGCCCGCGCGACGGCTGACCCAGCTCTACGCTGGGCTCGGCCTCTATGGCGTGAGCATGGCCCTGTTGATCCGCTCCGGCCTCGGCCTGGACCCCTGGGACGTCTTCCACCAAGGGATCGCCGGGCACACCGGGCTCTCCTTCGGCACGGTGACCATCGCGGTCGGGGCGCTGGTGCTGCTGCTGTGGATCCCGCTACGGCAGCGGCCGGGCCTCGGCACGGTCAGCAACGTGGTGGTGGTCGGGCTCGTGGTGGACGCCACCCTCGCCCTGCTACCGGCGGACCTGCCACTCGCCACCCGAACCGCCCTACTCGTCGGCGGGATCGTCGCCAACGGCACGGCGAGCGGACTCTATCTCGGCACCCGGCTCGGACCCGGCCCCCGCGACGGCCTGATGACCGGCTTCGTCGCCCGCCGGCCACGATTCTCGATCCGGCTCGTCCGCACCACCATCGAGGTCGCCGTACTGGGGCTGGGCTGGCTGCTCGGCGGCGCGGTCGGCCCCGGCACGGTGGCGTATGCCCTGACCATCGGCCCGCTGACCCAGTTCGTGCTGCCCCGCGTGACGGTCCCTCCTCCGCCCAACCCCGCCCCGGTCCTGGCTCCCGGTTGAGCCGTGTGCTCCCGCGCACCGTTCCCGTCCCGCCCGACCCCCAGCGGCTGTCCGGCTCACCGCTAGCGACGCAAAGGACGACCCGTTGTAGCCCAATGGGAGGAGGTGTTTCCTTTCCAGCGCGGGGTCGGCACAATCTGGCCATGGGGGAGAAGCAATGGCAGTGGACGGACGCCTGGATCTTCGTTTCGTTGGTGATCGCACACGGTGCCGGCCGGCACCGTCGCGCGGCATCCAGCCGCCGGCCGTTAGGGGTCCGGCTCACCGATGTTCTCTCCACCGCCGACCACCTCAACCGCGCGATCCCCGACCGGCAGGAGGTCGAGGTGGCGGTCCGCCGGTTGGTCGGCACCGGCCTGGTCAGTGTCACCGACGGCTGGTTCCGAATCACACCGGAGGGCGAACAGCTCTGGCGCACCCGTCCCCACGCCGGCCTGGCCACCACAGTCGACACCGTGCAGGGCGTGTTGAGCCGCCGACACACCCCGGGTGACGCGGACTGGCAGCTGGACGAAGCCGAGCACGCGGCGGCGGTCCAGGAGTACGCGGTACGTTCCATCCCGGCGGGGCGACAATCTCCCAAGAACCACGCCCGCCGGGACTGACCCGCGCAGCCCACCCACTGACCGGCGCAGCCCACCCACTGACCGGCATGGCCAGCCCACTGACCGGTGCCTTCACCCAGTCCGATTCGGTGGCCGCGCAGCCCGCGCACCTGCCGGCGAGGCGGGTCAGCAGACCGGGTGACCGCCCTCGCGCAGCGCGTCCTTGACTTCACCTACGGTGAGTTGACCGAAGTGGAAGACGCTCGCGGCGAGTACCGCATCGGCCCCGGCGTCAATCGCCGGCGGGAAGTGACCCGCCTCCCCCGCGCCCCCGCTGGCGACCACCGGCACGTTCACCACCGCCCGCACCGCGCGAATCAGCTCCAGGTCAAACCCGGCTTTGGTGCCGTCGGCATCCATCGAGTTGAGCAGGATCTCACCCGCGCCCAGCTCCGCGGCGCGCCGCGCCCAGTCGATGGCATCGATGCCGGCGCCACGCCGGCCGCCGTGTGTGGTCACCTCGAACCCGCTGGTGGTGGCGCCAGCGGAGGCGCGCCGCACGTCGAGGGAGAGCACCAGTACCTGCCGGCCGAACCGCTCCGCGACCTCAGCGATCAGCTCGGGGCGGGTGATCGCGGCGGTGTTCACACCGACCTTGTCCGCACCCGCGCGCAGCAGCGCGTCAACATCACTGACCTGCCGCACCCCACCACCGACGGTGAGCGGAATAAAGACTGACTCCGCGGTACGGCGGACCACGTCCAGCATCGTGCCGCGGTCGCTCACCGAGGCGGTGACATCCAGGAACGTCAGCTCGTCAGCGCCGGCCCGGTGGTACGCCGCGGCCCGCTCCACCGGGTCACCGGCGTCCCGCAGGTTGCGGAAGTTGACGCCCTTGACCACCCGCCCGGCGTCCACGTCAAGGCAGGGAATCACGCGTACGGCCAGGGACATGTCGCCAGCCTAGCCAACGCGATCCGCCGGTGGTCGTCGTGTGCGGCCGGCCACCGGCGGATCGCGTTGCAGAAGGTCTGCCCTACCGCCGAGGCGCGGCGGGATCCCGGCTCACACCCGGACCAGCATCTTGCCGAGGTTCTCGCCGCGGAGCATGCCCAGGAAGGCCGCCGGGGCGTTCTCGATGCCGTCAATGATCGTCTCGTCGTAGCTGAGCTTCCCGTCGCGCAGCCAGCCGCCGACCTCCTCGGCGAACTGCTTGCCCAACTGTCCGTAGTCGGAGACGATGAAACCGCGCAGGGTGAGCCGCTTGCTGATGATCATCGTCAGGTTACGCGGGGCAGCCGGCGGCTCGGCCGCGTTGTACTGCGCGATCATCCCGCAGATCGCGGCCCGACCGTTCGGCCGCATCGCACCGATCGCCGCCTCCAGGTGCTCGCCACCCACATTGTCGAAGTAGACGTCGATCCCGTCCGGCGCGGCGGCGCGCAGCGACTCCAGCACCGGGCCGTCGTGGTAGTCGAAGGCGGCGTCGAAGCCGAGCGCCCGCAGCCGCTCGACCTTGGCCGGCGAGCCGGCGCTGCCGACCACCCGGCCGGCGCCGCGAAGTTTGGCGATCTGACCAACCATGCTCCCCACCGCACCGGCCGCACCGGAGACGAAGACGGTCTCCCCCGGCTGCATCGCGGCGACCTCGAGCAGCCCGGCGTAGGCGGTGAGCCCGGTCATTCCCAGCACCCCGAGGTACGTACTGACCGGGGCGAGGGCCGGGTCGACCTTCCGGACGGTCGCTGCGTCCAACAGCGCGTACTCCCGCCAGCCGAGCGAGTGGAACACCGTGTCGCCGAGGGCGAAGCCGTCGGCCTCGCTCGCCACCACCGCACCGACCGCCCCACCGTCGAGCGGCGCGTCCAGCGCGAACGGCGGTACGTAGGAGGCGACGTCATTCATCCGCCCCCGCATGTACGGATCGACGGAGATAAAGGTGTTCTGCACCACGATCTGCCCTGGCCCCGGGGTGGGGATGTCGGTGGAGACCAACCGGAAGTTCTCCTCGGTTGGCCAACCCTGCGGCCGCGAGGCCAGCTGGATCTCACGGTTGGCGGTCTTGCTCATGGTCGCTACTGCTCCTTGTGTTGGTGGATCGTGCTGGTGATCCGAGTGAGGGTGTCGCGTAGGACGACGAGATCGTCCGCGCTGAGCCCGGTCGCCTGGGCCAGCTGGCGGGGAACGTCGGCCATCCGCCCCCGCAGGGCCCGCCCCGCCGGGGTCAGCTCCACCGCCACCCGTCGCTCATCGGCCGTCGACCGCCGCCGGACCACCAGGCCCGCCGCCTCCAGCCGCTTGAGCAGGGGAGAGAGCGTTCCGGAGTCCAGCTGCAGCCGGGCGCCGAGGCCGGAGACCGTCGGCAGCTGCTCCTGCTCGCCCTCCCAGAGCACCAGCAGCACGAGATACTGCGGATAGGTCAGCCCGAACTCGGCGAGGATGGGCCGGTAGACATCGACCATGGCACGCGATGCGGTGTAGAGCGCGAAGCACACCTGCCGCCGCAGCACCAGATCATCGGTCACCAGAGAAGCGTAGCCCGCAGTTTAGTTGTGCACAACTAAACTGCGGGCAACCCACCCTCCTGGCTCCGCAACCACCGGCACGAGGGTCGACAGACCGGGCCAACGAAACCGGCGGGCGGCTGCGCGGCAGGGACGCCGCGATGAGATCAGGCGTCGGCCAGTGTCCGCAACGCCTCGGCCACCGTGAAGGCACCCGCATACAGCGCCTTACCGGCGATGACCCCCTCCACCCCGACCGACTCCAGGGCGGCCAGCGCACGCAGATCGGCCAGGGTCGAGACACCACCGGACGCGATCACCGGAGCGCTGGTGCGGGCGCAGACCTCCCGAAGCAGCTCCAGGTTCGGCCCGCGCATCGTGCCGTCCTTGGTGATATCGGTGACCACGTACCGGGACGCGCCGGCCCGGTCCAGCCGCGCCAGCACCTCCCACAGGTCGCCGCCGTCCCGGGTCCAGCCCCGGGCGGAAAGGGTCTGCCCGCGCACGTCGAGGCCGATCGCCACCCGGTCGCCGTACTCGCCGCAGATCCGATCGCACCACTCGGGGTCCTCCAGCGCGGCGGTGCCGATATTGACCCGAGCGGCCCCGGTTGCCAGCGCGGCCCGCAACGACGCGTCGTCCCGGACTCCACCGGAGAGCTCCACCCGCACGTCCAGGCGACGCACCACCTCGGCGAGCAGCTCCGCGTTGGAGCCCCGGCCGAAGGCCGCATCCAGGTCAACCAGGTGAATCCACTCCGCCCCGTCCCGCTGCCAGGCCAACGCGGCGTCGAAGGGATCACCGTAGCTGGTCTCGCTACCGGCGGCGCCCTGCACCAACCGGACCGCTTGCCCGTCGGCGACATCAACGGCGGGCAACAGGGTGAGGCTCACAGCACATCTCCTCGAATCAGGAACGACGGTCCAGGGCGATCACCACGATCGCCGGCAGTACGAGCAGCAGGAGCGCGACCAGCCCGAACCGCAACGCAAGATCATCTACCAGGGTCCAGATCATCAGGATCACGGCCACCGTCGACAGCACGATCGCGGCGCGCTCGCCCCGGGTTCGCCGGGGCAGCCGGCCGATCCGCCCCCGGCGTACCGTCGGAGTCAGCCGACGAAACAGCGCCCGCCGCTGGGCTTGCCGGGCGAGCTGCCGCTGCCGCACCGCCCGCCGCTGCGCTGCCTCCGCCTCCCGAGCAGCCCGACGCCGCGCCCGCTCCTTGCTCACCGACGCCCCCCAGCAGCGTGGCCGGTCGCCGGCTGGACGCTCGACGAAAGCGTGCCCAACCAGTTGCGCAACAGCGCGGCACCAGCATCGGCGGACTTCTCCGGATGGAACTGGACGGCGCTGAGTGGACCCCGCTCCACGGCCGCCACGAACTCCGCCCCATGGTGGGCGGTGGTCACGGCGGCACCGGCAGCGGCCAACCCGGCCGCACCGTCCGCCGCGTATGAGTGCACGAAGTAGAACCGGCTCTCGCCCAGGCCGGCGAAGAGCACCGAATCGGCCGGCGGAGCGACCGTGTTCCAGCCCATGTGCGGCAGCCGTGCAGCGGGGAGTTGACCCACCTGCCCGGGCAACAACCCAAGACCATCGGTCACCACACCGTGCTCGGCACCGCGCTCGAAGAGCACCTGCATCCCGACGCAGATGCCGAGCACCGGGCGGCCGGCAGCGATCCGCTCGACTATCACCGGACCGGCGCCCAGCGCCGTTATTCCCGCCATACAGGCGGCGAAAGCCCCGACACCGGGGACCACCAGGCCGTCCGCCTCGGCAGCGGCGGCCAGATCGTCGGTCACCGTCACCTCCGCGCCGGCCGCCGCGAGGGCACGCTCCGCGGAGCGAAGATTCCCCGACCCGTAGTCCAGCACCACGACCCTGCTCACGAGCCCTCCCCCGGCAGCAACCACAGGCCCCCGGCGACCGCCGCCAACATGGCCAGCGCCGCGGTGGTGAGCACCACACCACGCGGCGCACCCTGCCGGTGCAACGAGACCACCCCGCCGACCAGCACCCCGGCCAGAATCAGCAACAGGGTCGGCAGCACCCCACCCATCAGCGCCACCCTCCACTCACGACCACGGTCCTCACAGTTTCCCCTTCGTGCTGGGCACCACGCCGGCAGTCCGCGGGTCCACTGCCGTCGCCTCGCGCAACGCCCGGGACACCGCCTTGAACTGGGCCTCCACCACGTGGTGGGCGTCTGGGTGTCCGCCCGGCCGGGCCGCCCGCAGCACGTCAACGTGCAGCGTGACCCGGGCCGACTGACCGAAGGACTCCCAGATGTGCCGGGTCATGCTGGTCGGGTAGACCGGGCCGATGTACGGGGCGAGCGCCGGCTCGTCATGCACGACGTACGGCCGACCCGAGAGATCAACGGCGGCCCGGACCAACACCTCGTCCATCGGGACGGTAGCCGAGCCGTACCGCCGGATGCCGGCCCGGTCCCCCAGCGCGCGGTCAACCGCGACGCCCAGCGCCAACGCGGTGTCCTCCATCGTGTGGTGCGCATCGATGTGGAGGTCGCCGACGGTGTGCACGGTGAGATCAAACCCGCCGTGCCGGGCGACCTGGTGCAGCATGTGGTCATAGAAGCCGACACCGGTCTCGATGTCGGCCTTGCCGCTACCGTCGAGGTCGACCTCGACGAGAACCTTGGTTTCCTGGGTGACCCGCTCGACCCGGGCGGTGCGACTCATGACGAAAGCTTCTCCACAGCGATCAGGAAGGCATCGGTCTCGGCGGGGGTGCCGGCGGTGACCCGCAGCCAGCCGGGCAGGCCGACGTCGCGAACCAGCACCCCGGCGTCGAGCAGGACCTGCCATGCGGCCCGCTGGTCCCCGCCGACCTCGAACAGCACAAAGTTGGCATCGCTGTCGGCGACCCGATGACCGCGGGCCCGGAGCTCGGTCACGATCCGGTCCCGCTGCACCCTGATCGCCGAGACGGTGCTCAGCAACTCGTCGCGATGCGCCAGGGCGGCCCGCGCCGCCGCCTGGGTCAGCGCCGACAGGTGGTACGGCAGCCGGACGAGTTGCACGGCCGCCACCACCGCCGGGTCGGCGGCCAGGTAGCCCAGCCGGCCGCCGGCGAACCCGAACGCCTTGCTCATGGTGCGGGTCACCACCAGCCGGGGATGGTCACCCAACAGCGACAGGGCGCTGACCGTGCCGGCCCGGGCGAACTCCGCGTACGCCTCGTCCACCACCACCATCCCCGGCGCCTCGGCCAGCACCGCAGAGACCACCGCCAGGTCCAGGACGGTGCCGGTGGGATTGTTCGGTGAGCAGAGAAAGACCACGTCCGGGCGGTGCTCACGGACCTGTGCCACCGCCTCGGCGACGGTCAGCCCGAAGTCGACGCCGCGTCGGGCCGGCGCCCACCGGGTGCCGGTGCCGAGCGCCAGCAGCGGATGCATCGAATATGCCGGCAGGAAACCGAGCGCGGTCCGTCCCGGCCCGCC
This sequence comes from Salinispora sp. H7-4, assembly GCF_013416675.1. Taxonomy (NCBI): domain Bacteria; kingdom Bacillati; phylum Actinomycetota; class Actinomycetes; order Micromonosporales; family Micromonosporaceae; genus Salinispora; species Salinispora sp. H7-4. The sequence continues at coordinate 39,353 of NZ_JABZED010000016.1, forward strand.
GAAGACCTGGAGCAGCTGCTGGTGGACCTCGTTGGAGCCGTTGGCCGCCCAGATGTGATCCAGGTTGAACCCGGCGCCCAGGTACGCCGCCAAGTCACCACGGAGCGCCACCGCGTCCCGGTCCGGGTACCGGTTGAGGTCCCGCAGCTCGGCGGCGATCGCCCGGCCGATCGTCTCGGCCACCGCGTCCGGCACCGGGTACGAGTTCTCGTTCGTGTTCAGCCGCACCGACGCATCCAGCTGCGGCGCCCCGTACGGGGTCAGCCCGCGCAGGTCCGCCCGGATCGGCAGGTCGTCCCGGCTGGTCACAGCGCTCCCTCCGGCAGCCGGGCGGTGACCGCCTGGCCGTGTGCCGGCAGGTTTTCGGCCGTCGCCAGGGCGACCACGTGCGGCGCCACGTCCCGCAGCGCGTCCTGCGTGTATTCCACCAGGTGAACACCGCGCAGAAAGGACTGCACCGATAGGCCCGACGAGTGCCGGGCACAGCCCCCGGTGGGTAGCACATGGTTGGAGCCGGCGCAGTAGTCGCCGAGCGACACCGGCGACCAGGCCCCGACGAAGATCGCTCCGGCGTTGCGCACCCGCAGCGCCCACTCGCGGGCGTTCTCGGTCTGGACCTCCAGATGCTCGGCCGCGTAGGCGTCCACCACCCGCAGCCCGGCCACCAGGTCCGCAACGAGGACGACGCCGCTCTGCTCTCCGGTGAGCGCGGTGCTCACCCGCTCGGTGTGCCGGGTCGCCGGTACCTGCCGGGCCAACTCCCGGTCCACCGCGTCGGCCAGCTCCACCGACGGGGTGACCAGCACACTCGCCGCGAGCGGATCGTGCTCGGCCTGGCTGATCAGGTCGGCGGCCACGTGCACCGGATCGGCGGTGTGGTCGGCCAGGATCGCGATCTCGGTGGGACCTGCCTCGGCGTCGATACCGACCACGCCCCGCAGCAACCGCTTGGCGGCGGTGACCCAGATGTTGCCCGGGCCGGTGATCAGATCAACCGGCGGGCAGAAGGCGGCGCCGTCCGGGTCAACCGCACTGCCGTACGCGAGCATCGCCACCGCCTGCGCGCCGCCAACGGCGTACACCTCGGTCACCCCAAGCAGGGCGCAGGCGGCGAGTACCCGCGGGTCGGGCAACCCGCCGTTGTCCTTCTGCGGTGGACTGGCCACGACCAGCGAACGCACCCCGGCCTCCTGCGCGGGCACCACGTTCATGACCACTGTTGACGGGTACATCGCCAGGCCACCGGGCACGTAGAGCCCGACCCGGTCAACCGGCACCCAGCGCTCGGTGACCACACCACCCGGTACGACCTGTGTGGTGTGGTCGCTACGACGCTGCGCGACGTGCACCCGGCGGGCCCGGTTGATCGACTCCAACAACGCGGCGCGAACCTGCGGGTCGAGCGTGCCCTCAGCCTCGGCTATCGCCTCCGCCGGGACCCGCAGCACCTCCGGCGAGACCCCGTCGAACCGCTCGCTCGCCGCCCGGATCGCCGAGTAGCCATGCTCCCGCACCGCCGCCACGAGCGGACGGATCTGCTCGACAGCCGCGGAGACATCGAGCCGGGCACGGGGCAGCAGGCGGCGCGGGTCACGAACCCCGCCACGTAGGTCGATCCGGTGCAACACCCCTGCGAGTCTAGGCGGCCCGGGTCCGGGCTGACCGGCACCGCCCACACGACGAGACAATGAGCCGAGACACACCCTCCGGAGCCGGATCGGGCTACCCTCGATCCGTGACTGCGCGGCTGCCGGTGTTCCCGCTCGGGACCGTTCTCTTCCCCGGTCTGGTGCTGCCGCTACACATCTTCGAAGATCGATACCGCGCACTGGTGCGCCACCTACTCACCCTGCCGGAGCAGCCCCCACGCGAGTTCGGCGTGGTGGCGATCCGGACCGGTTGGGATGTCGCTCCCACCGCGCCCGACGGCCGCCCGCTGCCCGAGGACGACGTCACGCTGCACGAGGTGGGCTGCACCGCCGAGCTGCGCCAGGTGACCGAGCTGCCGGACGGTGGCTACGACATCGTCACCGTGGGTCGGCAGCGGTTCCGGATAGACAGCGTCAACCGGGCCAGCGCTCCCTACCTGACTGCCGAGGTCGAGTGGTTGCCCGACCCGGACCCCCCGGACCAGGCCGGGGAGCTGTCCGCCCGGGTGACCGCGGCCTTCCGGCGGTACCTGGGCCTGATCCGCGCCGACCCGGAGGATGCCTCGGAGCAGCTCCCGGAGGATCCGACCGTCCTGTCGCACCTGGTCGCCGCGACGGCCGCGCTGACCCTCGCCGACCGACAGCGGTTACTCGCCATCGACGACACCGCTGACCGGCTCCGCGCCGAGCTGCGACTGCTCAGCCGCGAGGCGGCTCTGCTGCGCCAGGTCCGGGCGGTTCCGGTGCCGCTGAAGGAGCTGGCGTCTCCGCCGACGCCCAACTGACGCCCGGCCCGGTCGACCAGTCGGGTGCCGGCTCCGGACGCAACGACGGCCAACGGGACCAGCCCGCCAGCAGGGTGTAACCGACCGCCGCGCCAAACGCGGGCAGCAGCACGTTGCCGTACGGCACCGGCAGTGGACCCCACCACCCCACGCCGCCGGCCCGCAGTCGCGCGGGTTGGCCGAAGGTCTGCCCCTCCGCGGCGGTCGCCAACAGGTGCTCGAAGGTGGCCAGCCCCACCTGTTGGCCGACCTGCCAGGCGACCAGCGCCGCGCCCAGCGACCCAAGCACGGCGGCAGCCAGTCCGATCGGACCCCGGTAACGACGCAACAGGAACCAGAGGCCGACCGCGACCAGGACGCCGAAGCCGAAACCGAGCAGGCTGAACCAACCGTCGGCGGCGATCGGCTGCTCCGGCTGCGACTCGCCGTAGACAGCGCCCGACTCGGTCTGCAGCACCGGGGTGTCGGGGGCCAGCGTGGCCCAGAGTAACCCCAGCGGGACCCCGAGGATCAGCACCCCGAATGCTCCCGCCGCCGCCCACCCGAGCTGTGGCCGGAGCCGGGTCCGCGGCACCTCGGCAACGAGCGGCACCTCGTACCAGGTCAACGAGGCGGGCGGTACCGGCCCGATGGCCGAAGCACGATCTGGGTACGGCGGCGACGTGCGGCCATCGCCCAGCGACTCGGCGTACGGCGGTAGAGCCCCGGAACTGGGCCGGTCGGGGTCGGGGGTGTCCGCGCTCACCCGGTGATCCTCTCAGGAGTGGCGGCGCCATGGGGCGCCGGTGGACGACACGCCACTCAGCGGGCGAATGGCTCCAGCATCACCGCGGCGGCGCTCAACCACGCCTCCCGGGTCGCCGGCTGGAGCTGGTGGTACTCGATTGACGAGCCGGACTCCAGGATCGGGTCATATGGCACCACAGTCACCGCCCGAGTCCGGGTGGCGAAGTGGCGTTCCAGGTCGGCCCGGAGCTCACTGTGCCCTGGGGTCGGGCACGAGATCAGCGTCACCGCGTTGTCAGCCAACTCCCCCATGCCCACCTCGTGTAGCAGGTCGAGCATCCAGTCCGCGCTGAACGCGGCATCTTCCCGCGGCACCGTGGTGACCACAAGTTGGTCGGCGGCCTGCATGACGGTACGCCAGTTGGGGCTCTCCACGTTGTTGCCGGTGTCCACGCAGATCACGTCGTGGGTGCGGCGGAGCAGCTCCAGCACCCGCCGGACGGTGAACTGGTCCAGCCGTTGGGCGAACCGGGGACTCTCCTCACCCGCCAGCACGTCGTACGAGCCGTCTGAGGCGTGCCGGAGATAGTCGTCGAGCTGCTCCAGCAGCTCCGGGCCATCCTTGATCTCGATGTGCGCGAGGTCGCTGATCAGGTGCCGGATGGTACGGGCGTGCCGGGCACTGCCCGCACGCAGCCCGAGCGTGCCCCGTAGCTCGTTGTCGTCCCAGGCCAGCACGCCCCGGCCGCGCACGCTGCCGACAGTCGCAGCGGCCAGCACGGTCGCAGTGGTTTTGTGCACGCCGCCCTTGGGATTCGCGAAAGCCAGCACCCGGGGGCCGCCGAGTTCCCCCCGGAGTACGTTTGCCGCGCGCTCCGATCCACTCGGCGGCGGACGCCACTCCAGCCGAGCGTAGCCCCGGCCTACCGCGGGCTGGTACGCCGGCTCAGACCGATACGCCGGCTCAGACCGATACGCCGGCTCAGGCCGATACGCCGGCTCAGACCGATACGCCGGCTCAGACCGATACGCCGGCTCAGACCGATACGCCGGCTCAGGCCGATACGCCGGCTCAGACCGGTAGTCGTTCCCCGATCGATTCCCGGGATCAGCCTGGGGCGCCGGCTCAGTCCGATAGCCGTTCTCTGCCGGGGGCGCATGCCGGTAGCCGTTGTCCAGCAAGGCATAGCGGGACGGCGCCGGCGGTGCCTCCGGTTCGGAGTAGCGGGGCTGCGGAGCCGGCACCGACGGGACCCGGTAACCCGGATCAGCCCCATACGCCGGCTCGGCCGGTAATCCCCGCTCACCCCGGTATGCCGGCTCACCCCGGTATGCCGGCTCACCCCGGTGCCCCGCGTCCCGCGCATCAGCCCCGTAGGTTCGCGACTCCGTATACGGCACCTCGGCGGGCGGCAAGCCGGAGCCTGGCATGTGCGACCCGACTGCCGGCACACGGGCCGCGTAGCCGTTGCCGTCGGCCCGTCGGGGCATTGGCTCGGCCTGGGCCGCAGGCCCAGGCCGGTCCGGCCCAGCCGGCTCGGCCGCGCGGTTACCGAGCCGCGCCCGGTCGAGCAACGCCCGCCACCGCGGTGCCGGTTCGGCCGGCTGACCCCAGCCGGTCTCGCTGCCCTCCACGGCTCGCCCTCCCAGCTCCATGCTGCTGCCCCGACTGACAGGCTACGAACGAAAGCCTATTAGGGCTATACCGATCCGCCTGCCACCGGGCCGACCTCAGCTTCCGAAACCGGCTCGGAGGCACCGCTGCCGACCACGTTCGCCAAGGTGGCCGGCGTGGGTGGCGCCCCGGACGCAAGGTCGGGGGTCGGTGAAATTGATGGTGACTTCTTCGCCTCTGGGGCTGAGCCGGGAACTGGTTCCTCCGTCGGCGTCGGCGGGCTGGGAGTCACCGGTTCGGGGCTCGGGGTGGGGACCGGATCCGGGACCACCGGGGTGGGGGGCACCGGCGTGGGGGTGGCGACCGGATCCGGGACCGCCGGGTCGGGAACCACCGGATCGGAAACCGCTGGATCCGGGACCACCGGGTCAGGAATAACCGGATCAGGGAACACCGGATCGGGGGTGGTCAGATCGGAATCCGCAAGGGGGTGCGCCACCACGTCCTGCTCCGGCAGGGGCGGGGTGAAAACAGTGCGGTCCAGCCGACGCACCTCCGGCGCGGGATCAACGACCCGCACATCCGGCTGGGATGCCACTTGGCGCAACTCGACCGGCTCCGCGCGGACCACCGCCGCGTAGACGCACGCGCACCCGCCACGGTACGCCGTTGCCTCGGCCTCCGCCATCTGCGCTGCGCTGAGGTACAACTCGCGCTGTTCGCGCTGCTCCGGTCTCCCCTCAGTGACCGCGGCGGCCCGGGCCCGATAGTCACCCGCCTCCCGGTCCTTGCGGGCCGCCAGGTGAACCATGGCGGTGATCACGTCTTCCGGCGGGCCCGGCACGTCGATCCGGACAACCTCCGTCTGCCGCTCAGGTAGTGGTACCCGGCCGATAACAGCGGCGACCGGCACGTCACTGAAGACGTTGGCGGCCTGATCCGGCGTCAGATACGCCGACAGCGAGACCAGCGCGAAGGTGCCGCTCTCCGGGGATGGGGCTGCCGCCGGCAGCGCTGCCAGGTCGTCCGTGGCGTCCTGCAGATAGCCAGGAATTGACTCCCCGGCGGCCACCCCGACCCGGGTCACGTCGTCCGCAGTGGGGTTACCGGCCGGCGGAGTGCCGGTGCCCCACACCGCGGTGACCGTCACCGCAAGACAGGAAAGCAGCACAGCCCCGAGGAGGAGCCTGGGTTGGGCAGAACCCTGGGCCAGCCGGTTAGCCGCGCCCACGAGGTGGGGTAACAGCCGCTGGTCCAGCTGGCGCAGCAGGTCACCGGAGCGCACGGACGGAGACCCCCTCGTCGCGTTGGATCGGTCAGGTCATGGCCGCGCTCAGTCCCGCAGGATTCCCAGAGCGCGGTCCAGATCGTCAGGGTAGTCGCTGACGAAGCAGACCTCCTCCCCTGTTCGGGGATGACGGAAGCCCAACTCCCGGGCGTGTAGCCACTGCCGATCCAGGCCGAGCCGCTTGGCGAGGGTGGGATCAGCTCCGTAAGTGAGGTCGCCCACACAGGGGTGGCGCAGCGTCGAGAAATGCACTCGGATCTGGTGGGTACGGCCCGTCTCCAGCCGTACGTCCACCAGACTGGCCGCCGGAAACGCCTCAAGGGTGTCGTAGTGGGTAATGCTGGGCTTACCGCCCGAGACCACCGCCCAACGGTAGTCGTGGTGTGGGTGCCGATCGATCGGAGCGTCGATGGTGCCCCGCAACGGATCGAGGTGCCCCTGCACCACGGCGTGGTAGCGCTTCTCCACCTCGCGGTACTTGAACGCGCGTTTCAGGAAGGTGTAGGCCTGCTCGCTCTTGGCCACCACCATGATCCCGGTCGTGCCGACGTCGAGCCGGTGCACCACGCCCTGCCGCTCGGCCGCACCGCTGGTGGCGATCCGGTGACCGATCGCGGCAAGCCCACCGATCACCGTCGGTCCGGTCCAACCGGGACTGGGGTGAGCGGCCACGCCGACCGGCTTGTCCACCACCACGATGTCGTCGTCGGCATACACGACGCCCAGGCCGGACACCGCCTGCGGCACGACGGCCGGCGGAGCTGCCGGCGCCGGCAGCGTCACCTCCAGCCAGGACCCGGCCCGAATCTTGTAGGAATTAGCCCGTGCCGTGCCATCGACCAGTGCGGCGCCCGCGTCAACCAGGGCCGCCGCGGTCGTCCGGGAGAGCCCGAAGAGCCGCGCCACGGCCTGGTCCAGGCGGAGTCCGTCGAGCCCATCCGGGACTGGCAGCGATCGTTGCTCGCCGCTGGCCGCGTACGCCGCCGTCATGCCCGCTCCCGCGGCACGGTGGGGGTCACCTGTCGTCCGTCCCGGCCGAGCCGGCTGCCGTCGCGCTGGCGGCCGGTCAGTTCCAGGAAAACCGCGAAGAAGACGCCGCAGACCAGGGCGCTATCGGCCACGTTGAACACCGGAAAGGCCCGGCCGTACGGCTCCAGGACACTGATCATGTCGACCACGTGACCGACGAACCAGCCCGGAGCACGGAAGATTCGGTCCATCAGGTTTCCGAGTGCCCCACCAAGCACCAGCCCCAACGACACCGCCCAGGGTAGGGAGCGCAGGCGCAGCGCCGTCCAGAGGATCCAGCCGATCACGAGGATGGTGATCAGTGAGAAGATCCAGGTGTGGTCGGCGCCGATGCTCCACGCCGCGCCGCTGTTGCGGGTGAGGCTGAGATATACCAGGCCGCCCAGGAGCTTGACCGGCTCCCGGCCCTCCAGTGCCTGAAGTGCCAGATGTTTGGTCCCGAAGTCGAGCGCCCACACGGTGAGGCCGATGCCGAGCAGGACCGACGCGGCGCGGCGCCGGGTCGGTGCACGGTCGATGGCGCCGTGCGACTCGGCGTCGCCGTGCGACCCATCCGCCTCGGCGGCGCCGTCCGGCCCGGTGGTCCGAGGGCCCTCGGCGGGCCCGGTTGACCCGGTCGCCTCGGCACGGCCGGATCCCGGGGTCGGTCCTGCGGTCATCTACTCCCCATCGAAGCTCGCGGTGGCGGACGCCACCTCACCGGGCTACTGGAGAGCGAGGTCTCAGCGCCGCTCCGCCAGCTGCTTACAGGTCACGCAGAGGGTCGCCGACGGGAAGGCAGCCAGCCGCTCCACCGGGATCGGGGTGCCGCACCGTTCGCACCAGCCGTAGCCACCCTCATCGAGCCGTTCCAGTGCCCGCTCGACCTGCGTGATCCGTTCCAGGATGCTGTTCGCGAGGGAAATCTCCTGCTCCCGCTCGAACGTCTTGGTGCCGGTGTCGGCCTGGTCATCCCCGGCCGAGTCGGTCAGCCGGTCGCGCTGCAGCTCGGTGATCTCGCTCAACGTCTGATCATACTCGGCACGGAGTTCGTCCCGCCGTGCTGCCAGGGCTGCCCGGATCTTCTCGGTCTCCGCCGCGCTGCGGGTGGACTTGGTCGCCGGCTTACGGCCGGCGGTCCTGGTGTCGGCTGGCTTCGCCATCGTCGCTCCCTTAGCCGCGGAGCCGCGGAGGGCCGCGGCACCTGGACAGAGGTCGCCGCGTTCGGCGCCCCCAGGTACAAAACGGGCGCGCAGCCACGCGGCCACGCACTCCGGAGGTTCGCAAGGATACGGAACGTACAGGCGTCGGACAATCTGGCGCACCGACACCCTGACGCTCACCCCGAATTTACACATCTCGGGCAAAAGGAACGCTAGCAGACTGATCACTCCGGCCCTCGCCGTAATCGCCAAACCCGTACGCCACCCGCCGCTGCCAGATAACGGGCCGCAGCCACCGCTACACCTCGGTCCGCCGCCTCGGAAGCGTCCCGCCGCATCGGACGCCGGGAGAGCAGACTGCTGCCGGCCGGGGCGGAAAAGTAGCCACCGCAACCAACCAGCAGCACCCGCTGCCCAGCCCAGCAGGGCTGGGCCGGGCAGGGCGATGGCTCAGAAACGAGGCCGGGGCAAGTGCCGGGGCCGAGGGCCTGGGGACCGGGCCTGGGGCGGGGGCCTGGGGACCGGGCGCCTGGGGCGGGGGCCTGGGGACCCGGCGCCTGGGGACCGGGCGCCTGGGGACCGGGCGCCTGGGGCGAGTGCCAGGCGCAAGGCATGGGCGCGTGGTCGCCGGCCCGCCCTATCCGTCGCGGAGTTGGCGCAGCAACCGGGTGATCTCGGCGCTTACCCCACCGACATAAAAGATCTTGTTTCGGCTGGCCGCCCCAGCGCCCAACAAGACCGCTCCCCGCCGGACACCGAGCGCCTCGGCGAGGGCACGGCGTGCCGCCTCGGTGGCCCGCCCGTCCACCGGTGGTGCCGTCACCGCGATTATCAGAGCAGGGCCATATGGGCCCAGGTAGCGGCCCCCTACTCGGGACCGGGACGACCCCGGCTTGATCCGGACCGCGACAGTCAACGAGTCACCGCCGTGGGCGGCTGGCGCCTCAGGCACCGGCACCAGCACCGCCACTGGCGATCCGTCCTTCCGCCGTCAACAGGGCGGCGACCGGGGCGCAGTGCGCACAAGGGGTAAAGCCGAGGTCTATCGCCTCGGCGACGGGAAGCGGCTCCGGCTCGCCGAGTAGCTCCCCACAGTCGGCCAGGTGGTAGTTGGGGTGGGCGTCAACCACCCACACCTCCCGGTCGAGTCGGGCCAGCCGTGCTGCCTCCGCCGGGGAAACCGCGGCTGGAGCTGGCCCGCCGTCCGCAATCGGTGCGGGGTCTACGACCGGCGGCCCGGGTGGTTGCCGCCACCCGGTGCCGCCATGGTCGATCGGTGGGGGAACAGGCTGACCGGGAAGCATGCGGCCGCCCGACTCCCGATCGGCACCCCCACCGCCCTGATCCGCCTCGGACGGGGTCTGCTCCGCCGCTGCCCGGGCCGCGGCTGCCTGGCGGGCACCCATGACAAGGGCGACGGCAGCCAGCAGGCTGGCCACGATGGAGACGACCAGCAGGCTGCTGGATCCATCAGCGAGGCCCGCCACCAGCAGCACCACTGCAACGAGAATGAGCAGGATACTGGCGACTATCAAAGCCCACCCCCGCGTCTCGTTCCGATTCTGCGCGAGACCGGGCAACCGTCAGTGCGACGACCGCCGGCCGGAATGGTCAGCGACCGGCTTCCAGCGCACCGGAGCGACCGCCGCCGTAGGAGCCGGCGAGACCGGCTGCGGCGAGGCCGTTGCCGCCACCGGCGCGGCCCCCACCATCGGTCCGGTCAATCTCGACATCCGGGCCCTGCCCACGGCTGTCGAGGTCACGCAGCTGACTCTCGAGGTACGCCTTGAGGCGGGTGCGGTACTCGCGCTCAAACTGCTTGAGCCCCTCGATGTGCTCCTGCAACGCGGTGCGCTTGGTGTCCAGGCCACCCATGGCCTCCTGGTGCCGCTGACGGGCGTCCCGCTCCAGGGCGTCGGCCTTGGCCCGCGCCTCGAGGGTGACCTCCTCGGCCTTGGACCGCGCCTCGGAAAGCACCTGGTCGGCTTCGCGGCGGGCGTCGGTGACGTGCTCGTCAGCGGTCCGCTGGGCCATCATCAGCACCCGGAGCGCCTGCTGCTCGCCGTCGCCGCCGGCGGGCACGACACCAGCGCCACGGACCTGCTCCAGTTCCGCCTGCATCGCGCGGGCGGCCTGCTCGGCTCCGGCCTTGTCCCGCTGGACCCGGTCGAGCTGAGCCTTCACGTCGTTGAGCTCGGCGGCGAGCCGGGCGTCACCGCCGGGGCCGACCGGACCGGCGGGGCCACCGCCGCGGCCACCACGCTCCACCTGAGCGCGCAGCTCGTTGTTCTCCTCGATCAGACGGGCCAGCTCGCGCTCGACCTCGTCCAGGAAGGCATCGACCTCCTCCTCGTCGTACCCCCGCTTGCCGATCGGCGGCTTTTTGAAGGCGACGTTGTGGACGTCGGCCGGGGTCAGCGGCATCGAAACTCCTCGGGTCAGTTGCGGCCGCGAAAGCGCATCGGTCATCCAGTGGTCCTGTGGATCGACGGCCCTAACACGAACTCCATCAGCACGAACAGGATAACCAGGAGCACAAGGGAGGCCAGGTCGATGCTCACGGTACCAATTCGCAGCGGAGGGATCACACGCCTCAACGCGTGGAGCGGGGGATCAGTGACGCTCCACACGGTTTCCAGCCCCGCCGAAGCCCCACGTCCTGGTTGCCACCGCCGACCGTACTGGAGCACAGCACTCAACACAAATCGGGACAACAGGATGAGAAGAAAGACAAACAAGACCAGATATAGGACCTGGAGCAGGATTGACAACACGGCTGGCGACGTCCCTTGCACTCGGGCTGATCAACTGAGGCTGAAGAAACCGCCCTCAGCGATCTTGGCTTTGTCCTCCGCGGTGACCTGGACATTAGCCGGCGAAAGCAGGAACACCCGATTGGTCACGCGCTCGAACCCACCGCGCAGCCCGAACGCGAGCCCAGCGGCGAAGTCAACCAGTCGCCGTGCATCCGCCTCGTCCATCTCCGTCAAGTTGATGATAACCGGGACCCCGTCTCGGAAATGCTCGCCGATGGTCCGCGCCTCCCGGTAGGTGGTCGGGTGCAGCGTGGTGATCTGGTAGCGCTGCTCCTCCTCCACCGAGACCCGCTCCCGAACCGACGCCTGCGGCGCCAAGGCCAGGTTGTCGCGGGTGTGGTAGGTCAGGGCGCCAGATGACTCGGGGACGGACCGAGTGATAGACCGGACACTGGAACGCTCGACCCGCTCCGGCTGCTCGGCCTCCTCGTCCTGGTCCGCATCACCAGCCCGCGCCGCAGCCCGCTCCAGACGCCCCCGGTCGCCAAGCCGCGAACGGGGTGGAACGGTCTCCTCATCGTCCTCGTCTCCGAAGTCCTCGGAATATCGGCTCGACCGATACCGCGACTCGCGGTAGTCACCCTTGTCGTAGCCACCGTCGTCGTAAGCCCGCTCGTCGTCCTCCTCGACCAGACCGAGCCAGACCCCCGCCTTGCGCAGCGCACCCATCCCGCGCCCTTCCCGTCCGCCCTACGGCACGCGCCCCCGTGCCGTGTCGCCTGCCGCAAGTGGATCATTTCTGCTCGCCGGGTCGGCATCCCCCTGGGCGCGCGGTTCGCGTCGCGCACCACAACCCGACGAGTGGAATGCCACTCCTACCAAACAACACCGATGTAATTTGCTTCTGGCGGCCAGGCTACCGCAGCGTGGGGCGCATTCCGAGTAACGCGCTGCCCACCCGGACATGTGTCGCGCCGTGCCGGATCGCCGATTCCAGGTCCCCGCTCATGCCGGCCGACAACAACGCCGCCTGCGGATGCTGGGCCCGGAACCCGGCCGCCACCTCCGCCAACCGGGCAAACGCCCGGTCCGGTTCCCAGCCCAGCGGTGCCACCGCCATCAACCCGCCAAGCCGCAGCCCGTCCGCACCCGCCACCGCCTCGGCCACCGGACCGAGCCCCGCGTCCAGGTCGGCGGAGCCGGGCAACGCACCACCGCGACCCAGCGCCCCGTCAATGCTGACCTGAAGGAGAACCTCCAACGGTCGGTCCCGCTCGGCCGCCGAAGCCCGATCCAGCGCCCGCGCCAACCGGACGCTGTCGACCGACTGCACCACGTCGGCGTACCGGACCACCGACTTCGCCTTGTTCCGCTGCAGCTGGCCGACGAAGTGCCACCGGGGCACCACCCCCGCCGCGGCCACCTCGGCCGCCTTCGCTGCGGCCTCCTGGTCCCGGTTCTCCCCGACCTCGGTGGCCCCGAGCCCCACCAGGGCGACGACGTCACTCGCCGGGTACGTCTTGGTCACTGCGATCATGGTCACCGCCCCGGGGTCCCGACCGGCCGCCGCACAGGCGTCGGCGATCCGGGTACGGACTCGGGCAAGGCCAGCTGCGAGATCGACGCTCCGGTTGGTGGGCGCCGCGGCGGGGGTGTTGGTCATCGGCAGGACTCAGGAACCGTTCTTGAGGAAGTCGGGAACATCGACGTCGTCGAAGAGAACCCGACGCGGCGACTGCTGCGGGGCGGGGGTGGTTGGCGGCGCCGGTGCCGCGGGCGTCGCCGGTGCCGGCTGGTTCTGATTCGTCTTGCGGGCCGGCTCGGCCGCCTTGTATGCGGGCGTGCCTCCGTCGAAGCCCGCGGCGATGACGGTGACCCGCACCTCGTCGCCGAGAGCATCGTCGATCACCGCGCCGAAGATGATGTTGGCTTCCGGGTGGGCCGCGTCGGTGACCAGTTGCGCCGCATCGTTGATCTCGAACAGCCCCAGATCAGAACCGCCAGCGATCGAGAGCAGCACGCCCCGCGCACCGTCCATGCTCTGCTCCAGCAGCGGACTGGAGATAGCCGCCTCGGCCGCCTCCACCGCCCGGTTCTCACCCCGGGCGCTACCGATGCCCATCAACGCGCTGCCGGCACCGCTCATCACGCTCTTGACGTCGGCGAAGTCCAGATTGATCAGACCGGGAGTGGTGATCAGATCGGTGATCCCCTGGACACCGGAGAGGAGCACCTGGTCCGCGGTGCGGAAGGCGTCCATCATGGAGATGTTCCGGTCACCGAGCGCAAGGAGCCGGTCGTTCGGGATCACGATCAGCGTGTCGCACTGGTTCCGCAACTCGTCAATGCCCGCCTCTGCCTGCACCTGGCGGCGCTTACCCTCGAACGAGAACGGCCGGGTGACCACGCCGATGGTCAGCGCGCCGAGCTTGCGGGCGATGTTCGCCACCACCGGAGCGCCGCCGGTGCCGGTGCCGCCGCCCTCACCGCAGGTCACGAAGACCATGTCGGCGCCCTTCAGGACTTCCTCGATCTCGTCGCGGTGGTCCTCGGCCGCGTTCTTACCGACATCTGGGTTGGCACCAGCACCCAGACCACGGGTCAGTTCCCGCCCCACGTCGAGCTTGACGTCGGCGTCACTCATCAGCAGTGCCTGCGCATCGGTGTTGATCGCGATGAACTCGACGCCCTTGAGCCCAACCTCGATCATTCGGTTGACGGCGTTCACGCCGCCGCCACCGATACCGACGACCTTGATGACCGCCAGGTAGTTATGCGGAGGTGTCATCTGAAGGTCCTTTCCCCCTCGAGATTGGCATGGGCCGCGCCACTCGGCTTGCCCAGGATCAACGGTTGACGACGCGGCCATCACCAGGGCTCGGTGTAAACCCTCACCCTCTACTAGAGGGTTACATTTATGTCAACCACTGATCCTCTTCGGGGCAACGTAAGCGCCTCCGCCCAATGTGCCAAGCAACCCGGCGGCGTGTCGCCCCAGCGGGCAGATCACACATCACCGGACGGTCACCACATCCGGAGCGCTGACATCGATCGTGGCCGCCGCCCCGTTCAGCAACGCGGTGGCGACTCGCGCCTTGTCCGCCCCCCGCGTCGCGTCCCCCCACACCACCCGCCGCTCATCGCGCAGGTGAAGCGTGAGTCGGGCCAGCCCCTCCACCGTGACGTCCACGAGCTCGGCCCGCAGCTGCGGGGTGAGCTCAGCGAGCACCGCCAGGGCGGCCTGGGTCTCCGGATCGGCCGGACCCGGCGTCGCCAGCCGGATCACCGGTAGGCCGTCGGGGGGAACCGCCAGCCGACGGAAGACAACCCCAGCAGCATCCACCACGAGAAACTGGCCCTCCTGCGGTACCACCGCCACACCGGTCCGCTCGGTTAGCCGAACCACAAGGACATCCGGCCAGTCCCGCGTCACGTCAACCCGCTCCACTGCCGGCAGGCCACCGATGCGCTCCGCGGTGGCCGCAAGGTCAACCCGGGCCAGCGGCGTGCCGTCGGGCACACCCGCGACAGCACGCACCTCGACCGCGGTCACCAACTCGGCCCCCTCCACCCGCACCTCACGCACCCCGAACAGGCCAGTACCGACCAGCACCCAGCCGACCAGCCCCGCCAGCGCCAGCCCGCCAACCATGAGCGCCCAGGGCAGGACCGCGCGCATTCGACGCCGCCGGGCCCGGGCCATGAACCGTCGGGTCGAGGCGGGCACCGCGTCCCGGCCGGCCCGAACCAGCTGCCAGCGGCGGACCGGCCCCCGGCGGCCGACGCCCCCCTCCACCCCGGAGGTACGCCGACGCCTAGGCCGCGAAGTCATCCGGCGGTGGAAGCATCAGGAGTGGAGCTATCCGGGAGGTCGGGGACGGTGCCCCCAATCGTCGTCGCACCCCCGACGGCACCACCGGGCACGGTGCCGGCGGTGCCCGCCACGCCCCGCTTCGACAGCGCGTCGAGTAGCTGGTCGCCCAGGAGCGAGCTGGGTGGCGCGCCCATCGTCACCACGACATCGCCCGACCTGGCCCGGCGGGCCACCTCGACCGGCGCCGCCTCCCAGGAGTCCACGAAGATCTTCCGGTCGGCCGGCAGCGGCACCGCCTCGATCAGCTCCGCCGAGCCCTCCCCCGGCCCACGGAGTTCCCCCGGGCCGAAGACCTCCAACAGCACCAACTCGTCAGCGATGGCGAGGGCCTCGGCGATCTCCGCCTGCAGGTCGCGGGTGCGGTAGAGCCGATAGGGCTGGAACACCACGAGCAACCGTCCGTCGCCGGCCACCTCCCGCAACGTCCGCAGCGCCAGCGCGATAGGTGTCGGATGGTAGGCGTACTCGTCATAGACCAGCACGTCGTCCGCGACGCCCTTACGCTCGAAGCGCCGCCGAACGCCGGGAAAGGCCGCCAGCGCGGCCTGCGCCGCCTCCAGTGGCAGGTCCAACAGATGCTCGGCGAGCACCGCCGAGGCACTGTTGAGCCCCATGTGCCGCCCCGGCACCGGCAGCCGGAACTCGCCCAGCGACCGGCCGTCGATCTCGGCGAGGTAACGGATACCGCGGGTGGAGGAGGCCATCTCGGTCAGCTGTAGATCCGCGTCGGCCGAGGTGCCGTACGTGTACACCGGTCGTCCCTCGGCGCGCAGCGTCTCGGCCAGTCGCCGGCTACCCGCGTCGTCAGCGCAGGTGATGATGAAGCCGTCCGGGTCGGTGAGGCGGGCGAAGTCAGCGAAGGCCGCTTCCAGGTTGGCCAGGTCACCGTAGGTGTTCAGGTGGTCGGCCTCAATATTGGTGATGATCGAGACAAACGGTCGATAGATCAGAAAGGAACGGTCACTCTCGTCCGCCTCCACCACGAAGTACTCACCCGTGCCGTGGTGCGCACCGGAACCGACCTCGGATATCTCCCCGCCGATCACGAAGGACGGATCCACCCCGGCCTGCTGAAGCACCATGGTCACCATCGAGGTGGTGGTGGTCTTGCCGTGGGTGCCCGCCACCGCGACCGTCCGGCGGCCGGTCATCGCCGCGGCAAGCGCCTCGGAACGGTGCAGCACCCGCAGGCCACGCCGGCGCGCCTCCACCAGCTCCAGGTGGTCGGGCGGGATCGCCGAGGAGTAGACGACAGTGTCCACACCGTCGAGGTTGGCCGCCTCGTGAGTCATGTGGATGGTGCCACCCAGCGCCCGCAGGCCCGCCAGGGACGGCCACTCGCGCAGTTCGCTGCCGGAAACCGAGATCCCACGGGTGAGAAAGAGCCGGGCCAGGCCGCTCATCCCGATCCCGCCCGCCCCGATCAGATGGATGGCGCCGAGATCCTCCGCCGTCAGCTGACCCGCCGGGGAGAACTTCGCCGTACTGTTCCCGCTCACCGGGCCACCGCCTCGTAGACAAAGTTGAGTAACGCCTCATCGCCGTCACGATGCCCGTACGCCGCCGCGGCAGTTCCCATCGTGGCCAGCCGCTGCGGGTCGCGGATCAGCGGGATCACCATGCTCTCCACCCAGGCCGGGGTCAGCTCGGCGTCGTCAACGAGTATTCCGCCCCCGGCCTCCACCACCGGCACCGCGTTTCGTCGCTGCTCCTGATTGCTGTGCGGGTACGGCACGTAGACCGTCGGCAGCCCGACCGCCGCCACCTCTGCACAGGTCATCGCCCCGCCCCGGCCAAGCATCAGATCGGCCGCGGCGTACCCCAGCTCCATCTGCGACAGGTACGGCACCGTCACGTACGGTGCGGGCAGGTCGGTCGGCACCGACACCGCCTCGTTCCGGGCACCGACCACGTGCAGCACCTGCACTCCGTTCCGAGCCAGTTCCTTGGCCGCCCCGACCACCGCCAGGTTGATCGAGCGGGCGCCCTGCGATCCGCCGGCGACGAAGAGTACCGGCAGATCCGGCCGGAGCCCGAAGTGGGCACGGGCGGCGGTACGCATGGCGGTCCGGTCCAGACCGGCGATGCCCCGGCGTAGCGGCACTCCCACCACCCGGGCCCCGCGCAGCGACTCGGCCTGCGCCGGCTGGTGCGGGAAGCCCACCGCGACGTGCTTGGTGAACTTCATGCCCAGCCGGTTGGCCACCCCCGGCGGCACATTGACCTCGTGGATGACGATCGGCAGCTCACGTCGCCAGGCAGCAAGGTACGCCGGGACCGAGACATACCCGCCGAACCCCACCACCGCATCGGCCTGCACCTCGTCGATGACCTTGCCAGCCGCCCGGGCCGCGGTCCACATCCGGCCCGGGGTCTTCACCAGGTCCAGGTTGACCGAGCGGGGCAGCTGGTACGCGGGGATCTGACGCAGGTCGTACCCGGCGGGTGGGATCAGCTCGTTCTCCAGCCCCTTGGGGGTGCCCAGGCAGGTGATCCGGATACCGGAGTCGTGCCGGCGCAGGCAGTCGGCGAAGGCGAGTAGCGGGTAGATGTGCCCCCCGGTGCCACCTCCCGCAAGCACCACCGAACGCAGCGGACCCATCACCGTCTCCTCTCC
The DNA here is from genome assembly GCF_013416675.1 of Salinispora sp. H7-4. Classification (NCBI taxonomy): domain Bacteria; kingdom Bacillati; phylum Actinomycetota; class Actinomycetes; order Micromonosporales; family Micromonosporaceae; genus Salinispora; species Salinispora sp. H7-4. The sequence goes on from NZ_JABZED010000016.1 coordinate 56,834, forward strand.
TCGGCCGACCCACGCCGGGCCCGGTTCGCCCGGACGGCACGCGGTGCGGCCTGGTCGTCTTCATGCCGTCCCCGGGGCGCCCGGACCCGGGGAGCTGGTGGGGAACCCGGGCGGCGCCGGCCGGGGAGCGGCGGCAACGGGGCCCAGACTAGTCGGACCCATCGGGCCGGCGGACGGGCATGCAGGGCTCTCGCCGCATCAGGTTCGGCCCGGGCGAACGAGGCGAGCATGCCGACCGCGGCGAGCGTGACGACCAGGGCGGTCCCGCCCTCGGAGATGAATGGCAGCGGCACGCCGGTCAGCGGCAGCAACCCGATCACACCACCGATGTTGATCATCGCCTGGCCGATCAGCCAGGCGGTCACCCCGACGGCGGCGAGCTGCCGGAACCGGCCGGCCACCCGGCGCGCGATCCGTAGCCCGGTGTACGCGAGCACCGCGAAGAGCGCCACGACCACACCGGACCCGACGGCACCCAACTCCTCAGCGATGATCACGAAGATGAAGTCATTCTCCGCCGCCGGGAGCGCACCCCACTTCAGGGAACCCTTGCCCAACCCGGTGCCGAACCAGCCCCCGTGCTCGATCGCGTACCGAGCTTGGAGCATCTGGTAGCACTCGTCGATCTTGCACTTGTCGAGCGGTGGCGGGTCAAAGAAATTCGTCAGCCGCTCCAGCCGGAAATTGCCCTCGTCATTCTCGCCCGACCCTTTCGACCCGGCGCCGTACGAGGCGACCGCCACCAGCAGACCGACACCGAGCAGGCCGATCGCGCCCAACACCGCGAAGACCCGCAACCGCACCCCAGCCGCCCAGAGCAGCCCGATGACCAGGGCCAGCAGACAGAGCAGCGTGCCGAGGTCGTTGTAGCCGACCAGCACGAACAGCAGCCCCAGCACCGGGAAGAGCGGCGTGGCCAACTCCCGCCACCAGCCGAGCCGGGCGCCCTTTCGGGCGAGCACGTCGGCCCCCCACAGGACGAGGGCGAACTTCGCCAGCTCGGAGGGTTGGAGCTGGAACGGCCCGAGGTACAACCAGTTCCGGTCCGCGGAGAACGGGCCGATCTGGCCGACGCCGGCCAGCGAGCCGAGCACCAGCACCAGATTCAGCAGCAGCAACAACCCCACCGCGCCCCCGAGGGCCGGCCAGGCGACCGCCTGGAAGGTACGGACCGGCAGCCGCTGGCACGCCCAGAAGGCCACGATCCCGAACACCGCGAAGATGGCCTGCTCGGTCAGGGAGGCGGTGGCATCGCCGCTTTCGGCGAAGTCCTCCACGCTGGTCACCGAGAAGACCATGGTGAGACCGATCAGCAGCAGCAGGCCGACGCTGAACAGCAGAAGGTAGTAGGAGGCCAGCGGCCGGTCCAGCAGGCCACGCAGCGCGGCCAACCCGCCGGCGGCGCTCAGACCGCGCAGGGGCGGAGCGTCCGGAGGTGCCTCCGGTGCCCGCGCCACCGGCGGGACCTCGGCGGTACGCGTACCCCCCGACGGCCGACGCCGCCCCGCCCCCGGGCTGTCCTCTTGATCTGGTCCCTCCCCCACCCGCACATCATCGCGGGTGGGGGAGGCATGGCCCTCGCAACCGTCTCGTCGGCGTGTCGAGAAGCTGGGTCCGGTCAACCGACGCGGGCGAGGAACTCGCTGTAGAACAGGCCCAGGGCGATCGCCACCCCGATGCCGGCGATGATCCAGAACCGCACCACGATGTTGACCTCGCTCCAGCCGGCGAGCTCGAAGTGGTGCTGCAGCGGTGACATCCGGAAGACCCGCTTACCCGTGGTCCGGAACGAGATGATCTGGATCACCACGGACATCGTGATGATGACGAAGAGTCCGCCGATGATCGGCAGCAGCAGGATCGTCCGGGTCGACATCGCCATCCCGGCGATCAGACCACCCAGGCCCAGCGCCCCGGTGTCTCCCATGAAGATCCGGGCCGGCGAGGTGTTCCACCAGAGGAACCCGACGCAGGCGCCGGCCGCCGCGCCAGCGATCAAGGCGATCTCCAGCGGGTCCCGGACCGCGTAGCAGTACTCCTGGGTGTAGTTCGGGTCCGCGCACCAGTGCCGGTACTGCCAGAAGGCGATCAGCGCGTACGCCGCGAGCACCATCACCGAGGCGCCGGTGGCCAGACCGTCCAGACCGTCGGTGAGGTTGACGCCGTTGGTGGCGGCCATCACCACGAAGATGAAGAGGATGACCGCACCGACCTTGGTAAGCTCCAGCGCCGGGATGTCCCGGATGAAACTCAACGTGGTGCTGCCGACCGTCTCGGTGTTGGTCAACGTGCCCTGAGAGTCGGTCATGGTGCTCGGGAAGTAGAGCGCGATCACCCCGAACACCGCACCGACCAGGATCTGGCCGAGCAGCTTGCCGCGCTTGTTGAGGCCGCCACTGTGCCGCTTGCGGACCTTCAGGAAGTCGTCAATGAAACCCACCGCGCCGGAGAACACCATCAGCCCCAGCAGCACCAACGCCGTGATGGTCGGTTCGACCTGAGCGATCTGCGCGTCCGGCAGCGTGGTCAGAGCCAGGTGACCGGCGACGTACGCGATGACGGTGGCCAGGATGAAGACCACCCCACCCATCGTCGGCGTACCCTTCTTGCCCTGGTGCATCACCGGCCCCTCGGCCCGAATGGGCTGGCCGGCCTTCAACCGGGTGAAGACCTTGATCGCGATCGGGGTGCAGAACAGCGAGACCAGGAAGGCCACTCCGACCGCGACGATGACTGACCTCATGCCAGGTCACCGTCCGCTCCCGCGCCCCGATCGGTCCCGGCGTCGGCGCGCAGCGCGTCCGCCACCTCCCAGGTGCGGTACCGCGAGCCCTTCACCAGGACGACGTCACCGGGCCGCAGGTCTCCCCGCAGCACCTCGACGGCGTCCGCCTGATCGGTGAGCTGCACCGATTCTCCTTCCCAGTCACGTACCGATGTTGCGCCCTGATGGATTGGGGCCGCCGCCTCGCCCACCACGAGCAGGCGGTCCACCCCGAGGTCGGCGGCGAGTCGCCCGACCTCGACATGCCCCTCCTGCTCGTACGGCCCCAGTTCGGCCATGTAGCCGAGCACCGCGATGGTGCGCCGCCGCTCGAACCCGGCCAGCGCCCGCAGGGCGGCGGCCATGGAGGCGGGGTTGGCGTTGTACGAGTCGTCGATGACGGTGACCCCGTCCACCCGCTCGAAGACGTCCATCCGGCGACTCGAGACCAGCCCGAGTTCACCCAGGGCGGTCGCCAGCTCGGTCACCGGCATTCCCAGCTCCCGGGCGACCGCGGCGGCGGCGAGGGAGTTGGACACCTGGTGCCGGCCGGTCAGCCCGAGCCGCACCGGCGCGCGCCCCTCCGGAGTCACCAGCGTGAACGAGGGCCGGCCCCGCTCGTCCAGCACCACGTCAACGGCCCGCACGTCGGCATCGGCCGCCTCGCCGAAGCGGACCACCCGGGCCCGGGTTCGCGTCGCCATCGCGGCGACGAGGTCGTCGTCGGCGTTGAGCACGGCCAGCCCCTCCGCCGGCAGCGCCGCCACCAGCTCCCCCTTCGCCAGGGCGATGGTCTCTCGGGAACCGAACTCACCGATGTGGGCCACCCCCACGTTGAGTACCACGGAGATCTGCGGCGGCACCACCTCGCAGAGGTAGCTGACGTGCCCCACCCCGCGCGCCCCCTTCTCCAACACGAGGTAACGCGTGCCCGGGTCGGCCTGGAGCGCCGTGTAGGGGTGCCCCAGCTCGTTGTTGAACGAGCCGGGCGGGGCGACCGTCGGCCCGAGTCGAGCGGTGAGGGCAGCGATCAGATCCTTGGTGCTGGTCTTACCCGAGGAGCCGGTGAGGCCGACGACGGTCAGCTCGGGCAGCCGATCCGTCACCGCGCGGGCCAGTCGCCCCAGCGCCAGCTGGGCGTCGGCTACCAGCACCATCGGCACGCCGGGCAGCACCCGGGTGCCGAGCACCGCCACCGCGCCCGCCCGAATCGCCCCGTCGGCGTAGTCGTGCCCGTCCACCCGTTCCCCGGGGAAGGCGACGAAGAGCCCCCCGGGAGCGACCTTGCGCGAGTCGAACTCGACCGAGCCGGTGACCACCACGCTCGGGTCGGCGGCGACCAACCGGCCGTCAACCGCGGCCGCCACCTCGGCCAGGCTCAGCCGGATCACGACTGCCCCGGCCGGTCGCCGAAGCGGGCCCGCAGCGCGGCGGCCAGCTCCGTGCGGTCGTCGAAGGGATGCATCTGCCCGCCAACCTCCTGCCCCTGCTCGTGCCCCTTGCCCAACAGCGCCACCACGTCCCCGGGCTCGGCGAGCTCGACCGCCTCCGTGATCGCCGCACGCCGACCAGGCACCTCCAGGACCTGCACCTCGGTGTCGGCCCGCCGCACGCCGGCGAGAACCTCGGCCCGGATCTCGGCGGGATCCTCGGTCCGCGGGTTGTCGTCGGTCACCAGCACCACATCCGCTCCCTGGGCGGCGGCGACGCCCATCAGGGGCCGCTTGCCCCGGTCCCGGTCGCCGCCGGCGCCGAGTAGGCAGATCAGCCGCCCGGTGCTGAACTCCCGCAGGGCGGCCAGCGCGGCGACGATCGCATCGGTCTTGTGCGCGTAGTCGACGACGCCGCGCACCGGGCCGGGGGACGGCACCAGCTCCAGCCGACCGGGAACGCCGCCGCAGTCGGCCACCCCCGCGACAGCGGGCCGCGACGCCACCCCGGCCGCCACCAGCACGGCGACGGCGAGCAGCGCGTTGGCGACGTTGTGTCGACCGGGCAGGGCCACCCCGGCGGGCACGGTCAGCCCGTCCGGGCCGTGCAGGGTGAAGCGCTGCGCGTACCCCTCGCCACCGACCTCCTCGGCCCACCAGGTGGCGCGGCGGTCACCGGCCGCGGAGTAGGTCACGGTGGCGGGTCGACGCAGCGGCATCAGCGCCGGGTCGTCGTGGTTGAGCACCTCCACCGTGCAGCGGCCGTCGAAGAGCTTCGCCTTGGCGGCGAAGTAGTCCGCGGAGTCGGCGTGGAAGTCGAGGTGGTCGGAGCCGAAGTTGGTGTAGCCGCCGACGGTGAACCGGACGCCGCCGACCCGCCCCATCGCCAGGGCGTGGCTGGACACCTCCATCACCACGGCGGTGACGCCGCGCTCTCGGGCGGCGGCGAGCATGGCGTGCAGGTCGGTCGCCTCGGGCGTGGTCCGGACGCTGTCGATCACCAGATCACCGAGGCGGGTCTCCACGGTGCCGATCAGGCCGGTCGTGTGCCCAGCCGCCCGCAGCCCCGACTCGACCAGGTACGCCGTGGAGGTCTTGCCCGCGGTTCCGGTCACCCCGATCACCGTCAACCCGGCGGTCGGGTCGCCGTACACCACACTGGCCAGGTCCCCCAGCACGGCCCGCGGGTCCGGCACCACCAACATGGGCAGCCCGGCCTCCGCAGTCGCCGCCGCGCCGTCCGGGTCGGTCAACACCGCCACCGCACCAGCCCGGGCCGCGGCCGGGACGAACTCGGCACCATGCCGCCGGGCACCGGGCAGGGCCGCGTACAGGTCGCCGGGGCGGACCTCCTGGCTGGCGTGCGTGACCCCGGTGACCGTCGGTTCCGTTGGACCGGACCGGAGCTCAACGGCGTCCGCGCCGGACTCGGCGGCGAGCCGGGCGGCGAGGTTACCGAGCCGGATTCCGGTCACGCTACGAGGGCGAGGTTTGCCGGACACGGCGTCAGACCCTACCCGGTCGTCCGGTTCCGGCCGCACAGCCGCCCCGGTGGTTCGTCGGCACGCACCGATGATTTCCCGTCTGCGCTGGTCAGCGGGGAAAGACGTCAAAGTTGGGCGGTGGGACCTGCGACGGCGGCACCCGATAGTGCTGCAGGGTGAACCGCATAATGTCGGCGAAAACCGGCGCGGCGATGTCGCCACCCCCGCCATTGGGAGTGTGAGCGAAGACAGCGATCACGAAGCGGGGCTTCTCGGCCGGGGCCATCCCGATGAACGACGCCACCTCGCCGGGCTGCTTCTGCCCGTCTACCAGCCGCCAGCCCGTGCCGGTCTTGCCGGCCACCCGGTAGCCGGAGATCGCCGCGGCCCGGCCGGTCGCGCCGTCAACGGTGGTCACCGCCTCCAGGATGGTACGCAGCTCGGCGGCGGTCTCCGGGGTCAGCACCTCCCGGGTCGTCGGCGCCTCCGGCGTTGTCCGCTCTCCCCCCGGCCCGATGATCTCCTTCACCAGCCGCGGCGCGACGTACGTGCCGTCGTTGGCGATGGTCGCGTACGCGGCAGCCATCTGGATCGCGGTGGCGTCCACGCTGTGCCCGATCGGCACCGACCCGTACGACGAGTCGCTCCACTCGTCGGCGGGCAGCACCGCGCCGCTCGCCTCGCCGAACAACCCAACACCGGTCGGCTCGCCCAGCCCGAAGCGCTTCTGGTAGTCGATCAGCCGGTCCTGACCGAGCCGGTCGGCGACCTTGATGGTGCCGACGTTGGAGGAGTACGCCATCATCCCCGCCAGGCTCATCCGTTGACCGTTCGCCTTGGTGGTGTCGGGGAACGTGGTGCCGCCGAGGCGGACGGCGTTGGGGACGGGGAACGTGGTGTCCGGGGTGATAACGCCTTCCTGGAGGGCGGCACCGAACGTGATCGCCTTGTGCACCGACCCCGGTTCGACCACGAACCCGGTCGCCACGTCAACCCGGTCCGCCGGGTCGCTCTCCCGCCAGTTCGCGACGTTGTAGGTGGGATAGGAGGCCTGGGCCAGAACCTCGCTGGTGCCCACCTCCAGGACGACCGCGGTGGCGGTCGAGCCGTTGACCGCTTCCATCGCCTCGGTTAGCTTGGCCTGGACCATGTAATGCAGGTCCCGGTCGATGGTGAGGCACAGCGAGCTGCCCGGTTTCGCCTCGGTCGTCTCGCTGAAACCCCCGGGGATCTGCACACCCCACCCCGCCTCGTAGCGTTCCAGGCCGTCCTTGCCAGCGAGCACCTTGTCATAGCCGGCCTCGAGCCCTTCCAGGCCGGCCATCTCCTGGCTGGTGATGCCGATCAGGTTGGCGGCCAGATCCCCACCGGGGACCTCCCGTCGCTCATCCCGGCGGTCTCCGATGCCTTTTAAATCAAGGTCCTCGATCTGCTCGGCCAGGTCAACGTCCACCCCCCGTTTGAGGTAGACGAACTGCAGTGCGTTGCCGTTGGGCCCGTCGCGTTTCCGCATCCGATCGGCGAGCTTCGACGCCGGGATACCGAGCGGCTCGGAGAGCGCCTGCGCGGTGGCCACCGGATCGTCGATCTGGGTCGGGTCGGCGAAGATATACCGAGCTTCGACACTGTGCGCCAGCACCTCCCCGTCCCGGTCCTGGATCGAACCACGAGGCGCCGGCAGCACCACGACTTTCAGCCGGTCGTCGATTCCGGCACCGGCGTAGTCCGGATTCTCCACGACCTGCAGCACGATGAGCCGGATACCGATGACGGTGAACAGGGTCAGCACCAGCGCGGTGCCGAGCCGCAGCCGACGGCCGGGGTCGGCCAGGCGGGGTGGCCTCAGTCGGCGGCGTCGCTTCGGCCGAGCTGAGGTCGGGCGCGGCGGGCGTCGCCGCGGCGGTGGCTCCTCCGCCGGTGGACGCCGGGGCACGGTGCGCACCACCGAGGTGCGACGCGGCGGGTTCGCCCGCCGGGCGGCACCGGCCCGCCCGCCGCTGAGCACCTGGAGTGCCGGACGGAACGGGTCACCGGAGCGACCGCGACCTCCCTGCGGTGCCCGGCGGGGTTCGGCGCGACCGGCGCGGGCCTCCCCCAGCCGCTGCTCGCCGATACTGCGGCCACGGGGGGTGTAGGCCCGGGCACCAGAGATGCCACCACCCGACTCCGCCGGGCGGGGGTCGGCTGAACTGTCGGCGCGGGACGGGCCGCGCCGGGACCCCTTGGCGTCCCGGCGCGGCTCCTCCGATCTGGGCGGCATGACTACCCCCCGCTACCCGGCTGGCCAGCCCCCAACGCGGGCCCGCTGCCCGGCTGCGGCACATCGATGGCCGCGCCGCCGTCGGGAAGCTGGATGTAACCCGGCTCGAGCTCGACGAGGCCAAGCTTGCGAGCGGCTTCGAACAGGTTGCCCGGCGCCTCCGCCTCGGTGATCTTTTGGTTCAGCTGCTGCTGCTGCAGGTTGAGGGCGGTCTGCTCCTGCCGGAGCTCACTAAGCCGAATCGCGTTCTCGTTAATCTTGGTGTTCACCAACAGGATGCCGAGCACCCCACCGACCACCAGTGCCACGACCAACGTGGCAAACGGTGCGCGCGGCACCGACACCGGAGCCGGTGGCGCCACCCGTAGTCGGGTCGTTCGGGTGCTGACCGTCCGCGCGCTCGGGCGCAGCGCCGCGGTGCCCTGGGTCGGGAACGCACGCGTGCCCCGCGCGCGGGTCGCCCCCGGCCGCGGCTGGGTGCCGGTGCGCGTGGCCCGCTCCGCCGCGATCCGGCCCCCCGACCGCGGTGTGCGCTGCCCGTCGCCGGCCCCGTTCCGGCGGTCGCGCCTGTCAATCGTCATGTCCCTCCCCCTCGTCATCCGCCCCTGTCCCGTCATCCCCCGAGGCCGACCGCCGCACGGCCGACCCCGTCCCCGGTTGGTGCATCGCTCGGACCCGCCGCCGGTACCGTTCGCGGTCGGTACGCTGGCGCTGCTGCATGGTCGGATCGAGCCGTTCGGCGGCCCGCAGCCGCACCGAGGCGGCCCGTGGGTTCACTGCGACCTCCGCCTCGCCGGGCAGCTCCGCTCCGCGGCTGAGGAGCCGGAAGGTCGGGCCCGTCCCCGGCAGCTCGACCGGAAGGTCGATCGGGCCCTTGCTACGAACCCGGTCCGCGAGCGCCACCTTGGTAAGCCGGTCCTCCAACGAGTGGTAGGACAGGACCACCATCCGGCCCTCGATCGTGAGCCGGTCGAGCGCCGCCGGTAGCGCCGTCTCCAGCGCCGCCAACTCTCTGTTCACTTCAATCCGTAGCGCCTGAAAGGTTCGCTTTGCCGGATGACCACCGGTGCGCCGGGCTGGCGCGGGGATGGTCTGCCGAACCAACTCGGCCAGCCGCGCCGACGAGGTGATCGGGGCCCGGTCCCGCTCCCGGATGATCGCCGAGGCGATCCGCGGCGCGAACTTCTCCTCGCCGTAGACCCGCAGCACCCGGGCCAGGTCCGGATGCGAATAGGTGTTGACCACCTCTTCGGCGGTCACTCCCCGGCTCTGATCCATCCGCATGTCCAACGGGGCGTCCTGCGCGTAGGCGAACCCGCGGTCGGGCGCGTCAAGCTGCAACGAGGAGACCCCGAGATCGAAGAGGATCCCGTCCACCACCGGATGGCCGAGCTGATCGAGCACCTCGGGCAACTCGTCGTAGACGGCGTGCGCCAGGTGGACCCGGTCAGCGAAGCGGGCCAGTCGTACGCGGGCGTGCGCCAGCGCCTCGGTGTCCCGGTCCAGCCCCACCAGCACGGTTCGCGGATGCGCCGTCAGAATCGCCTCGGCGTGCCCACCCAGCCCCAGCGTGGCGTCAACGTAGACCGTCTGACCCGGCCGGTCCAGCGCGGGAGACAGCAGCTCGAGACAACGCTCAAGCAGCACCGGCACGTGCGCGCCGCGCAACTCCCCCATGTCGCCCCCCACTGGTTCCGTCCCGTCTGTCGTGCCGTGTCTGTCGTCGGACGGCGCCCCGTCGTCGTACCGCCAGATCCCCATCCGCTCCCGCCCGCCTTCGGGCAACGGCCCCCGATCGGATCGTGCGCCTGGCACCGGGGAAGGGATGCCAGGAACTCGAAAGCGGCTGGAGATCTCGCGGTACGCCAGGCGCCGTCGCGCCTACAGACCGGGCAGCACCCCCTCCTCGATGTCAGCGAATTCGTCTTCACTCTCGGCAAGGTAGCTCTCCCATGCGACCCGGTCCCAGATCTCCACCCGGGTGTGCGCACCGATCACCACCAGCTCCCGGTCGAGCGCGGCGTACTCCCGCAGGTGTCCCGGGATGGTCACCCGCCCCTGTTTGTCGGGGACCTCGTCGTGCGCGCTGGCGAAGAAGACCCGGCTGTAGGCCCGGGCCGCCTTGTGCGTCATCGGCTGCGCGCGTAACTGATCCGCGATGTGCTGAAACTCCGGCGTCGGGAATACGTAGAGGCAACGCTCCTGCCCTTTGGTGATCACGACACCCCCCGCCAGCTCATCCCGGAACTTCGCCGGAAGAATCAGCCGACCCTTGTCGTCCAGGCGCGGAGTGTGGGTGCCGAGGAACACGGCCCTAACCCCCTCGCCCCTTCAAGCGGCGTTCGCGGCGCCGCTGACCCCCGGGCCGGTGGGCCCTCCCGGCCGCACCATCGGGCCCCACTCTACTCCACTTCCCTCCACCTGCAACCAGAATCGCCCGCACGGCGCGGCGACCGTCCCACCAAAACCGCACGTCAAAGCGGGTGGAGCGGAGTGGAGGGCAGTACCACCCCCGGAGCCGCCCACCGTCCGACATAGATAGACTCCACTCCCACCCCCCGATCGGCTCGGCCGCGTCGGGCAACGAGTCGCAGCGTTCCGCGCCAGCAGCGATCTGGGGAGCCCGGGCGTGGAGTAACCTCGCTCGCGTGACGGACGCGAGAATGCCCCTACGGGCAAAGGTGGCCAGCTCTGTGTCGCGGACCGCCGCGGCCCTGTCGCGGGCCGCGGGCCGCGGGGACGGCTCGGTTATCGGTGGTTGGATCGGCCTGAAGATCGACCCGGAGCTGCTCGCGCACCTCGCCGCGGGCCGCGCCATCGCCCTGGTGTCCGGCACCAACGGCAAGACCACGACCACCCGACTCGCCACCGCCGCCGTCGGCGTACTCGGCAAGGTCGCCACCAACTCGTTCGGCGCGAACATGCCCACCGGGCACACCTCGGCGCTCGCCAAGGCCGGCAGCACCCCGTACGCGGTCCTCGAGGTGGACGAGCACTACCTCGCGCAGGTGCTGGACGCCACCGATGCCCACGTGGTGGCGCTGCTCAACCTCTCCCGCGACCAGCTGGACCGGGCCCGGGAGGTCGCCATGATGGCGCAGCTCTGGCGGGCGGCGCTGATCCGCCACCCCGAGCTACGGGTCATCGCCAACGCGGACGACCCGATGGTGGTCTGGGCCGCCACCCCGCCGGCCAATCACGATCAGCGTCTCACCCCGCCCCAGGTCACCTGGTTCAGCGCGGGCCAACGCTGGCACGACGACTCCTGGGTCTGCCCCGAGTGCGGCTCGACCATCGCCCGACAGGACAGCCAGTGGTGGTGCACCGGCTGCCCGCTGCGCCGGCCACAGCCGCAGTGGTCCGTCGAGGACGACGGCGTGATCGATCCGACCGGCGCCTGGCACAAGGTCCAGCTCCAACTCCCGGGCACGGTCAATCTCGGCAACGCCGCAACCGCCCTCGCCGTCGCGGCCGAGTTCGGCGTACGACCGGTTGACGCCGTACTCAAGCTCGGCTCAGTCACCTCGATCGCCGGCCGGTACGCGCAGGTCGAACGAGACGGCCGGCTGATCCGCCTGCTGCTGGCGAAGAACCCGGCCAGTTGGCTGGAGGCGTTCGACATGGCCGACGAGGCGCCGACCCTGCTGTCCATCAACGCCCGCGATCCCGACGGGCTGGACACCTCCTGGCTCTTTGACGTCGACTTCAGCCCCCTGCGGGGCCGGCAGGTGCTCATCACCGGCGACCGAGCGTTCGACCTGGCCGTCCGACTCGACGTGAACGGCGTGCCGTTCCAGCACGTACGCACCTTCACCGAGGCGATCCAGTCGGTCCCGCCAGGCCGACTGGAGGTCATCGCGAACTACACCGCGTTCCAGGACATCCGAGCGGAGTTGGACCGTGTTCTCTGACAGCCTGCGCATCGTCTGGGTCTACCCCGACCTGCTCTCCACCTACGGTGACCGGGGCAACGCCCTCATTCTGGCCAGCCGCGCCCAGCGACGCGGCTACCCGGTCGAGGTGCTGGAGGTCCGCTCCGACCAACCACTGCCTGCCACCGCCGACATCTACCTGGTCGGTGGCGGCGAAGACGGCCCGCAGGCGCTCGGGGCACAACGGCTCATCGCCGACGGCGGCCTACACCGTGCCGCCGCGCAGGGCGCGGTGGTGTTCGGTGTCTGCGCCGGCTACCAGCTCCTCGGCTCCTCCTTCTTCGCCAAGGGCACCAAGTACGCCGGCCTGGAACTGCTGGACCTCTCCTCCGACCGGGGCCCCACCCGCGCCATCGGCGAGCTGGCCGGCAACATCGACCCACGGCTGGGCCTGCCACCGCTGTCCGGCTTCGAGAACCACGGTGGGCGTACCCGCCTCGGCCCGGAGGTGTCACCGCTGGCCCAGGTGACCGCCGGGATCGGCAACGACACCCGGACCGAAGGGGCCTGGCGGGGCAAGCTGCTCGGCACCTACTCGCACGGACCGGCCCTGGCTCGTAACCCGGCCCTGGCCGACCTGCTGCTGCGCTGGGCAGTCGGTGTCAACCAGCTCCCCCCACTGGACGACACCTGGTCGAACCGGCTCCGCGCCGAACGCCACGCCGCAGTGGCTGCCGCCGCCCGACCATGACCCACGACGGCCGCCGCGACCTCACCCCCCGCGGCGGCCACCACGGTCCGGGCACCCCCCACCGCTGGGAACCCCCCGCTGTCCAGCCCCACTGGTGGCGGGGAAGAGACCCGGCGGTCGGCCGGTTCGGCCTGCTACTGCTCCTGCTCGCCGGGTTCGGAGTGGCGCTGCTGGTGGTTCCCCGCCCGGACCCGGCCACCCTGCCCCAGCTGGCCGACCAGTTGGGCGGGTACGCCCCGATCACCGCGATCGGCGGCGGCGCGCTCCTGCTCGTTGCGCTGGTCCCCCGTACCTTCATCACCCTGGCCGCCGGTGCGCTCTTCGGCGCCGTGGAGGGGGCCGCGTACGCGCTCGGCGCGGCACTGCTGGCAGCCGCCATCGGCTTCACCATCGGCCGGTTCCTCGGTCGGGAGTTCGTCGCCGACCGGATCCGTGGTCGCCTCGCCCGGCTGGACGGCTGGTTCACCCGGCAGAGCGTGCTCGGTGTCGTTACCGTACGGCTGCTGCCGATCGCCGGCTTCGGCCTGGTCAGCTACGGCTACGGCACCACCGGGGCGCGGGTGGTGCCGTTCCTGGTCGGCAGCGTCGTCGCCTCCGCGCCGACCGCCTTCGGCTACGCCGCCGTCGGCGCCGCGGTCACCTCACCCGGCGAGGTCAACTGGTTCGCCGCCGCCCCGGCCGGGCTCGGCCTGGTCGCCAGCGCGGTGCTCCTCCACCGCTGGTGGCGCGCCGAGCGGAGCAGGCAGCCCAGGACGGACTCGTAGCCGGCGCTGACCAGCTCGACCAGCAGGACTGCCCAACCCATGCCGAGCACGGAGGTGGTGGGGCGACGCTTCCCGGCACCTACCGGGCACCACAACTCCGTGAACGGCGGTGTGGGCTGAGGAGTGGCCTCAGACCACGACGGAGACCATGCGGCCCCGGACCACGATGACCTTGCGGGGTTCCTTGCCGGCCAGCGAGGCGGCGACCGCCTCCAGCGCCGCCGCCCGGACGGTCTCCTCCGCGGCGTCGGCCGGCACCTCGATCCGACCCCGCACCTTCCCGTTGACCTGCACCGGGTACGTCACCGACTCGGCCACCAGCAGGGCCGGGTCGGCGACCGGGAAGTCGGCGTAGGTCAACGAGGTCTCGTAACCCAGCCGGCGCCACAGCTCCTCGGCGATGTGCGGAGCAAACGGCGCCAGCATCAGCACCAGCGGTTCGGCCACCTCGCGCGGCGTCGCCGGTAGCCGGGTCACCGCGTTGGTCAGCTCGATCAGCTTCGCGATCGTGGTGTTGAACCGCATCGCGTCCATATCGCCCCGGACCCCGTCCACGATCCGGTGCAGCAGTCGGCGGGTCGCCTCGTCGGCCGGTTCGTCCACCACCCGGGATGCGCCGCTGCGCTCATCCACGATCGCCCGCCAGACCCGCTGCAGGAACCGGAACGACCCCACCACAG
>NZ_JABZED010000016.1:70970-278799 GCF_013416675.1 Salinispora sp. H7-4
CCCGCGTCTCCCAGGGACGGGAGACCTCCAGCGGGCCCATCGACATCTCGTACACCCGGAACGTGTCCGCCCCGTACGCGGCACACATCTCGTCCGGTGTCACCACGTTCCGCAGGGACTTGCCCATCTTGCCGTACTCGCGGTTGACCTGGTCGTCGCCCAGGTAGTAGGCACCGGAGCGCTCGACCACCTCCTCCGCCGGCACGTACGCCCCGCGCGCGTCGGTGTACGCGTACGCCTGGATGTAGCCCTGGTTGAACAGCTTGCGGAACGGCTCGAAGCTCGACACGTGCCCCAGGTCGTACAGCACCTTGTGCCAGAACCGGGCGTAGAGCAGGTGCAGTACGGCATGCTCGGCGCCACCGACGTACAGGTCGGTGCCCCCGCAGTCGCCCTCGCCGCGCGGACCCATCCAGTACCGCTCGGTCTCCGGGTCGACGAAGCGGTCGGTGTTGGTCGGATCCAGGTAGCGCAGCTCGTACCAGCAGGAGCCGGCCCACTGCGGCATCACGTTGGTCTCCCGGGTGTAGCGCTTCGGACCATCGCCCAGGTCCAGCTCCACCTCGACCCAGTCCCGGCGTCGCGACAGCGGCGTCTCCGGGTTCGACTCCGCGTCCGACGGATCGAAGGTGCGGGGCGAGAAGTCATCCACCTCGGGTAGCTCGACCGGCAGCAGCTCCTCCGGCAGGGCGATGGCGGCGCCGGTCTCGTCGTACACGATCGGGAACGGCTCACCCCAGTACCGCTGCCGGCTGAACAGCCAGTCCCGCAGCCGGTAGGTCACCGCGCCCGAGCCGTGACCCTCCGCCTCCAGCCAGGCGATGGTCCGGGCCTTGGCCTCGGCGACGGCCAGGCCGTTCAGGTCCAGGCCGCGTTCGGGCACGGCGCTGTTGATGGCCGGGCCCTCACCGGTGTACGCCTTACCGGCAAAACCCTCGGCCGGCTGGACGGTACGGACGATGGGCAGATCGAACACCTCGGCGAAGGCCCAGTCCCGCTCGTCCTGACCGGGCACCGCCATGATCGCGCCGGTGCCGTAGCCGGCCAGCACGTAGTCGGCGATGAAGATCGGAATCTGGGCCCCGGTGACCGGGTTGGTGGCGTACGCCCCGGTGAAGACGCCGGTCTTCTCCTTCGTCTCGGCCTGCCGCTCCAGGTCGGTCTTTGCCGCGGCCACCTTGCGGTAGCCCGCCACCGCCGCCCGTGGGCTGGCCTGCCCGCCGGTCCATGCCTGCGGAACCCCCGCCGGCCAGGCCGTCGGTACCAGTGCGTCCACCAGGTCGTGCTCGGGCGCCAGCACCAGGTAGGTGGCGCCGAAGATCGTGTCCGGCCGGGTGGTGAAGACGCTGATCCGCTGCTCGCCCCCCGGGTCCGGATCCGAGGCCGAGGTGGGGAACTCGATGTGCGCGCCGATGGAGCGGCCGATCCAGTTCCGCTGCATCAGCTTGATCGGCTCGGGCCAGTCCAGCTGCTCCAGGTCGTCCAGGAGCCGGTCACCGTACGCGGTGATCCGCATCATCCACTGCTTCAGGTTCCGCTTGAAGACCGGGAAGTTCCCCCGCTCGGAGCGGCCGTCGGCGGTGACCTCCTCGTTGGCCAGCACGGTGCCCAGCCCCGGGCACCAGTTGACCGGTGCCTGCGAGACGTACGCCAGCCGGTGTTGGTCAACGACGGCCCGCCGCTCGGCGTCGGTCAGCTCACCCCACGGTCGTCCGTCGGGGGTACGCCGGACACCGCCGGAGAACTCGGCGATCAGCTCGGCGATCGGGCGGGCCCGCTTCGCCTCGCTGTCATACCAGGCGTTGTAGATCTGCAGGAAGACCCACTGGGTCCAGCGGTAGAAGTCGGCCTCGATGGTGGCCACCGAGCGGCGCTCGTCGTGCGCCAGCCCCAGCCGACGCAGCTGCGCCTTGTACCGGTCGATGTTCGCCTCGGTGGTGGTACGCGGATGGGTGCCGGTCTGCACCGCGTACTGCTCGGCGGGGAGCCCGAAGGCGTCGAAGCCCATCGCGTGCAGCACGTTGCGCCCAGCCATCCGCTGGTAGCGGGCGAAGCAGTCGGTGCCGATGTAGCCCAGCGGGTGGCCGACATGCAGCCCGGCACCCGACGGGTACGGGAACATGTCCAGTACGTACAGCTTCTCCGCTCCCGCCCGCGGATGCTCGGGGTCGGCCAGCGGGCCGGTCGGGTTGGGAGCGTGGAAGGTGCCCTCGCGTTCCCAGGTGTCCTGCCAACGGCGCTCGATCTCGTCGGCCAGGGCCGCCGTGTAGCGGAAGGGGGGAATCTCGCTGGCCGGTGCGGCTGCCTCAGTCATGGCTCTCCTCGCTTCAGTCGGCGCGGATGGTCTCGTGCGTGCCGGTTGATGCTCGCCACCTGCCGGCGGGACCGGGCCGGCGACGGGCACAAAAAAGCCCCTCACACAGGAGGGGCCGCCGTGCTGTCGCGCGTTCAGCGCATCAGCACGGCCCGGTAAGAAGCACGAAGACTCCGGCCATGCCCCGGAGTGTACCCCGCCGACACCCGGGAGCGCGCCCGCGGCCACCCGAGCTGGTCCTCCCCGGGCCCGTCCGGCCCAGACCGGTCATCCCGGGCCCCGGCCGCCGGCGTGCCCGGCCCCGTTCGGCCCGGACCGATCATCCCGGGCCCGGCCGCCGGCGTGCCCGGCCCCGTTCGGCCCGGACCGGTCATCCCGGGCCCGGCCGCCGGCGTGCCGCTGGACCCGCCCGCCGAGTTCGTCGTAGCGCGTGCTGTCAGCCAGCGGACTACCCGCCCGGTAGGCGGCTCGGGCCAGGGCGTACCCGCCGACCGGCGCCGAGACGAGCTGCAGCCCGATGGCGACCAGGCCCACCAGCACCGTCCGGGGGTCGGGCAGCAACACCACCACCGCCAGCAGGACGCAGATCAGGCCCAGGCTGCCGGACTTCGCGACGGCGTTCATCCGGTTGTAGACGTCGGGCAGTCGGATCAGCCCGATGGAGCTGATCACGATCAGGCCGGCGCCGATGACCAGCAGCGCGGAGGCGACCAGCATGCGAATCATGGCCGCCGCCGATGCACCAGACGGGCCAACGCGACCGTGGCCAAGAAGCTGACCAGGGTGCCGGTGAGGACCAGGTCCAGCAGTCCGGGCGCGTCCAACCGCACCGCCAACACCGCCACCGCCGCCAGGAACACGAAGAAGCCGTGGTCGAGCGCGGCCGCACGGTCGGCGTCCGTGGGGCCAACGATCAACCGGCCGAGCACCACGGTCATCGACAGGGCGAGCACCACCAGCACCACGTCGAGCAGGAGCATCCGTCACCCACCTCCCTCACCACCGGTCCGGCCGCCGCCGACCGGTCGGACGGCAGCCAACAGCCGTCCCTCCAGCTCCGCCACGGCGCGGCGAAACGCCAGCGCGTCGTCGGCGTACATGCCGTGCACCCACATCACCCGCGGGTCCCGCCGCACCGCCAGCGCGAGGGTGCCCGGGGTCAGGGTGACGAAGAGCGTGAGCAGGGCCACCTCGGAGTCGGTCCGGGCGCGCAGCGGAACCCGAACCACCGCGGGCTGCAGCGCCAGGCCCGGAGTGACGATCTCCCGGGCCACCATCAGGTTCGCCTGCACCAGCCGACCCGTGAACCAGGCCAGGAACCCCACCATCCGCGCCACCCGGACCGCGGCCCGCCGCACCACGTCGCCCACTGCCCGGCCCACCCCGCCGCTCACCGCCCGCTCACCGCCCGCCGCACCACGCCGCTCACCGCCCGCCGCACCACGCCGCTCATCGGCCGCTCACCGCCCGCACATACCCGGCCGGCTCCAGCAGCCCCGCCGCGGCGTCGTCGGCCACCTGCAGCAGCGGCCCGCCCAACGGCCCGAGCAGCAGCGCGCACCCGCCGAGCGCCAACGGCGGTCCCAGCAGCGCCAGACCGGGGCGGGCCGTTCGCTCCCGGGCCGCTCGCGGCACCTCACCCCAGAACGCGACACCCCAGATCTTCAGCATCGACAGCAGCGTCACCAGGCTGACCAACACCGCCACCGTCAGCACGAGCCAGTCACCGACCTCGTTGGCGGCCCGCAGCACCAGAAACTTGGCGAGAAACCCGCCGAACGGGGGCAGACCAGCCAGGGAGAGCGCGGCGACGCCGAAGGCCAACGCGAGCAGCGGGCTGGACGAGGCCAGCCCACCCAGCCGACTCAACCGGTCGGTACCGCGGGTGGCCACCACCACCGCCGCGCACAGGAACAGTGCCGCCTTCACCAGCACGTACTGGGCCAGGTAGAAGATGGCGGCGGCGAGACTCGCGGCGGTGAACAGGGCCAACCCGAGCAGCACGTAGCCGATCTGGCTCACCATGTGAAAGGCCAGCACCTTCCGCATCGAACCGACGCCGATCGCGCCGAGCACCCCGATCACCATGGACGCCAGCGCCACCGCCACCAGCAACGGGTGGTACGCCGGGTCGCCGCCGTACAACACGGCGTAGATCCGGATGATCGCGTACAGCCCCACCTTGGTGAGCAGACCGGAGAAGAGCGCGACGACCACCGGTGACGCGACCGGGTAGGCGCGGGGCAGCCAGTCGTGCAGCGGCACGAGCGCGCCCTTGAGCGCGAACGCCAGCAGCACGACACCGCCGGCGGCCGCGGCGGCGGGTACCTCCCGGGCGATACCGGCGAGGTCCGCGAGCCCGACCGTACCGGTGACCCCGTAGAGCAGTCCGACACCGGCCAGCAGGATCGTGGAGCCGAGCAGGCTGGTGGCGATGTACACCCGGCCCGCACCGGCACGCCCCGGTCCGCCGGAGAGCGCCAGCAGCACGTAGGACGGAACGAGCATGACCTCGACCAGCACGAACAGGTTGAACAGATCGGTGGTGAGGTACGCGCCGTACGCCCCGGCCGACAGCACCATCGTCAGCGGCAGGAAGGCCCGCTGGCGGTCATCTGCGGTCCCGGCGGCGGCCACCAGGCAGGCCAGCACCACCATCGCCGAGACCGTGACCAGCAACGCGCTCAGGGGATCAGCGGCCAAGGTGATCGTGACAACCGGAGGCCAATCCCCGACCCGGAGCACCGGAACCTCGCCGCCGGAGGTCGCCACCAGCAGGCCGACACCCACCGCGATGACGGCCGCCGTGGCGAGCAGCGCCACCACCCGGCGCAGCAGCAGCCGGTCCGGAAGAGCGAGCAGCACGGCGGCGGCGAGGAGCGGACCCGCCACCGGAACAATCAACAGGATGCTCACCGCGACCCCCCGTCCCACGTCTCCGGTGGCCGACTCCCCCGCCGGGCGGCGCGGCGCAGCAGCCGCAGCAGGTAGACGGTGATACCGAAGGTGATCACGATGGCGGTCAGGATGAATGCCTGGGGCAGCGGGTCGGCGTTCTCCGGGCCACCACCGTCAACCGGCGGCTCCCGCCGGTGCAGCCCACCAGCGGCCAGCAGGAGCACGTTCACCGCGTGCCCGAGCAGCACGAAGCCGAGCACCAGCCGCAGCTGCCCGGGGCGGAGCAGGAGGAAGACGCCGGCCGCCACCAGCACCCCAACGATCAGCGGCCCGCTCATCGGACCCACTCCCGAACCGGCCCGGGCGCCGGGCCGGCGGGCGCGCTGTCCAGTCGACGGACCGCCGCCACGACCAGGGCCAGAACCATCAGGTACACCCCCAGGTCGAACAGGAGAGCCGACGACACCGAACCGACGCCGGGCAGGGGGAACTTGACCGGGGCCAGGAAGGCAAGGCCCCCGGCCAGCGGCACCAAGCCCGCGACGAGCGCCAGTAGCAGACCGACGGTGAGCAGCGGCGCTCCCCGGAGCCGGCCCAGCAGCGGCGCTCCCGCCGGGTGCGCCAGGTGACCGAGTCCGACCGCGGTACCGGCGAGCAGAGCGGCGATGAACCCGCCCCCGAGCTCCTGGTGGCCGCGGAGGAACAACACCGCGGACGCGACGAGCATGACCGGAGCCAGCACGCGGTACGCCAGCTCGAGCACCGGATCGACGGCATGCCGTACCGCGTCGGGAGGATTCCGTACGGCCTCGGCCGGCCGGGCGAGGCCGATCAGCCCCACCGCGACCACCGCGAGTACGACCGCCTCACCGAGGGTGTCCAGGGCCCGGATGTCGACGAGGATGGTGTTGACCAGATTCTGCCCCCCGGTCGCCGAGGACGATTCCCGCAGGTACCAGTCGCCGGCGGGCGACAGGTCCCGGCGGCCGGTCAACGCCGCGGTCGCCACCGCCGCCGCCACCCCGGCGAGCACCGCCAACCCGGCGCCGGCGACTAACCCCACCCGTCGGCCCGGCGCGACCAACCGGCCGGGCCGGCCCCGCAGGGCGAGCATGACCACCACCGTGGTGAGCACTTCGACCAGCATCAGGGTGAGCGCCACGTCCGGGGCGCCGGTGGTGAGGAACCAGGCTGAAAGGATCAGGCCGACCGCGCCGGTCAGCGCGACCGCCGCGAGCGCCGACCGGGTGGTCAGCAGGCCGGCGAGGGCGACCAACAGCAGCCCGAGCACGAGCCAGTCCCCCGGTCGGGTGGCGTCCGGATGCCCGGTGGGCAGCGGGCCGAGGAGCAGCCCGGCGACGGCCGCCAGCGCCACCAGGGCCAGCAGCGGCCGGGCCAGGTAGGGGGCCGGAGCCGTGACCCGGGCGGGTCGGGCCACGATCGCCCCGAAGCGCACCAGGGCACGCCGCCACCGCTCGAGGTAGCCGGTGAACGGTGGGGTGGTCGGTATCGCCGCGAGCACCGGATCGGTCCGGCGCCGGTACCAGAACAGCAGCGTCCCGAGCAGGACGGTGAGCGCGGAGAGCCCGAGCGCCGGGGTAAAGCCGTGCCAGAAGGCCAGGTACGGCGCCGGCCCCTGGGGCCGGGCATCGCTGGCGGCCCGCTCCACCATCGGGCTGAGGAGGGCGACGGCCGGGCCGAGAGCGGTGGCGAGGAGGGCCGCGACCGCTGCCGGCGCCAGGAACGACCAGGCTGGTTCGTGCAGCTCACGCTGCCGGGTCGGGCCGGAGAGGACACCATGGACCAGCCGCGCGGCGTACGCGAAGGTGAGCGTCGCGGCGAGTACCGCCAGGCCGGCGGCGATCCACCCGAGCCAGGGCACCTCGTCCACCGTGATGAGCGCCTCGAAGATCGCCTCTTTGCCGACGAAGCCGATCGTCGGCGGCAGACCGGCCAGCGACATGGCCGCCAACACGGTAAGCGTCACGGTGATCGGCATCGCCCGCCGCAACCCGGACAGGGCCCGGATGTCCCGGCTGCCCGCCTGCCGGTCGATGATCCCCACCAGCATGAACAGCGTCGCCTTGAACAGGGCGTGCGCGATCGTGTAGAGGATCGCCGCCGCGTCCGAGGCGGGCGTGCCGACGCCGATGACGCTGACCAGCAGGCCGAGCTGGCTCACCGTGGAGTACGCGAGCAGGGCCTTGAGATCGTGTTGGCGGAGCGCCAACACCGCGCCGACGATCGCGGTGAGCAGCCCGAGGCCGATCAACGTCAGGTCCCACGGCCACTGTCCGCCGAACAGCGCCGAGAAGCGCATCAGCAGGTAGATGCCCGCCTTCACCAGCGTGGCGGCGTGCAGATAGGCGCTGACCGGGGTGAGGGCGACCATGGCACCGGGCAGCCAGAAATGGAACGGCACCTGCGCCGACTTCGTGATCGCCGCGAAGATCACCAGGGCGCCCGCGGCCCAGGCGGGTCCGGTCGCCAGCCGGCCCGGATCGGCCAGGATCAGATGGAGGTCGCTGGTGCCGAGGCTCGCGGTCAGCACCACCACCGCCACCAGCAGCGCCACCCCACCGGTGGTGGTGACGACGAGGGCCTGGATCGCCGGCCCACGGGCCTGCGGGCGACCGTCCTGCCCGATGAGAACGAACGACAGGATGCTGGCCAGCTCCCAGAAGACGAACAGCAGCAGCAGGTCGTCGGCGAGCACCAGACCCAGCATCGCCGCGGCGAACAGGGTCATCGTCACGTACACCCGGGTGTGCCGGCTGTCCGGGCTCAGGTAGCGCGGGCAGTACGCCATGACGAACGCGCCCACCCCCAACACCAGCAGGGCGAAGATGAGACTGAGTGCGTCCATCCGCAGCTCCGCGTAGACCCCGAGCGACGGTAGCCACGGCCAGGAGAAGATGACGGCCTGGTCGGCGAGCAGGAGTGGACGCTGGGAGAAGAGCAGACCCGCCCCGGCCAGATAGCCGACGGCGAGCAGGTAGCCGGCGTTCCGCCCCAACCACCAGGTCAGCACCGGCGCTACGGCAGCGAGGAGGAACTGCCCGCCGAGGACGACAGCGAGAATCATGCCGGCCCGCAGCAGCCGGACCGGTGTCGCCCACGAACCCCCGGCACCGCCGCGGCTGCCATCTCCTTCTCCCTACTCCACCGACCGGGTCGGGGCTGCGGACTACTACCCGTCCGGTGCCCCGTCGACACCTCCCCCCGACGGACGAATAATCCGGACGTTTGCGATGGAACACCGGTGCCGGTCGGCTGTGGTGTCAAACCTCGCTAGCCTGAGAGGCCAGTGAGATTTCTGCGGCAGACGAGGCTTACGCGGGACCGCGCCAACCCAACGGCGGGGCCAGCCGCTCCGGACGGAGCTGCCGTCGAGGCGACGAGGAGGACGTTCGTGACCCAACAGACCTGGGACGAGGTGGGCGGTCTGCTGCCACACGATGAGTTCTGCGCCGTCGGTGACGCGATCGTGGCGAACATCGAACAGGTCATTGAGGGTAAGACCGCCACCGTGCAACTCGCCCTCGCCGTTCTGCTCGCCGAGGGCCACCTGCTCATCGAGGACGTCCCCGGGGTCGGCAAGACCAAGCTGGCCAAGGCACTGGCGCGCTCGATCGACTGCTCGGTACGCCGGATCCAGTTCACCCCCGACCTGCTACCCAGCGACGTCACCGGAGTCAGCGTCTACAACCAGGAGACGCACGACTTCGAGTTCCGTCCCGGCGCGGTCTTCGCCAACCTGGTGGTCGGCGACGAGATCAACCGGGCCTCGCCGAAGACCCAGTCCGCGCTGTTGGAGTGCATGGAGGAGCGGCAGGTCACCGTAGACGGCATAACCTACCCGCTGCAGACGCCGTTCATGGTGGTCGCTACCCAGAACCCGATCGAGATGGAGGGCACCTACCCGCTGCCGGAAGCCCAGCGCGACCGCTTCACCGCCCGGATCGCGATGGGATACCCGGACGTCGGGGCCGAGTTGGCGATGCTCGACGCGCATGGCGCCACCGACCCACTGGAGTCGCTGCGGCCGGTCTCCGACGCCAGCACCGTGCGCCGACTCATCACCCACGTCCGGCAGGTGCACGTCGCCGACGCCCTCAAGCGCTACGCGGTGGAGCTGGTCACCGCAACCCGCGAGGCTCCCGACCTCCGCCTCGGCGCGTCGCCCCGAGCGACCCTCCAGTTGCTGCGCACCGCCCGCGCGGTCGCCGCGCTCGAGGGGCGCGACTACGTCCTCCCCGACGATCTGCAGGTGCTGGCCGTACCGGTGCTGGCACACCGAATCATTCCGACCGCCGACGCCCAGCTGGCCCGACGCACCACCGACACGATCGTCTCCGATCTGGTGCACCGGCTGCCGCTGCCGCAGGAACGCCGGCGTTCGTCGTACGACACCCGGCCCGCCACCGACAGCAGCCGGGTGTCGTACGAGCCGCGGAGGGCGTGAGGGTGCGCGACGGGCTGCACGGGCTGACCACGCGGGGCCGGTCGTTCCTCGCCGCGGCGGTCGCGGCGGGGATCTCGGCCGCCATCCTCGGCGAACGGGATCTGCTCCGGGTGGCGGCGCTGCTCGCAGTCCTGCCACTGCTGGCCGCACTCTACGTTGGCCGTAGCCGGTACAAGTTGGCCTGCAATCGGTCGCTGGAACCAGAGCGGGTACCGGTCAGCACCAGCTCCCGGGTGGTGCTGCGCCTCCAGAACCTGTCCCGCCTGCCCACCGGTACGCTCCTGCTGGAGGACCGACTGCCGTACGCGCTGGGCAGCCGGCCCCGGGTCGTGTTGGACCGGCTCGGCGCGCAGCAGGCCAGCTCGGTGGCGTACACGGTGCAGGCCGACGTACGCGGCCGATACCGGATCGGCCCACTGGTGGTCCGGATGACCGACCCATTCGGTCTGTGCGAGGTGACCCGCGCCTTCCCCAGCACCGACCAGCTGACGGTCGTCCCGCAGGCCACGCCCCTGCCCACCGTCCGACTTCCCAGCGAGTACGCGGGCAGCGGCGACAGCCGGGCCCGGTCGGTCGCGGTACACGGCGAGGACGATGCGGCGACCCGGGAGTACCGGTTGGGCGACGACCTACGACGGGTGCACTGGAAGTCCACCGCACGCACGGGTGAGCTGATGGTCCGCCGCGAGGAGCAACCCTGGGAAAGCCGCGCCACCGTGCTGCTGGACACCCGGGCGTACGGGCACTGTGGTGACGGGCCGACGGCCAGCTTCGAGTGGGCGGTCTCCGCCGCCGCGAGCATCGCCATGCACCTGCGGCAGAGCGGCTACCGGCTACGGCTGCTCACCGGCTCCGGTACGGACATCGACGCGACGGAGGCGAGCGGGCACGGGCTCCTCCTGGACAACCTCGCCGACGCCCGTCTCGACCAGCGGATCGAGATCGCCACGCTGATCCGGGAGATTCGGCAACACGTCGGCGGTGGTCTGATCATCGGCCTGTTCGGGACGCTCAGCACCGTTGAGGCCGAGCTACTGGCCGCGTTACGCGGCAACGGCGCCACCTGCGTGGCGTTTCTGCAGAACAGCTCCACCTGGCTGACCCTGCCGGCCAGTGCCCGGGCCGAGGCCGACGACGCGCACGCCACCGCCGCGCTTGCGCTGGTCCGAAGTGGCTGGCGAGTGATCGGCGTGGACCATGGCTCCCGGCTACCGGCCCTGTGGCCGCAGGCCGGCCGGGGCGCACAGGGCTTCGCTGTCCGGGCCGCGTCGGCCGAGACCGTGGCAAGCAGACGATGAACCGGAGGCCGCGCACATGATCTCCCACCGGAACCTGGGCCTGGTCGCCGCGGCCGCGACCCTGCTCGCCGCGGCGCCGTTGTCGGCCATCTTCGACCGCTGGACCTGGCTGGTCCAGTCGACCATCACCGTCGCCGCGGTGGCCGCGGTGGCCGCCCTGGCCCGGTTGGGTCGGGCCCCGCTGTGGGGGCAGGTGCTGGCCATGCTCGGTGGCCTGTTACTCGCCCTGACCTGGCTGTTCCCCGCGGGCACCGAGTTGCTGGGCGTGGTGCCGACCCCGGCCACCATCGGGCACTTCGGGGCGCTGGCGGAGGCGTCGCTGGTAGACATGCGCAGCTATCGGGTAAAGGTGCCCGACACCGACCCGATGCTGTTCGTCACCGTACTCGGCATCGGCGGGGTCGCCGTGCTGGTTGACGTGTTGGCGGTCGGGCTGCGCCGGCCCGCACTCGCCGGTCTGCCGATGCTGGCCATCTACTCGGTCCCGGTGGCCGTCTACGTGAACAGCGTCCCTCCGGTGCCGTTCGCCGTCGGCGCGGCCGGTTACCTGTGGCTGTTGGCCGCCGACAACGTCGACCGGGTCCGCCGGTTCGGCCGGCGATTCACCGGCGACGGCCGGGGGGTGGACGTGTGGGAGGCATCCCCGCTTGCCGCCGCCGGTCGCCGACTCGCGGCGGTGGGGGTCGCGGTCGCGGTCCTGCTGCCGCTGGCGGTGCCGGGGATGACCAGCGGCCTACTCAGCACGCTCGGCTCCGGCGCCGGGGACGGCACGGGCGGATCGGGCCGGGGCACAACCGGCCAGGTCGACCTTTTCTCGGCTCTCCAAGGCCAGCTCAACCAGGGCGAGATCACCGACATGGTGAAGGTGACCACCAATGAGCCGTCCCCGCCCTATCTACGGTTCGGCACTGCCGACCAGTTGCGAAGCGGTGGCTTCCAGGCCCGGTCTCCGAGTGGGGTACCGGTCAACCGGGATTTCCGCCCGACCGTGCCCGACCGGGCGGAAATCACCCGCGCCCGCTACCAGGCGACGGTCGAGGTGATGGAGGGTTTCGACATGCCGCTGCTGCCGGTGTACCCCGAGCCGGTGCAGTTCAAGCTGGACGGCAGCTGGTCCTTCGACCCGAGCCAGCAGGTCCTCTTCTCCAACCGGGAGCGTTCGTCGGGCAAGCGCTACGAGTTCGAGTACGTGCGGTCGACCTACTCGCCGGCGGCCCTGCGGCAGGCCGGCCCGCTCCCGGCCGAGCATAGCCTCCGCCGACAGACGGTCACCCCGGCGGTGCCCGAGGTGGAGGCGTTGGTGGACGAGCTGACCCAGGGCCAACGCACCGAGTACGACAAGGTGCGGGCCATCTATGACCACTTCGCCACGGAGAACGGGTTCAGCTACGCCCTCAGCACCGAGGGAGGCACCAGCGGTGAGGAGATCGTCGACTTCCTCACCAACAAGGTCGGGTTCTGTCAGCAGTACGCTGCCGCGATGGCGTGGTTGGTCCGGGCCGCCGACATTCCGGCACGGGTTGCCTTCGGGTTCACCACCGGCGCCAACTCCGACGGGGACACCTACGTGTTGACCAACCGCAACCTGCATGCCTGGACCGAGGTCTACTTCGACGGGTTCGGCTGGGTTCCGTTTGACGCTACTCCCGCATACGGCGTGCCGGGGGCCGTCCGCTCCGACTGGGCCCCCGATCTGGAGGTGGAGGAGGAGGTCGCCCCGGGGCCGAGCGCGTCAGCGGGGCCGGCGGGCTCCGGTTCCGGGACGAGTCAGAACCAGCTGCAGGAAGGGCTGGGGGAGGAGTTGTCGGGGCTGCCGAACGGCACCAGCACCCCCACCCGGCCCGGATCCTCCTGGCTCTGGTGGGCTGTCGGGGCAGTGGCCCTGCTCGTGCTGCTCACCGCACCGGCGTTACAGCGGTCCGCCCTACGCCGACGGCGCAGTGGCAGACGAACGCCGTCGGCCGCGCCGGCCGGGGTGGCCGCGGGCGGGATACCTTCGGGCGACCACCGGATGGTGGTGCTGGCCGACGCGGACCGGGCACGGGCCGACGCGCACGCGGCCTGGGACGAGTTGCTGGACACGTTGGTGGACTTCCGGCAACGGATCAACGGGGCGGAGACGCCGCGCGCCACCGCCAGCCGGCTCGCCCGCGACACCTTCCGTGCGGACAGCGAGGCCAGGTCGGCGGTACGGCTGCTGGGCCGGGCCGAGGAGCTCGCCCGCTACGCCCGCGATCCGCAACCCGGGGAGCCGCTACTGCCAGCTCTGCGTCGGGTCCGGGCCGCGCTCGTGGCAGGATCCGACCGCCGCACGCGCCTGCTGGCGGCAGCCCTGCCCTCGTCGGTGCTGCTGCGTTGGCGGGAGGCCGCCGCTGCCGCCCTCACCCGCCTGACGTCTTCCTACGGTCGGTTCCGGGCCGTGACCCTACGCTGGAGCCCGCGCCGGCTGCTCGTCAACCGCCGCCCCCGTTGACACACCCGCCCCAACCGGGGACCACCGGTTGGGGCGGGACGGTCAAGGGCTCAACGGCGCCCCTCCGGGCGCTGCCGCCACCGGTCCTCCATCCGGTCCAGGATTGACGGTCGACGCCCCGACCGCCCACGGGGCCGGCGGCGCGTTGTCGTCGTCCCGCCCACGACATGTAGGTCGGGGGACTGCGACCGCCGGTGCGACTGCGCCCCGAAGCCCAACGCGGCCAACATGACGACGAAACCCGCCACCGCCAGCGGCGGCGTCTTGATCACCGCGCCGTAAACCAGCAGGGACAGGCCGACGACGACCACGCCGGCAGCGATGAGCAGACGACGCCGCGCGTGGAAACGCGGGTCGCTGGCGCGCACGGCCGAGGCGAACTTGGGGTCCTCGGCAAGCGACCGCTCGATCTGATCGAACAGCCGCTGCTCGTGCTCCGAGAGCGGCACGGCACTCCTCCCCGGTCACGTTGGTCGGCCCGGGCGGCCGACAGACCGTGGCAGCCAACCAGCTGCTTACCCACAAGTCTACGAGGGCCCTCGCGCGTCGGAAAGCGGGACGACCTATGGCCGGTGCTGATTTTCCCTCAGCTGCTGGTCACGGGGGCGCAACAGACTGGCTGGGCCGATGACGGAACGCCCGAAACGGGCAGCGGCGGCGTCAACGGCACGTTCGGCCTCCCGCCACCCCCGCGCCGGCTCACCAAGGGCGAGTTGCCGGGGTGCGTCCCGGACGGGCACGATCTGCTCGGCCCGGACGCCGACCAGCCGGATCGGTTCCCCGGGGTCAAGGAGGGTGTACAGCGCCCAGACAGTGTCGAACATCTCCCGACCGACATCGGTCGGAACAGAGAGGCTGCGGGAGCGGCTTACCGTACGAAAATCGGCCAGCCGCACCTTCAACGTCACCGTCCGCCCCACCTGGCCACCGCGGCGCAGCCGGGCACCGACCTTCTCGGCGAGGCCGAGCAGCGCCCGACGGATCTCCCGCCGATCGGTCACGTCAACGTCGAACGTCACCTCCGCACCGACCGACTTCTCCCCCCGCTCCGGGGTGACCCGCCGCGGGTCCCGCCCCCACGCCAGCTCGTGCAGGTGCCGGGCCGCGGCGGTACCGAGCGCCCGACGGAGCATCCCGTCCGGCGCCTGCGCCAGCTCACCGACGGTGACCAGGCCGAGCCGACGCAGCGTCTCGGCCGACCGCTCCCCAACCCCCCAGAGTGCCTCCACCGGCAGCGGGTGCAGAAACTCGAGCACCCGCGCGGTCGGAACCACCAGCAGCCCGTCCGGCTTGGCCCGCGTCGAGCCCAGCTTCGCGACGAACTTGCTCGACGCCACCCCGACCGAGCAGGTGATCCCCACCTCGGTCGCCACCCGCTCGCGAATCAGCCGGGCGATCGCCGACGGCGGGCCGAACAGCCGCTGGGCGCCGGCCACGTCGAGGAACGCCTCGTCCAGGGAGAGGGGCTCGACCAGCGGGGTGACCTCCCGGAAGATCTGCATGACCCGGCGCGAGGCGGTCGTGTAGGCGGTGAAGTCGGGCGGCAGGAAGACCGCATGCGGGCAGAGCGCCCGGGCCCGCGCGGTCGGCATCGCGCTGCGGACGCCGTACCGTCGGGCCGGGTAGCTCGCCGAGCTCACCACCCCCCGCGGCCCAAGCCCGCCGACCACGACCGGCTGGCTACGCAGCTCCGGCCGGCGGCACACCTCGACAGCGACGAAGAACGCGTCCATGTCGACGTGCAGGACACGGCATCCGGAATCGTCGGCGTCCGGCCCGAAACGCGGGTCGCCGCCGCGCGGCAACGACTGGCTGCGGCCCATACCCGCAGGGTAGTTCGGTTTTCCCCGCCCTGGCCAGCGGCGCGGTAGCGGAACCGCAGCTCAGCCCCGGACCACCAGCAGTGGGATCGTCATCTCCGCCGCGGTGTCCGAACCGTGGTAGGCCACCAGCCGGCTCGCGATCGGCGGCTCGGACCGGGTGGCCAGCACGGCGTAGTCGCTGTTGCAGAGCACCACCACGTCACCGATTCGGCCCAGGTGCTCCTCGGGCACCGGGCCGAACCAGCCGGCCGCCACCAGCTCCGCCCGGGTGGTGACCCGGGCGGCGGCACCGAGCACGGCCGACCAGCTGGCCACCACGTCGTCCCGGGCGCCGGGCCGCACGTGCAGGTAGCGAACTCGGGGCTCGCCGGCCACCACCGTCACGCCGGCCCGCAGGCGCGGGTCGGCGTCCAGGTCGAACCGGTGCTCGAGGGGAATGTTGAGCTGACCGTGGTCGGCGGTAACCAGCAATGCCGCGTCCGGCGGCAGCCCTTCCACGAGACGAGCCAGCAGCCGGTCGACATCGGCCGCGGCGGCGCGCCACGGCGCCGAATCGACCCCGCTGAGATGGCCGTGCCGATCGAGGTCGGGGTGATAGCCAGAGACCAGGGTGGGCCCGGACCCAGCCGCCAGCGCGGCCAACATCTCCCGACCCAGTTCGTCAACGTCCGCCGCACCCCGGTAGTCGCCACCCCGATTGGCCGCCAGGGTGAGGCCGCTCCCGCCGAACTCGGGCCGGCTCACCACCGTCACCCGGACCCCGGCGGCCCGGGCCCGTTCCAGCTGGGTGGGTACGGGTTGCCAGTGCAACGGCTCCGGGTCGCCGGCCCAGTCGATGTGGTTGAGCACCCGGTCGGTGCCGGGGACCCGCAGGGTGAACCCGAGCACGCCGTGCGCACCGGGGGCAGTGCCCGTACCGAGGGTCACCAGGCTGGTCGGAGTGGTCGACGGAAAGCCGGAGGTGAGCGGCCGGCCAGCGGTTGCGGCCAGCCCAGCCAGAACCGGTGCGTACGGCGTGGCGGTGGGGATCTGCTGCCAGCCGAGCCCATCCACCAACAGCACGGCGATCCGGCGCACCCCGTCCAGCACGGTGGTCAGGCCGAGCACGTCGGTCGCGCCGGGCACTCCCAGCGCCGCGAGCGCGGCGGGCAGGATGTCCGCGAGGCTCGCCACGCCGTACCGGGGGGCGAGGATCCCGTACGGATCGCTCGCCCCGGAGTCAGCCCCGGCGGGCGAACCGGAACCGGCCCCCGGCAGCGGGATGCCCGGCAGGCGGGTGTGCTCCGGCGGGCCGGTCATGCCTGCCGACGGGCAAACAGGTGCAACTGGGCGGCGAGGTCCCGCCAGGGCGGTTGGGCGGCGAGCGCCAACTCCAGCTCCAGCAGGGCGGCGGGCTGGCCATCGGCGACCGCGGCGGGCAGCAGATCGGTGAGGACGCGTACGCCGTGGATCTCCTCGACCGCCAGACCAGCGGCCGTGAGCAGCGCGGCCGCCTCATCGGCGGCGAAGCGCCGCCGCAGCGTGTCCCGGGGACCGGCGGCTCCGGAGGGGTCGGCGGCAAGGAGCGCGGCGACATCCAGCTGGCCGGTCATGGCCCGGCCGAGCACAGCGGCGGCCCGCCCGGCGACCAGCGCGCTCGCGGCCCCGCCGGGGCGCAGCGCACCGGCCAGTGCCGCGACCACCGCCGCCGGGTCGTCAACCACTTCCAGAACGGCATGACAGAGCACCAGATCCACGCTGGCCGGCGCCACGAGCCCTGCGAGCGCGTCACCGTCGCCCTGCACCGCATGCACCCGGTCGGCGACCCCGGCCTCAGCAGCGCGGCGGGTCAGCGCGGCGAGCGCGTCGGGGTTGGCGTCCACGACGGTCACCCGGTGCCCCGCCAGGGCCAGCGGGACCGCGAAGCCGCCGGTGCCCCCACCCACGTCGAGTACGGTCAGGTCAGTGCCGGCACGGCGGTCAAGCTCGGCGCGCAGCACCGACCAGATGACAGCGGTACGCGGGGTCAGCGGCGGGCCAGCGAGCCGCCCTCGGGTCTGCTCCACCTCGACCAGCCTAGTCACCACGTCCAGTCCCTTCCGGAACGGCTGGCCGGTCAGGACTCGGGACGGGTCAGGACTCGGGACGGGTCAGGACTCGCCGCCGGTGACGGCCTCCTCCTCGTGCCGCGAACGCACCGAGTTCGCCACCGGCCCCTCGGTGATCTCGTACTCCCGGGCCTCGGCG
The DNA here is from genome assembly GCF_013416675.1 of Salinispora sp. H7-4. Classification (NCBI taxonomy): domain Bacteria; kingdom Bacillati; phylum Actinomycetota; class Actinomycetes; order Micromonosporales; family Micromonosporaceae; genus Salinispora; species Salinispora sp. H7-4. The sequence goes on from NZ_JABZED010000016.1 coordinate 88,468, forward strand.
TGATGGGTGGGCACCCACCCGGTGCCGAGCCGGGTCCGGCTCGTGTTGGCCACCCCACCGTGGTAGGCGCGATTCCCCGTCATCGGTTCGTCCCCTCGTACCGCGCGGGCCACGTTGCCAGCGCGGGCATGGAGTCTCCCGCCACCCAGAGCGAAAAACCGTAACCTGAATCACTCAACGATCATCTAAAGTCACGGGCGGGCGGCCGAACCTGGAGCTCAATCGGGTCCAGTCGATCAGCGGTGAGATTGATCACCCCCTCGTGCCGGCGGAGGAGACCCCGGACCACCAGCCCTCCGCTGTTCTTCGCCACCTGCCGATAGCGCTGCCACAGCCCGGGGGAACAGGTGACATTGAGCATCCCCGTCTCGTCCTCCAGGTTGAGGAAGGTGACCCCACCCGCGGTCGCCGGACGCTGCCGGTGGGTGACGATCCCGCCAACCCGAATCCGCCGCCCCGGCTCCACCAGCGCAAGCCGGGCGATCGGCACCGCCCCCAAAGCATCGAGCTGGTCCCGGACGAACCGGGCCGGATGGCTCTCCGGCGACAGCCCGGTCGCCCAGACATCCGCGACGAGACGATCGACCGCCGCCATCCCGGGCAACATCGGCGCGACCGTGCCGGGCACCGTACCGGGCAGGCGGTCGGGATGCTCCTGGGCCGCCGCCCCGGCGCTCCAGAGCGCCTGTCGTCTGGTGACGCCGAAACACGCGAAGGCATCCGCGGTGGCGAGCGCCTCCAGCTGCGTGGCGGTCAGACCCGCCCGCCGGGCCAGGTCCGACATATCCTGATACGGCCCGTGCGTTGCCCGCTCGGTCTCGATCCGCTCGGCCACCTCCACACCGAGCGTACGCACGCTGCCCAGCCCGAGCCGGACCGCCGGACCACCCAGCCCCCACTCGTGCGGCGGCTCCCCCGGCTGGCTTCCCCACCGGGTGTTCGGGGTGGACTCCAGGACCGCCCCGGCACCGCTGGCATTGACATCCGGCCGACGGACCTCCACCCCGTGCCGACGCGCGTCATCCACCAGGGTCTGCGGCGAGTAGAACCCCATCGGTTGGGCGTTGAGCAGCGCGGCCAGGAACGGTGCCGGGTGGTACCGCTTGAGCCAGGAACTGGCGTAGACCAGGTAGGCGAAGCTCATCGCATGGCTCTCCGGGAAGCCGTAGCTGGCGAACGCGGTGAGCTTCCGGAAGACATCGTCGGCCAGCTCACCGGTGATGCCCCGCTCGGCCATCCCGGCGTAGAGCCGATCGGCGATCCGGGCCATCCGCTCCGCCGACCGCTTGGCCCCCATCGCCCGGCGCAGCTGGTCCGCCTCGGCCGCGTCGAAGCCGGCCAGGTCGATGGCAAGCTGCATGAGCTGCTCCTGGAACAGCGGCACGCCCAAGGTCTTCTCCAGCGCGTTACGCATCAGCGGATGCGGGAAGGTGACCGGCTCCTGGCCGTTCTTACGCCGGATGTACGGATGCACCGAGCCGCCCTGGATCGGGCCCGGCCGGATCAGCGCCACCTCCACCACCAGGTCGTAGAAGCAGCGGGGCTTGAGCCGGGGCAGGGTGGCCATCTGGGCCCGGCTCTCCACCTGGAACACCCCGACCGAGTCGGCCCGACAGAGCATGTCGTAGACCTCGGCGTCGTCCAGGGACATGTCGCCCAGTTCGAGCCGTGCCCCGATCAGGTCGTAACCGTGGTGCAACGCGGCGAGCATGCCGAGGCCGAGCAGGTCGAACTTGACCAAACCGACGGCGGCGCAGTCGTCCTTGTCCCACTGGAGCACGCTCCGGCCCGGCATCCGCCCCCACTCCACCGGGCACACCTCGATCACCGGCCGGTCGCAGATCACCATGCCGCCGGAGTGGATGCCCAGATGCCGGGGAAAGGTCTGCACCGCGTCGGCGTACGCCACCACCGGCTCGGGAATGCCCTCGACATCGGCCGCGGCGACCGAACCCCACCGATCTATCTGTTTACTCCAGGCATCCTGCTGGCCGGGGGAGAACCCGAACGCCTTCGCCACGTCCCGCACCGCCGACCGGGGCCGGTACGAGATGACATTGGCCACCTGAGCGGTGTGCTCCCGCCCGTACCGGGCGTAGACGTGTTGGATCACCTCCTCTCGACGGGAGGACTCGATGTCCACGTCGATGTCCGGTGGCCCATCCCGCTCCGGAGCGAGAAAGCGCTCGAAGAGCAGCCGGTGGCGGACCGCGTCAACGTTGGTGATCCGTAACGCGTAGCAGACCGCCGAGTTCGCCGCCGACCCGCGGCCCTGACAGTAGATGTCCTGCTCACGGCAGAACGTGACGATGTCGTAGACCACCAGGAAGTAGCCGGGAAAGCCCAGCTCCTCGATCATGTTCAGCTCGTGTTCAAGCTGCGCGTACGCCTCGGGGTGCGCCTCCGGCGGGCCGTAGCGCTCGCGTGCCCCCCGCGCCGTGAGATGACGCAGCCAGCTCATCTCGGTGTGCCCGGAACCCACCGGATACGCCGGTAGCGCCGGGGCGACGAGCTGTAGGTCGAAGGCGAGTTCCGCGCCGAAATCGGCGGCTCGGGCCACCGCCCCCGGATAGGCGGCGAACCGGGCCGCCATCTCGGCGCCACTGCGCAGGTGAGCGGTGCCGGCCGCAGGCAGCCAGCCGTCGATCTCGCCCAGGCTACGGCGGGCGCGGACCGCGGCGAGGGTGGTGGCCAGCCGACGCCGCCCCGGAGTGGCGTAGTGCACGTTGTTGGTGGCCACCGTCGGTAGCCCGGCGGCCTCCGCCAGCTCGGCGAGGGCGTCGTTGCGGTCGGTGTCGACCGGGTGGCCGTGGTCGGTCAGCTCCACCGCGACCATCTCCGCGCCGAACAGCGTGGTCAGCCGGTCTAGTTCCCGGGCCGCCGCGTCAACTCCCTCGGTGAGCAGCGCGGCCGGTACGTGGCCCTTGCGGCAGCCGGTGAGCACCAGCACGTGGTCCCGTAACTCGGCCGCGACCTCCGCCAACTCCCCGTAGACCGGACGGCCCTTCTCGCCACCGCGTAGCTGGGCCCGGGAGATGGTGGCGGCCAACCGGGCGTACCCCTCGTGGCCGTGGGCGAGCAGCAACAGGTGCCGCCCGGGCGGGTCCGGCTCGCCACTGGGCACGCCCGGCAGGTCGAGGGAGAGCTCCGCGCCGAAGACCGTCGGCAGGTGCAGGGCACGGGCCGCCTCGGCGAAGCGCACCACGCCGTAGAAACCGTCGTGGTCGGTCACCGCGAGCGCGGTGAGCCCCAGTCGGGCAGCCTCCTCGGCCAACTCCTCCGGGTGGCTGGCACCGTCGAGGAAGCTGAAGTTGGTGTGCGTGTGCAGCTCGGCGTACGGCACCACATCGCCTGGACGGGCTGTCGCGGGCGGCGGATGGTACGGACGCCTACCGGCCCGCGCGGGAGCATCGCCGCCGTCGGCCTCCACCGCCAGCGGGTCCACCACGTGCAGATGCCGCTCGCGGTCGCGGGTACGACGTTGCCCCCGAGTGGGTTCGCCGCTGAGCACCCGCTCCAGCTCCGACCACGGCAGATCCGGGTTGTGGAAGCTCATCGGTGCCCGTCGGCGCCACTGGGACTCATCAGCGGGCCGCCGGCGCCACAGGGACTCATCGGCGGGCCGCCGGCGCCACAGGGATCAGTCATAGCTCGCCTCCACCAGCCACCGGCCCCCCTCGACCGCGAGCAGCAGGGCGGCACCATCGGCGAGGCAAACCTGGAACCGGGCCCGCCGCCGGGCCGCCGCCGGTTCCCACCACCGCTCGTCAACCGGCCATGGACCAGCCCATCCGGTGATCGCCACCGGCGGGCCGGCCCCGATGGTGAGCCACACCGGTGCCGCACTCACCGCCAGACGTGCGCTGATCACGACGGGCTCCTCGACGGCGTCCCGCACGGTAGCGGCCAGCGGCTCGGGGAGCACCACCGCTGGTGCCGGCGGTGGCAGCCGGCCCGGCCACGGCGGCTCCCCCGGCCGGCCCGGCAACCACCCCGACGTGGGGGACCCGGGGCGGGCCGACCGGCGTTCATCGCCCCACGGCACCAGGCGCACCTGGTCGGCCGGGGAGCGTCCACCGCCGAGTACCGCGGTGACCACCGCCTCGGGGCCCAGGAGACCCTGGATCCGGCTCAACGCCCGGTGCGCCCGGTCCCGCTCCTCCCCCGCCTCCCCCCACAGGCCGGGCTGGAGGGCCCCCAGCGCGACCACCCCGTCGGGCACCAGCCGTAGCCGGACGATGCCGGCGGTGGGCCGCACCGGTTCGGCACCCGACCGGCCACCGGAGAGCCACCCGTCGAGCTGCCACCGCGTCCGGTCGGCGATGGCGGCGGCGGTGAGCAGACCGTCGTGCCGCCAGGTTCGGTGCAGTTCCTGACCGTGCGCGGTCACCGCCTCAATACCGAGGCGGGTGCAGGCCAGTCCGTACGCGGCGAGGCGGTCGTGCAGCCGCTCGGCCAGTGCGCGGGCGACGAAGGCCGCCGCGTCAACCCGGTCGAGCGGTTCGTCCTGGTCCGCGGTGACCGTCAGGTCCACCGGGGGCTGCCGAACCGCGAGCGGGCGGTGATCCCGGCCCATGGCCAGCCGGTGGGCCAGCGCACCGTCGGCGCCGAATCGGGCCAGCACGTCGCCGGGGGGCAGCGCGGCGAAGTCGCCGAGGGCGCAGATACCGAGCCGACGCAGCAGGTCGGCCAGGGCCGGTCGACCGAGCGCCTCGACCGGCTGGTCGGCGAGGAACCGGGGCGTCCCGCCCGGGGGAACCACCCGGCCACCGCGGGCGGCCAGCCCGGCGGCGAACTCCCCGTCGGCGATGCCGACCTGGCTCTCCACCGCACAGGCCTGGGCGACGTGTTCGATGATTCGCTCCGCCGCCACCTCCTCACCGCCGAGGTGGCGGGCCGGGCCCCGGGCCGGTACCGCGCACATCCCGGGGCGGACCACCGCCACCCCGGCCACCAGCTCCTCGACTGCGGCCACCACCGGCTCGAACGCTCGGGCGTCCCGGGCGGGATCGTGGGCGACGACGGTGAGTCGGGGGCAGCGACTCTGCGCCTCCCGCCGCCGTAGTCCTCGACGCACTCCCTCGGCCCGGGCCGGCTCGGAGCAGACGACCACCCGGTTGGCGTGCAGTACCGCGACCGGGTCGGTGCTGGGCACCCCCTCCACCAGCTCAGCGGCGACCACCGGCCAGTCCGGGCACCAGAGCACCATCGTGCGGAGCCCGGTCATGCCGAACCGGCCAGGGTGAGCGGCCCGGGCGGGTCGGTGGCCGGTGGCACCGCCCGGAGTCGCCCGGCACCGGAACGCCCAGTGGGCGAAGCCGCCCGGGTGCCACCGGTCGAATCCGGAATCACCTGGGTCGAACCAGTACCGGGCAGCCAGATCGTCACCTCCCGGGGACGGGTGGCGGCGCCCCGCCCCCGCGCCGCCACGGTGACCTCCCGCCGCCGCAGCCGGCCCCGGCCGACACCGACTCCCTGCCAGACTCCCCGGGTCACCCGAAGGGTCAGGTCGGCACCGTCCCACCGTCCGTACGGGACGAGGACGCTGCCCCGCTGCCGGGCCCGCGCCGCCAGTCGACTGGCGACCGATGCGGACACTGCGGCCGGGACGGCGGCGACCACCACGTCCACCCCATCGATCAGCGTGGCGACGACGGTGGCCCACTCGGGTCCTGGATGCGGCACGAGGGCGAGCCGGTCCAGGGCGATCCCGAGCTCGGCGGCGGCGACCGCCCCGAGGGTCGGCACCCCGACCACGGCGCACCACGAGCCGGCCCGGGACGCCTCGGCGAGCAGCGCCAGGGCCAGGGAGGTGGCGCCGCTGTGCCGGGGCTGGCCGGCGGCGACCGAAATCGTGCTGCCGCGGCGTAGCCCCCGGTTGGGCAGCAGGCCGGTCAGCTCGGGGGCGACCGGCAGCACCCGCTGCCCCCCGATCGGGTCCGGCGCACTCGCCGGACGCACCAGACCCGCCAACGCGGCGGAACCGACCACCATGCGGCCCGCCATCGGACCTACCCCCTGTCGTGCTGTTGTACTGATCCAGCGCATTACAAATAGCTCAAGAACTCACAAAACGGACTTATTGGAGAAACTTCTCTGCTGCTACCAGCACCCTCGGCGTCGCCGCGGCTCAGGCCGCCCGACCCGCCGGGGACGACGCTTGCACCACACCCAGCGCGGCCGCCACCACCAGCACGAACTCCTCGGCGGCACGCAGTAGGTCGTCGGCCTCCCGGGCGGTGACGACCCGCGGGATGCCGGCCTCGGCAGCGGCGCGCTTACTGGCCGCCAGGGCAAAGAACCGGGCCCACTCGTCGAGCTCGGGGGCGACACCGGAGAGCAGGACCCAGACACTGGTAACCCGGCTACGCCGAGCCGGCACGGGGCGAGCATGGACGGCGAGCAGCGCCGCGGCGGCCCGCAGAGCCGCCAGGTGGGCCGCCGCGTAGCGGAGACCGTCGGGGCCGGTACGGGCAGCTTCGACGAGCCCACAACGGGCCACCGCGAGGAGCTGGACAGGGGTGCGCTGCGGCAGCACGTGAGCCGGCACCGTCGGCGCGGGAGCTGGGTTGATCGGCATGCGCTGTCTCCTCCAGGGGCCGAGGCGCCACCCGACGGACCTGATCCGCCGGCGGACCGCCGGGTCGAGTGGTGCGGAGGAAGACGCACCGGCGGGGCCGGCCGGGCATGGACGCTTCCCCACACCACACCCGGCCGGCATGACCAGCAGGTTCGTCGCCCGCCGCCCGGGGGTCGAGGGCGGCGGGCGACGCTCCCGCCTGATGGGCCGGGGCTCGCGACCGCCCACGGCCTGGGCGCGACCCGCGGCGCCGCACCCGCCCGGAGCGGCGCCGCGAAACACCACTCCGACTGTCGGAACGAGCATGCGAAGCAAACCCTCGTATCGAACACCCGTTCTAACTACTGCTGACAGTACACCCTCCCGCCGACAAAAACACAACGTGTGCCACCCGTCGCCGCACGTCGGACAGGTCGCCGGCCGCCGCGCCCCACCGCAGTCAACCTGGCGGCCGGACCGCCCGTGATCGCCGCCTCGGGCTCGCCGCCCACCGGCCACCACCGCTGGCGTGGTCAACGAAGGCGCCCGGTGCGCACCGGGAAGAATGGCCGGATGCACCCACACCCGAAAGTACGAGCGACGCAGGAGGCGCTGGACGGCGCTGGAGCACGCGACGGCGCTGGCGCACCCAGCCTGGTTCGCCTGTTGCCCGACGCCGTCCACACCGCCGCGGCAGCAGCCGCCGCCCTCGATGTCGAGATCGGGCAGATCGCCAACTCCCTGGTCTTCGAGACAGCCGACGGGCCACTGCTGGTGCTGACCTCCGGAGCGCACCGGGTGGACACCGTCGGCCTCGCCGCGGCGATCGGCGTCACCCGACTCCGACGGGCCACGCCGGAGTTCGTCCGCGAACACACCGGACAGGTCATCGGTGGAGTCGCCCCGGTCGGCCACCCCCGGCCGCTGCGCACCCTGGTGGACACCACCCTCGACAAGTACGACGAGATCTGGGCCGCGGGCGGCGTACCCCGCGCGGTCTTCCCCACCACCTATCCGGAGCTGCTGCGGGTAACCGGCGGCACACCGGCCGAGGTGGCGTGAGCGGGCTTGTCGAACGAGCCACGCCCGGTCAACCGCCGGGCGCCGGTCCCCGAGTTGGTCACCCTGCATGTGTGGCGGACCAGCCGAGCCGGGCTGCCCCGGGCACTGGCCCGGATGGCAGCCGACCCGCGCCGGCTCCGCGCGCTGCCCGGCGTCCGCTTCGCCAAACTGCTCGGCACCGGGACCGGCACCGGCTTCGGTCCACGCGACGCGGACCTGACCCGGTGGGCGGCGCTGACCGTGTGGGACTCCCCCGCGGCCGCCACCGGCTTCGCCGCCTCCCCGGTGGGACGGGCCTGGGCACGCATCGCCCGCGCCGCCGTCCGAATCGACCTACGCCCGCTCACCAGCCGGGGCGAGTGGTCCGGCCGGCGGCCGTTCGGCGACCCACCAGGCGGGCGGTCCAACGGCCCGGTGCTGGCACTGACCCGGGCCCGGCTCCGCCCCGCCCGGGCGGTCACCTTCTGGCGGGCGGTACCCCCGGTGGCCCGCGCGCTGCACACCGCACCCGGCCTGCTCGCCCGCTTCGGCGTCGGCGAGGCGCCGCTGGGCTGGCAGGGCACGGTCAGCGTGTGGCGCACCCCGGCGGAGCTGGTCGCATTCGCGTACCGTCACCCCGAGCATCGTGCCGCGATCAGGCGAACCCCCACCGAGGGGTGGTACGCGGAGGAGCTCTTCGCCCGGTTCGAGGTGCGCGACGTGGTCGGTGACCGGACGGTGCTGGGCTGGACCACGGACGGCGGAACGAAGGTGGGGACGGCATGAGGCTGGTGCGGTGGACACCGGACGACCTCGTTCGGCGGCTGGACGACGTGGTGGCTGTCTACGGCGAGGCGATGGGGTACCGCGCCGATCTACTCAGGGCGCGGCGCGGCTACATCGCCTCCCACGTCCGCCGCCCCGGCTTCCGCGCCGTCGCCAGCCTCACCTCCGAAGGCCACCTGGCCGGATTCGGCTACGGGTACCACGGGAAGCCCGGCCAGTGGTGGCACGACCAGGTGGGGCGGATGCTGGACCCGGCCACCCGCCGCCGTTGGCTGGCCAGCTGCTTCGAGGTGGTCGAGCTACACGTCCGACCACCCGCGCAGGGGCACGGGCTGGGCGCCAGCCAGCTGCGCGCCCTGCTCGGGATAGCGGAGGGGAGCACCACGCTGTTGTCCACCCCGGAGGCAGACGAGCAGCACTCCCGGGCCTGGCGACTGTACCGACGCTTCGGCTTCGTCGACGTCCTGCGCGACTTCCGCTTCCCCGGTGACGAACGCCTGTTCGGGGTACTCGGTCGGGACCTGCCGCTCCTTTCCCCCACCGCCGCCGGGAGAGCACCCACATGACCCGGCCCACCGCCCTGCCGGGGCCGACCCTGCGGACCGTCTGGGCGCTGTTGGCCGTACTGGTGCTGGTGCAGATCTGCTACCCCCTGACCACGGGGCAGACCCGGGCCCGGCTGACCGTCGCCACAGTCCTGCTCGGCTACCTGCTCTCGGTCGGCCACGCGCTGCTCAGCCGGGGCCCTCGGACGGCGGCGGCGTTGCTCGCCGTGGTCACCGGCGGCGGCTTCGCCATCGAGGCACTCGGGGTGGCCACCGGATTCCCGTTCGGCAGCTACGACTACGCGGAACAGCTCGGGCCAAAGCTGGCCGGGGTACCGCTGATCATCCCCCTCGCCTGGACCTGGATGGCCTGGCCCGCCTGGCTGACCGCGGTCCGCCTCACCGGTGGTGTGCCGGCCGGGGGCACCGGGCCGGCTGTCCGCCGAATCGCGCTGGCAGCGGTCGGGCTGGCCGCCTGGGATCTCTTCCTCGACCCGCAGATGGTCGCCGAGGGGCACTGGGTCTGGCGGAACGCCACCCCCGCGCTGCCCGGCCTGCCCGGCATCCCCATCAGCAACTACCTGGGCTGGCTGCTCTTCGCGGTGCTGGTGATGGCCGCCCTGCGGCCACTGGCCGGCACCGCTGTCGCCACCGCCGACAGCCGCGACGCCCCGATGCTCGCGCTCTATCTGTGGACGTACGGCTCCAGCGTGCTGGCCCACGCCGTCTTCCTCGGCCTGCCCGCCTCGGCCGGGTGGGGCGCCGCGGCTATGGCGCTGACCGCGGTGCCGCTGGCGGTGACGCTGCTGCCCCAACGCCTCCGGCCGACGCTGCTGCCCCAACGCGGCCGGACGGCGCCGCAGGGGCGACGGCGTCGCGCCGACACGTCGATATGAGCGATCCGGCCCGGTGTCGCACCGCCGGCCCCCACCGAGGTGGGGCGCCGACATGATCCTGTTGCTGGCGATCCTGGCCGGCGTGGCCACACTGACCACACACGCCCTGGTCAACGCGGGCCGTTGGCTGCGTCGCCCGGTCGGGACGCCGGTGCCGGTGACCGAACCGGTGGCGGTGCTGCTGCCGCTGCGCAACGAGGCCGCCCGAGTCACCCCGTGCCTGCACGCGCTGCTGGCCCAGCGCGGTGTGCCGCAGCTACAGATCATGGTGCTCGACGACGGGTCGACCGACGGCACCCGCGAGGTCGTCCGCACGGTCGCCGGCGACGACCCCCGGATCACCCTGCTCGACGGCGCCGCCCCACCGCCGGGTTGGCTGGGCAAACCGCACGCCTGCTGGCAACTCGCCGCCCGGGCCGACCCGGCCGCCACCGTGCTGGTCTTCGTCGACGCCGACGTGGTGCTCGCCCCCCACGCCGTGGCCGCGGCGGTCGGCGAGCTACGGGCCGCGCGGGTGGCGCTGCTGTCGCCGTACCCCCGGATCCTGGTCACGACGGTGGCCGACCGGCTGGTTCAGCCGCTGTTGCAGTGGCTGTGGCTGACGTTCCTGCCGCTGCCCGCGATGGAGCGGTCGGCCCGGCCGTCCCTGGCCGCGGCCGGTGGACAGTTCCTGGTCGTGGACCGGGCCGGATACACCGCCGCCGGTGGACACGCGGCGGTGTCCGACCGGGTTCTGGAGGATGTCGAGTTGGCCCGGGCGGTCAAGCGGTCCGGCGGCCGGATCGCCCTCGCCGACGGCTCACAGCTGGCCACCTGCCGGATGTACGACGACTGGCCACAGCTGCGCGACGGCTACTCGAAGTCGCTGTGGGCCTCGTTCGGTCATCCCTCGGCGGCAGCCGCGGTGGTCGCGCTGCTGCTACTGCTATACACCGCCCCGGCGCTGGTCGTCGTGGCCGCGCTGGTCGGCGGTGCGCCGGGGACGGCCGCCGTCGCCGCCGGGGCCTACCTGCTCGGGGTCGCCGGGCGGGTGGCCAGCGCCCGGGCGACCGGCGGCCGGTGGTGGCCGGACGCGTTGGGGCACCCCGCGTCGGTAGCGGTCCTCGGTTGGCTGACCCTGCGGTCGTACCATCTGCGGAAGCGACGGCGCCTGAGCTGGCGGGGCCGTCCGGTCGGCTAGGAGGCACCCATGGCGCGGATCGTGATCGTCGGCGCCGGGGTGGGTGGCCTGGCCACCGCCGCCCGGCTGGCCACCACCGGGCACCAGGTCACCCTCCTGGAGCAGGGCGACACGGTGGGCGGCAAGCTCGGCCGGTACGTACGCGACACACCCGCCGGCCCCTTCCACTTCGACACCGGGCCCAGCCTGCTGACCCTGCCCCAGGTGTTCCACGACCTGTTCGAGGCGACCGGGGCGAAGCTCGACGAGTACCTGGACCTGGTCCCGCTCGACCCGATCGTGCGACACGTCTTCCCCCGGGGTGGACCAACGCTCGATTCGTGCGCCGACTCCGACGAGTTCGCCGCCCGCGTCGGCACGGCCTTCGGTGAGCGGGCCGCCGCCCAGTGGCGGCGCCTCTGGCAGCGTGCCGAGCGGGTCTGGACGGCCTCGGAACGCGATGTCCTGCGCCGCCGGGTCGACTCGCCCCGGGACCTGGCGATGCTGGCCTGGCGGCTGGGTGACCTGGCCGCTATCGGCCCGGGCCGGACGCTACGGGGACTGGGCCGCGCCCACCTGTCCGACCCCCGGCTCCGGATGCTGCTCGACCGGTACGCGACGTACGCCGGAACTGACCCGCGCCGGGCGCCGGCGGCCCTCGTCGCCGTCCCGTACGCCGAGCTGGCTTTCGGCGGCTGGTACCTCCGCGGTGGCCTGGGCACCCTCGCCGACGCCCTGCTGACCCGTTGCCTGGAGCTCGGGGTGGTGGTACGGACCGGCGTCCGGGTCACCAGGATCGACGCGGCGGGCGGACGGGTGCACGGCGTACGCCTCGCTGGCGCGAGCGCCCCCATGCCGGCCGATGTGGTGGTGTCCAACGTTGACGCGCTCACCCTCTACCGCGACCTGCTACCCACCCCGCGACGGCTGGCCACGCTGACCGACCGCAGCCTCGCCGGCTTCGTGCTGCTGCTCGGCGTACGCGGGGACTCCGGGCTGGCCCACCACAACGTCTTCTTCCCCGAGGTCTACGACAGCGAGTTCGACGCGGTCTTCGGGGCGCCCGGGCGGGGGGTTCGGGCGCGCCCGGCCCCGGACCCGGCGGTCTTCGTCACCGTGGCCGCCGACGAGACGGTCCACCCGGCTGGGCACGAGGCGTGGTTCGTGCTGGTCAACGCCGCTCGGCAGGGCACCGTCGGCGGTGCTGTCGACTGGCGACGCCCCGGCCTCGCCGAGGCGTACGCGGACCGGATCCTGGACGTGTTGGCCGCGCGGGGGGTGGACGTACGGGACCGACTGCTGTTCCGGGAGATTCGTACGCCGGCCGATCTGGGCGGTGCGACGGGCACACCGGGTGGAGCCATCTACGGCACCACGGGCAGCCTGCTCCGCCCGCCCAACCGGGGGCCGGTCCGCGGGCTGTGGCTGGTCGGTGGCTCCTGCCACCCGGGCGGCGGGCTGCCGATGGTCGCCCTCTCCGCCCAGATCGTCGCCGACTCCATCGGCCCTGCCTGGTAGCGGGCCGGCCCGATCCGCCAACGCCTACCCGCGGCGGTGTCACGGCTTCGCAGGCGACGCGGGATGCGGGGCACCGGAACGTGGGCCTGATTCCGTCGTCGGCGCACGGCACGAACGCCGCTCCGGTGGGCCGCGAGCGTCAGCTGGCGTTGATCAGTGCGCCCCGGACGGCGGCCAGTAGCTGTCCGAGGCCGAAGCCGGCCAGCAACGCCCAGACCGCGCTCGCCATGGTGATGGTGCCCGCGGTCAGGTCCGGCGCGATCAGCCCCGCCAGCCCGGCCAGCAGCAGGCCGACGAGGGCCACCACGACCCGGGTCGGCCGCTCCCCCACCGTCACCGCACCGACCTCTCGCATTCCGGCGGAGGTCGCCCGGGCCCGCACGTACTCGTGCAGCCAGGAGAGCGCACCACCGGCGACCACCAGCGCGCCCGGCGCGCCGAGCAGCCAGAACGCGACCAGCCAGGCCACCTCGCCGAGCCGGTCGGCCACCGAGTCGTAGACGTACCCGAGCCGGGTGGTGCGGTTACTCGCCACCGCGACCGCGCCGTCGAGACTGTCCGCCACCGAGGCGAGCAGCACCAGCAACGCGCCGAGAAAGGGCCCGTCCTGCGGACGTACCGCGACCAGCGGCACGCCGAGGCAGAGCAGCACCCCGGCGACGGTCACCGCGGTCGGGGTGACCCGGAGCCGCCCCAGCACGTAGCCCCCGTGGTACGCGAGGCGTAGCCAGGCCCGGACGGGCGGGGCTGCTCCGCGCGGATCGAACCCACCGTGCAGGCGCGCCCAGGCCGTGGCGTACTGGTCCCAGTTCAGCTGTCTGCCCACCACGGATCAACCGTCGCACCGATCGCGCGGTGTCGTGGCGCGTCTGCTCACCCGGGGGTACTGACTCGCAGATTCCGCCAGATCTCCCGGGTCGCGGTGGACCGGTTGAAGGTGATGAAGTGGATGCCGGGAACACCCTCGTCCAGCAGCCGCTGGCACATCTCGCTGGCCTGCTCGACGCCGAGCTGGCGGACTGCCTCCGGGTCGTCCGCGACCCGCTCGAAGCGGGCGGCCAGAGCCGGCGGGAAGGGCGCGCCGGAGAGCTGCTCCGACCGCTCGATGGTGCTGACCTTCGTTACCGGCATCACGCCCGGGATGATCGGCGTGTCACAGCCCGCCGCCACCACCCGGTCCCGCAGCCGAAGGTACTCGTCCGCGTCGAAGAACATCTGAGTGATCGCAAACTCGGCTCCGGCCCGGCACTTACGGACGAAGTACGCCGTGTCGGAGTCGATGTCGGGCGAGCGGGGGTGCTTGTACGGGAAGGCGGCAACGCCGACGCTGAAGTCACCCGCGTCCCGGACCAGGCGGACCAGGTCCTCCGCGTAGTCCACGCCATCCGGGTGCGAGATCCACTCGCCGGTGGGGTCGCCGGGCGGGTCGCCCCGCACGGCGAGCACGTTCCGCACGCCCGCAGCGGCCAACCGCCCGATCACGTGCCGCAGCTCGGCCACCGAGTGGTTGACTGCGGTCAGGTGTGCCATCGGCAGCAGCGTGGTCTCGGTGGCGACCCGTTCGGTAACCGCCACGGTCGTGTCCCGAGTTGAGCCACCGGCGCCGTAGGTTATCGAGACGAACGACGGGCGCAGCGACTCCAGTTCCCGGATGGCCTGCCAGAGCAGCCGCTCGCCCTGCGCTGTCTTCGGGGGCATGAACTCGAAGGAGAAGGTCGGCCGGCGGTCACGGATCAGCTCCCCGATCGCCGACTGCGGATTGGGGAGAACCGATGGAAGACCAAGCGCCACGCCATGACTCTAGCGGCGCCGGGCCGCGATCCCTAGACCTTCCCCCGTCGCAAACGATGACAAGGGGTACGGCGCGGCCAACATCCCGCAACACGGCACAGTCGACACCGTCCGACCGGGCCCGGCGCGTCGCCCGGCCGCCGGTGGGTGACCGGCCGTCGCGACCGGCTAGCGTCAGGGCGTGACCTACGCTGCTCCTGTCTCTCCGGTGGACCGTGCCGGGCTTCGGCAACGCGTCAACAAAGCACTGGCCGACTTCCTGGTGACCCGGCGTGCCTGGATGACCGATGTTGACGCCGCCCTCGCCCCGTTGGCCGACGCGGTCGAGGCATTCGTCCTCGGCGGCGGCAAGCGGCTACGGCCCGCCTTCGCCTACTGGGGCTACCGAGGCGCCGGTGGAGTCGACAGCGAACACGTGACGACCGCCCTGGCCTCGTTGGAGTTCGTGCAGGCCAGCGCCTTGATTCACGACGATCTGATCGATCGTTCGGACACCCGGCGGGGTGAGCCGGCGGTGCACCTGCGGTTCGCCGCCCGGCACCGGTCGGCGGACTGGGACGGAGACGCGGACGGCTTCGGTGCCGCGGCGGCCATTCTCCTGGGCGACCTGTGCCTGGTCTGGTCCGATGAGCTGCTGCACTCCGCCGGGCTGGACCCGCGCACCATCGCCCGGGCACGGCCGGTATTCGACCAGATGCGGACCGAGGTCACCGTGGGTCAGTACCTCGACGTACTGACCCAGGCCACCGGGGACACGTCGGTCGAACGGGCCGGGAAGGTCGCCCGCTACAAGTCGGCGAAGTACACCGTCGAACGCCCGTTGTTACTCGGCGCCGCACTGGCCGACGCCACCCCCGAGGTCCACGCGGCGTACTCGGCGTACGGGCTGCCGCTGGGTGAGGCCTTCCAACTACGCGACGACGTGCTGGGCATCTTTGGTGACCCGGCGCAGACCGGCAAACCAGCCGGCGACGACCTCCGCGAGGGAAAGCGGACCTACCTGGTGGCGGCGGCGGTGGAGATGGTCGGCACCGCTGACCGGGAGGTGCTGCTCGAGGGCCTCGGCGACGCCGACCTCGACGACGCCGGGGTGGCCCGGCTGCGGGAGCTGATCGGAGCCAGCGGCGCGCTCGGCCGCGCCGAGCAGCGGATCCAGAAGCTCACCGACACCGCGCTCGCCGCACTGTCCACCGTTGACCTCGACACCGAGGCACACCAGGCCCTGGCCGACCTCGCCATCGCCGCCACCCGCCGCCCTGCCTGACCCCCGCCCATCCGGCCGGACCCCGACCGGACCGGGCGGGGAACGCCGGGTCAGAAACCGAGGGCTTGGGCGCGACGTTTGACCTCGCGGGCCTGGTCGCCGGCCAGCGCCACGGCGGCGGTGCCGCCGGGCAGGGTGTCGTCGGGCTGATAGAGCCAGCGCAGGATCTCTTCATCGTCGTAGCCGGCGTCGGCGAGGAGGTTCAGCACTCCGGGTAGATGCTTGAGCACCCCTCGGGTCGCCACCAGGTCCGCCGGCACCCGCCGGGCACCGTCTCGGCGGACCGCGATCAGCTCCCGGTCCCGGATCATCTGGTGGACCTTGCTGATCGTCAGGTCGAGGCGCTCGGCGACAGCCGGCAGGGTCAGCCACGCGGTCGGTTCGGCGGCAGGGCTCACGGCGGGCTCGCCAGCGGGTACGGAGTCGGTCACCAGACCACCCTGCCACGCCGCCCCGGCATTGGGCGAACGCCCCCACGGCCCTGGATCAGGGCCGTCGCGCACCGACCGGAGCTGCCAAAACGGCCGTCCGGCGGGTCACGGGATCCAAACGTCACCGCCGGCCTGTAGCATCGGTGTCCAACCACCTACCCCTGGACGCATAGACTTCCTGCCGATGGACACACAGGTCGCCGACACGTTGCTGGGCTCACTGATCGACGGGCGCTACCGCATCCGCGGTCGGGTCGCCCGGGGTGGCATGGCGACTGTATACACCGCAACCGACGAGCGCCTCGATCGCACCGTCGCAGTTAAGATCATCCATCCCACGCCGGGTCCCGAGGCCCAGGGACGGACAGCGGGCTTCGTGAATCGTTTCGCCGACGAGGCGAAGACCATCGCCCGGCTGACCCACCCCAACGTCGTCGCCGTCTACGACCAGGGCATCCACGCCGACCGGCCATACCTGGTCATGGAGTACGTGCGCGGGCGCACGCTGCGCGACGTGCTCACCGAACGGCACCGGCTCAACCCCGACGAGGCGCTCGCGATCACCGAACAGATGCTCGCCGCGATCGCCGCCGCGCACCGGGCCGGGCTCGTCCACCGGGATGTCAAACCAGAGAACGTGCTGGTCGCCGAGGCACCGACCGGAGGTGCGGCCAACCTGGTCGACAGCGTGGTGAAGGTCGCCGATTTCGGGTTGGCCCAGGCGGTGGAGGCGAGCGCCGACGACGCACAGGCCAACCAGCTGATGGCCACGATCGCCTATGTGGCACCCGAGCTGGTGACCGACGGGCACGCCGACCCGCGCACCGACGTCTATTCCGCGGGCATCGTGCTGTTCGAGATGCTCACCGGCCGGGTGCCGTATGACGGCCATCGCCCGGTCGAGGTGGCCTGGCAGCATGTCCGACAGGATGTGCCGGCACCGTCGACCCTGGTGCCGGGGTTGCCGAAGGCCCTCGACGACCTGGTCATCCGCGCCACCCGGCGCGATCCCGGTGCCCGCCCGGCCGACGCCGGTGCGCTGCTCACCCAGGTGCAGGCGGCTCGGGAGGGGTTGGGCAACCCGAATACCCACACCACGGTGCTACGTCGGGTGACCGAGAAGCCCCCGGTGAGTGACCCGACCATGGTGGTCCCGGCCATACAGCCGGCGCAGCGCCCCGCCTGGGCCCGGCTACCCGAGGAGGCCCCGCGGGGTGGCCGACGACGGGCGGTCGACAACGAGAGTCTCTGGTCCCGGTTGGCCCCGCTGCCCGGTCGGCTGATGGGTGAGCAGCGCGGCCGGCTTGCGGTGGCCGCTGTCGTCGTGATGCTGGGGCTGATTGCCGCGGTGGGTGGCTGGTGGGTCGGCGTCGGCCGGTTCACCGAGGCCCCCGAGTTGGTGAGCCTGGACCGGGCCGCCGCGGAGGCGCAGGCGAAGCGGGCCGGTCTGGTCCTCCAGTACGCCGACCCGCGCCACGACGACCAGGTGCCGAAAGACGCCGTCCTGTCCCAGGATCCGGCCTCCGCCGCCCGCATCGTGAAGGGCGGCACGATCACCCTCACCCTCTCGCTGGGCCCCGAGCAGTTCGCGGTGCCGGATGTCGTCGGCAAAGAGTTCGAGTTGGCCTCGACCGACCTGACCGAGGCCGGCCTGGAAGTGATCAAGGGTTCCACCAGCTACCACAACAGCCTGCCGGAGGGCATGGTGGTCGCCACCGACCCGGAGGCGGGCACCGAGGTCAAGCCCGGACACGAGGTCACGGTAACTCTGAGCAAGGGCAGGGCGCCCATCTCGGTGCCGAACCTGGTCGGCAAGCCCCTGGACGAGGCCCGTTCGATCCTGAACCAGCTCGGGCTGGTACTCGTGGAACCGCCGACGGTGAAGGAATCCGACAAGCCCAAGAACGAGGTCATCGGGCAGAGTCCAGCCGACGGCGCCGGCGTGGAGAAGGGGGCGGAGGTCAGCCTGGAGGTCAGCCAGGGCCCACCGCAGGTTGTCGTCCCCCGCGTGATCGGCATGCCGTGCCAGCAGGCCAAGCAGGTGTTGGAGGGGCAGTCCTTCCCGGTCGCGGTGCAGTTCAACCAGAACGGCACCGTCCGGTTCCAGACACCCGGCGAGAACTCCCAGGTACCACCCGGTACCCAGATCACCCTCGGCTGCCTGTGATGGCGACAGTGCGACCGGTCGGCGCGCACACACCAGCCGGGGGTGGGCTGGCGAAAGCCGCCCTGCCCTACCTGGACGCGACAGGCGCCGAGGTCGCCCAGGTCTACGTGTCCAATTCGCGGGGCTGGGCGTTGCCGCCCGGCAACCCCACGCAGGACGCACTGTTTCGCGCCGGCTGCGCGGAGCGTGGCGTCCCGGTGTTCATCCACGCGTCCCTGCTGGTCAACCTCGGCTCGCCCACCGCGGCGACGGTAGAACGGTCAGCGCTGACGCTGGCACACGCGCTACGCCGAGGGACAGCGATCGGCGCCCAGGGGGTGGTGTTCCACGCCGGCAGCGCGGTGGACGCCGGGTACGCCGACACGGCAATGCGCCAGGTCCGGGAAGTGCTGCTGCCACTGCTGGACACCGCCGGCGACACAGACGGGCCGATGCTGCTGGTCGAGCCGAGCGCCGGTGGCGGGCGCTCGCTCGCCGCCCGGGTAGAACAGCTCGGCCCCTACCTGGATGCGGTGGACCGGCACCCATGGCTCGGTGTCTGCTTCGACACCTGCCATGCCTGGGCCGCCGGCCACGACCTGTCCGTCGAAGGTGGCATGACCGCCACGCTCGACACGCTGGTAGACACCGTGGGGGCGGACCGGCTACGGCTGGTACACGCCAACGACTCGAAGGACCTCTGCGGCTCCACCCGGGACCGACACGAGAACATCGGCAAGGGCACCATCGGGGAGCCAGCCTTCGCCGAGCTGATGCACCACCCGGCGACCTCCGGGGTGCCGACGGTGGTGGAGACCCCCACCGAGAAGCACGTGGGCCACGCTGGCGACGTGACCGTTCTCAAGCGACTGCGTAGCTGACCCGACCCGCGGTACGGCTCAGGTACGCAGGGCGCGGGTGAGGACCTCGATCGCGCGGTCGACCGCCGCATCGTCCACACCCAGATGGGTGACCAGGCGGGCCGTATCCGGGCCGAGCACACTGACCAGCACCCCTTCCGCACGGGCCGCTGCCGCGAAGGTGTGCGCGTTCATCGGTGTCTTGGTGAGATCCAACGGGACCAGGTTGGTACGCACCTCGGCCGCCAAAACCCCGAACGGGGCAACCGCATCGGCGAGCCGGGTCGCCTTCGCGTGATCCTCGGCGAGCCGCTGCACCTGGTTCGCCAGGGCGTACCGGCCGGCAGCCGCGAGGATCCCGGCCTGCCGCATACCACCGCCCATCCGCTTCCGGATGAACCGCGCTCGTTCGATCTTGTCGGCGCTGCCGACCACCAGCGAGCCGACCGGCGCGCCAAGCCCCTTGGAGAGGCAGACCGACAGGGTGTCGAAGAGCACGCCGTAGGTGGCCAGCGGTACCCCGTCGGCAATGTGCGCGTGCCAGATTCGAGCACCATCGCAGTGCACCGCGACCTGGGCCGCGTCGGCGACCCGACGCAGCTCACGCAGAGCCGCCAGCGGGATCACCCCACCGCCGCCCCGATTGTGGGTCTGCTCCACGGCGACCGCCCGGGTGGGCACCGCCCAGTAGCCGTCGGGCCGAATCATGCCAGCGACCACGTCCGGGTCAACCGCCGCGCCGACCGCCGGCCAGGTCCGCGACGAGATGCCGCCGTACACGGCAGCCGCACCGATCTCGTACGTCACCACGTGCGCGTCCGCGTCGCAGAGCAGTTCGCCACCGGGTGGCACCAACAACTGCAGCGAAATCTGGTTGGCCATCGTCCCGGTCGGGCAGAACAGCGCCGCCTCGTGGCCGAAAAGCGCCGCGACCTCGGTCTCCAGGGCGTTGACCGTAGGGTCCTCGCCGTACACGTCGTCGCCCACCTCGGCGACGGCCATCGCCTCCCGCATTCCCTCGGTCGGGCGGGTAACAGTGTCCGAACGCAGATCGATCATGACGTCCTCCCTCCTCGTGTCAGCCACGGAGCCTCCACCGGCCGCCGACTGCGGGGCTCGCAAGCTCACTCCTCGCATCAGCCACCATCATCCCCACCGGCCGCCGACTGCGGGGCTCGCAAGCTCACTCCTCGCGTCAGCCACCATCATCCCCACCGGCCGCCGACTGCGGGGCTCGCAAGCTCACTCCTCGCGTCAGCCACGGAGCATCTCGGCTACCAGGAACGCCAACTCCAGCGACTGTTGGGTGTTCAGCCGCGGGTCACAGGCGGTCTCGTACCGGTCGGGCAGATCGACGTCGCCGATACCCTGGGCACCGCCGAGGCACTCGGTGACATCTTCACCGGTCAGCTCGACGTGCAGCCCGCCGGGGTGGGTTTCCAGGCCACGGTGCACCTCGAAGTAGCCCAGCACCTCGTCTACGATCCGGTCGAAGTGCCGGGTCTTGTAGCCGTTAGACGATTCATGGGTGTTGCCGTGCATCGGGTCGCACTGCCACACCACCTTGGCGCCAGCGGCGGTGACCTTGGCGACGAGCGACGGCAGGACGTCACGGACCCGGTGGTTGCCCATCCGGCTGATCAGGGTCAGCCGGCCCGGCACATTGTCCGGGTTGAGCTTCTCGCACAGCTCGATGACATCGTCCGGCTTCGTCGTCGGGCCGAGCTTCACCCCGATCGGGTTCGCGATCCGGGAGATGAAGTCAATGTGCGCCCCGTCGAGCTGCCGGGTACGCTCGCCCACCCAGAGCAGGTGCCCGGAGAGCCCGTACGCCCGGCTGTCGGAGACACGGGTCAACGCCCGGTCATACTCCAGGGCCAGCGCCTCGTGGGAGCAGTAGAGGGTGACGGTCCGCAACGCCTCGTCCTCGGTCATCCCACAGGCCTGGATGAAGGCCAGCGCCCGGTCGATCTCCCGGGCGATCGCCTCGTACCGCTCGCCGGCTGGCGAGTTCCGCACGAAGCCCTTGTTCCAGTCGTGCACCGCGTGCAGGTCCGCCAGCCCGCCAGCAAGGTAGGCACGGAGCATGTTCATCGCGGCGGCGGAGTTCGCGTACGCCCGGATCATGCGTTGCGGGTCGGCAACCCGCGCCTCCGGCGTCGCGTCCAAGGAGTTGATCATGTCGCCCCGGTAGGCGGGTAGGCCACGGGCGTCGGTCGGCAGTGACCGGGGTTTGGTGTACTGACCGGCCGCCCGGGCGACCTTGACCACCGGCAACGAGGCGCCGTAGGTCAACACGATCGCCATCTGCAGCAAGGTACGGGCGTTGGCGAGCAGGTGGCTCTCGGTGTTGTCGGCGAAGGTCTCCGCGCAGTCCCCACCCTGGAGCAGGAACGCCTTTCCCTCGCAGACCAGTGCGAGTTGGCGCCGCAGCTGATCAACCTCGTACGGGGCCACGACCGACGGGACGTTCTCCAACACCTTGCAGACCTCGGCGACCTGGGCACCGTCCGGCCAGGGCGGGGTCTGGGCGCGCGGCAGGTCCCGCCAACGGTCCAGGCCGAGGGCAGCGTCCTCGGCGGAATCCATGGTCGGCCGGCTGGTCTGCAGCACCGGACTACCGACAGCGGGATGGCTCAGCTGATGCCATTCTTGGCGCATGCCAGAAAGCCTACGGCGACGGATCCAGCACCAAACCCGCGAGGGGGACCATTCCGCCAGGTGAGAGATCCATCACCGATCTCGAACCGAGTCGGGCGGCGGGCGCCGACCGTGGGAACAGCCACGTCAGGGGGTTTCGGTCGGCTCGGGAGTCCCGGCCGAGGCGGATGCCGTACTGCCGGGTGTCTCACTCGCGATACACCAATCAGCCCCGTCCCGGGTAACCGTGAACAGCAGCGGGCGGACCAACTCCTCCGCGTCGGAGGTCACCGACACCGTCGCGCTGACCTCCTCACCCCGCGGACCGGTCCCGACCTCGATGATCTGCGCCTGCGACACCTCAAAGTGGTCAGCGAAGTCGCCGCTCGGTCCGGTGGCGACAGCGTCGAACGCCGGATGCATCACCGCGCAGAACTGGCTGCGCCCGGCAGCCACGTCCTTGACCGCTACCGCATCGAGGTACGCCTGCACCCGCTCCCGCGCCTTGGTCGCGCTCTCGACCGCAGGCGCCTGCTCGGCGGACTCCGTCGGCTCATCCGCGCTGCAGCCGAGGAGGGTCGCCAGCAAACTCCCGCCGAGCACGCCGAGCCCCAGCCTCCGGTACGCCGTACGCATGCCACCTCCGAACGCCATGGATTCCGACCGTCGACCGGCGAGTCTGTCACACCGGCCGGAGCGCCGGTGTGACAGACACGGGCGGGGAGGGAGCGATCCGCGGCCCCTCCCCGCCCGGGTCGATCGGGCGCCGGCCAGGCTAGCCGAGACCACCCTCGATGGCGCTGATCAGCTCACCGTTGGTGGTGTCACCGGAGAGTTCCCAGAAGAACGCTCCGCCGAGACCCTCATTCTTCGCGTAGGTCATCTTGCCGCCGATGGTGGACGGGGTGTCGTAGCTCCACCAGTTGTTGCCGCACCTGGCGTACGCCGTGCCACCGACCGTTCCGGTTACCGGACAGGTGTTCTTGAGAACCTTGTAGTCATCAAAGCCCGCCTCGTAGGTGCCGGAAGCGGGTCCGGTGGCGGTGCCACCTGGCGCCGTCTGGGTGACACCGGTCCAACCTCGACCGTAGAAGCCGATACCGAGCAGCAACTTGTCGGCCGAGACCCCCTTACTCTTCAGCTTCTGGATCGCCGCGTCGGACCAGAAGCCCTGCTGCGGGATGCCGGAGTACGAGTAGAGCGGCGAGTGCGGGGCGGTCGGACCCTGCGGGCTGAAGGCGCCGAAGTAGTCGTAGGTCATGGCCATGATCCAGTCAAGCGTGGGCGCCGCGCCGGCATAGTCGGCGGCGTCGATCCGGCCACCGTTGCTGGCGTCGCCGGTGATCGCGGCGGTGATCAGCGCCGACGGGCCGAACCGGGCACGCAACGCGTGCACCACGTTCTTGAACGCGGCTGGTCCGCTGGAGTCACAGGTGAGACCGCAGGCGTTCGGGTACTCCCAGTCGATGTCGATGCCGTCGAAGACGTCCGCCCAGCGCGGATCCTCCACCAGGTTGTAACAGCTCTCGGCGAAGGCGGTCGGGTTCTGCGCTGCCTGGGTGAACCCGCCGGACCAGGTCCAGCCGCCGAAGGACCAGATCACCTTGAGGTGCGGGTACATCGCTTTGAGCTTGCGCAGCTGGTTGAAGTTCCCCCGCAACGGCTGATCCCACGTGTCGGCGACGCCGTCCACGCTGCCCGCCGCGGTGTACGCCTTCTCGTAGTCGGCGTAGCTGTCGCCGATCCCGCAGCGCCCACCTTCCGTTTTGCCGAAGGCGTACATGATGTGGGTCAGCTTCGATGCCGAGCCACTGGTGTGGATGTTCTTGACGTGGTAGTCGCGGTCGTAGACACCCCACTGCGTGAAGTAGCCGACGATCTTGTGGTCACCACTGGGGGGTGCGGTGGTCGGGGGCGGCGTGGTTGGCGGCGGCGTGGTCGGGGGCGCGGTCGTCGGAGGTGACGTGGTCGGGGGCGACGTGGTCGGTGGGGCGGACCCGCCGGAACAGGCAGCACCGTTGATTGTGCAGTTCAGGGGCGCTCGATAGGGGCCGGTCCCGTTGTATCCCCAACTGAAGCTGGCACCTGGGGCGAGCGGCCCGGCCCAACTCTTCTTGACCGCGACGTAGTGGTTCCCGGTGCGGGTGACGTCGGCGTCCCAGAACACGCCGATGCTGGTCCCGGCGGGAAGGTCGAACTCGATCCGCCAGGTGCTCACCGACTCGTTCGTGCCGTTGGTGACCGTCACCTTCGCCGAGTGGCCGCTCCCCCAGTCCTGCACCTGGTCGAAGGTGGCGGTGACGCTGCCGGCTCCGTACGCAGAGGCCATCGGAACAGCCGCGACTGCCAGCAC
Organism: Salinispora sp. H7-4; assembly: GCF_013416675.1. NCBI lineage: Bacteria > Bacillati > Actinomycetota > Actinomycetes > Micromonosporales > Micromonosporaceae > Salinispora > Salinispora sp. H7-4. The sequence continues at coordinate 112,457 of NZ_JABZED010000016.1, forward strand.
GACTACGGCACCGGCCCAGAGAGCCCGGCGAAGTGATCTCTTCATGTAACACTCCTCAAATAGTTAGGAAACTTTTTTAATTATTATGAGACGTTACTCACAGTTCGCAAATTCGTCAAGAAGTTCACACCCATCGCTATCGAACGCCCTGGATAACGCCGGATTAACCGTCCGCACATCTGTTGGACGCAGCCCTGGCCCAACTGAGTAACCCATAAAGCTGGAAATGCCACGCATGACGGAAAATTCACTTTTGCTCCAGCAGCCTGTCCCGAAGTAGCGTCCCCGGAAGCGCACACTCGGAAGCGCACACTCGGAAGCGCACACCCGGAAGGGAGCCCTTCCCGCCCGCGGGAAGACTGTTTCGCACATACGCTGAAGCGGTTTGGTTCGCAGTAGCGCGATTGGTAAAGTCCAGCTATCTTTCGGTCCATCCCATCGAGCCTGCGACCCGGGCCGACAAGGACGGCGCATGCTGCATCACCCGGCCAAACTGCCCCAGCCTCGACGGCCCACGATGGTGGATGTCGCGCGACGTGCCGGCGTGAGTCTGAAGACCGTCTCCCGCGTGGTCAACAACGAGCCAACCGTCGGCCCCGAACTTGCCGAACGAGTGATGACTGCCGTCTCCGAGTTGGGCTTCCGGCGCAACGGCATCGCCCGCAATCTCCGATCCCAGGAGCTCAGCGCGACGATCGGCCTACTCATCGAAGAAATTGCCAACCCGTTCTACGCGACAGTCGCGGGTGTCGCAGCGGAGATCGCGGCGGCACACCAGACACTGCTGATCACCGCCTCCTCCGAGGAGGACCCGGACCGCGAGCGCGCGCTGTTGCTGGAGTTGGTCCAGCGCCGGGTGGACGGCCTGCTCGTGGTTCCCGCCGGAACAGACCACTCCTTTCTTCGCCGGGAGGTGGAGATGGGCCTTCCGGCGGTGTTTGTCGACCGACCACCCGGACAGCTCCTCGCCGATGTGGTCCTCCTGGACAACCAGGGCGGAAGTCGCGCCGGAATCCGCTCACTACTCGACGCCGGGCACCGACGGATCGGCCTATTGCTGGGTTCCTTGAACGTCTACACAATGCGGGAGCGACTGGCCGGCGTACAGGCCGAGTTGTCGGGCTCCGGTATCCCGTACGACGAGGCGATGGTGCGGAGTGGAATAGCGGGTCCAGAGCAGGCCAGCCGGGCGGTGGCCGACATGCTCGGCCTCGCCGACCGGCCCACCGCCTTCTTCTGCGCCAACAACCGCCTCACCCTCGGCGCACTCCAGGAGCTTCATGGCCGAGGCAGCGACGCGGCGTTGGTTGGTTTCGACGATTTTGAACTGTCCCATCTGATGCCGCGACCGTTGACCGTCATCGCCCACGACCAACGTGAACTGGCACGGATCGCGACGGAGCAACTGTTCGAACGCATCGGTGGAGACCGGTCGTGGCCGTCGACCACGGTCCTGCCGACCCAGCTGGTTCACCGCGGCCGGCGCTGACGGCAACCCGCCGCCGGGACCCGCCGCGCACAACGAGGTCCGGCCGACGCTCCCGCCGGCCGGGCCCAGATCGCTACGCTGGCCCCGGGGGGAACGCCGCTACGGCATCGGCGAGCGCGGGTGGGTCAGCCCCCCGCCGGCCGCAGGTGAGCGCGGCGACGGTGCTGGCCTGGTGCAGCCCCTGGCGCCACTGGTTCGGGGTGACGGCCGCGAGACGGGCACCGGGCTGGTCGCCGAGCGCACCGAAGTCCGCGAGGGCGGCGAGCAGGCCGCCGGTGAACGAATCGCCCGCACCGACGGTATCGACCACCTCGCCCCGCCGGGCTGGCTGTCGGTACATCGCCCCGTCCGGTGCCAGCAGACAACTGCCGGCAGCGCCGCGCGTCACCACCGCGCAGGCCACCCCGGCGGCCCGCCACTCGGCCATGACCTGCTCGATGGTGCGGTCTGGGTAGAGCCAGTCAAGGTCCTCCTCGCTCGCCTTGACCAGGTGCGCGGAGCGCACCTGTCGCTCCACCCGGCGCTGCTCCCCGATGCGGTCGGGGATGATGGTGGGGCGCAGGTTGAGGTCGATCGACAGGGTGAGCGCCCCGCGGTCCCGTTCCCGGGCGAAGAGATCTTCCACCACCGCCGCGCCCGGTGCCAGGGCCAGTGCCAGGGAGCCGGAGTGCAGGGCAGTAAGCCCGGTGTCTTCGAAGCTCGGTAGCTCGGCCGTGGTCCACTGCCAGTCGGCGGTCCCGGTCAGGTAGCACTGGTAGGTGGCCTGGCCGGAGTCGTCGAGCGTGGCGACCACCAGTGAGGTTGACTCGACCGCGGAAACCGCCCAGGTCAGATCGACTCCGTTGGCGTGCAGGTGGCCCCGGATCCGCTGGCCGAAGCCGTCGCTACCGAGCCGGGCGAGCAGCCGGACCGGCTGCTCGAGCCGGGCCAGGGTGAGTGCGACATTGGCCGGTGAACCGCCGGGTACGGCGCGGTAGCTCCCGGCCGTGTCCTCGGCGACCAGGTCGACCAGCGCCTCGCCAACAACCGCGATCACCGGTTTACCTCCACCTGATCGGTCCCCATCGGGTCGTACAGACCCGCGAGGCTGGGCTTTATCGGTGCCTGGGACAGCAGGACGGCCTGGTAGCCGTGGTAGACGTCGGGGCGGCCGTGCCAGACCCGGTTCGCCGGCTGGTTCAGCTCGTCCAGCTCGTGGTGCCACTCTCCGGTCTTCGGATCAATGAGATGGCGGACGGCATAGTCCCAGAAGGTCTGGTACCAGTGCTCGTAGTAGTGGTCGCCGGTGCGCCGCCAGAGGGTCGCCGCCGCCCCGATCGCCTCGGCCAGCACCCAGTGCATCCGGGATCGAACCACTGGCCGGTCCGACCAGTCGAGGGTGTAGACAAATCCATCCGCCCCATCCACCGACCAGCCCCGGGTGACCGCCGCGGTGAAGAGCGCACGTGCGTCTTCGAGCAGCCAGTGCGGTGGTGCAACGAGCGCGGTCTCGAGGTGTAGCAGCAGTCGCGCCCACTCCAGCCAGTGGCCTACCGTGGACCCGTACGGCCGGAAGGGGTCCGCGGGCTGGTCCAGGTTGTAGTCCAGCTGCGGTTCCCAGTCGGCGGTGAAGTGCTCGGGCAGCCGCCAGTCGTGTCGGGCGGCCACCCCGTGGACCAGGTGCTCACAGATCGCCAGTGCGCGTTGCGCCCAGCGGCGGTCCCCGGTGACCTCCCCGACGGCCAGGAACGCCTCGACCATGTGCATGCTGCTGTTCGCACCACGGTAGGGCTCCAGCTCGGAGAAGTCCCGGCTCCACGACTCCCGGGTCCGACCGGCGTTCTCGTCCCAGAACCGCTCGCCCACCACCGCGATCGCCTCGGCCAGAAGCTGGTCGGCGCCGGGCCGGCCGGCGCGGGCCGCGCTGCTCGCGGCGAGCAGGACAAAGGCGTGCTCGTACGCGGACTTCCGGTCCGTGACCGGTTCCCCACCCAGCTCCACGGCGCTGAACCAACCGCCGTACTGCGCGTCCCGCAGGGTACTGCGCAGCGTGGCGACGCCGTGGTCGACCACGTCGGCGGTGTCCGGGGTCTGTTGTAGGTGTGCCAGGGCGAAGACGTGGGTCATCCGACAGGCGATCCAGGTGTGCAGCGGCTGGCGCGGGTCGGGTGCGCCGTGCTCGCCCAACCACCAGAAACCTCCCTCGGGCCGAACCGAGGCGCGGGCGGCGCGCAGCAGCGCGTCGCGCTGGTTGGCGAGGAGCTGCTGATGGGCGGTGTCCGGGGTCGGGTCGGTTCGCGTCGGCCGCCGGCCGGAGAGATGTTCGGTCATGTCAGCTTTTCACCGATCCCGCCATGAGGCCACCGATGAACCAGCGACCCAGGAGTACGTAGACAACCAGAGTGGGCAGCGAGGTGATCAGCGCCCCGGCCATCGAGGCCGCGTAGTCGGGGGACTGAGCTCCCGCGAGCGCATTGAGCGCGATCGTGATCGGCCCATTACGGGTGTTGGAGAGGAAGATAGCAAACAGGTAGTCGTTCCAGGCCGAGGTGAACTGCCAGATCACGGCGACCACAAAGCCCGGAATGGACACCGGCAGGATGATCGACCGGAAGGTACGGATGAGGCCCGCACCATCGACCCACGCGGCTTCGACCATCTCCACCGGCACCGTGGTGGCGTAGTAGTTACGGAAGATGAGCGTGCAGATCGGGATGCCGTAGACGCAGTGCACGAAGATCAGCGTAGGAATACCCGGCGCGATACCGAGGGTGCTGACCACATCCCGCAGCGGAATCATCACCGCCTGGTAAGGGATGAACATCCCGAACAGGATCAGGGTGAACACGATGTCCGCACCGGGAAACCGCCACCGGGACAGGACGAAGCCATTCGCCGCACCGAGCAGCGAAGAGATCAACGCGACCGGAATGGCGAGCTGGAAGGTCCGGACGAACGACGGGCCCAGGGCCGCCCACGCCTTGGCCCACGATTCGGTGCTCCACTGCTCGGGCAGATTCCACTGCCCGTTCACGCCGATGTCAGAGCCCGACTTGAAGCTGGTCACGACGAGGACGTACGCCGGCATCAGCACGATGAGCAGGAAGAGCAGCAGCACGCCGTACCGGAGGGTACGCCCGACTACGCCGGCGGCGGGACGGCGACGCGGTGGGGGCGGCGCCGCGACGGCCGGTGGGGACGTCCGCTGAGTGGTCGTGGTGGTCACGAACGTCGCTCCGTTCTCATCGTCTGCACCAGGTAGGGCACGATGACCAGCGCGACCAGCAGCAACAGAATCACCGAGATCGCCGAGGCCTTGGCGTAGTCACTGGTCAACAGGGTCTGCCAGACGTAGACGGCCGGTACCTCGGTCAGCCACTGGGCGCCGGAGACAGACATGATCAGGTCGAACATCTTCATGGACATGTGCCCGACGATGATCAACGCGGAGAGCGCCACCGGGGTCAGCTGCGGAAAGAGGACCCGCCGGTAGAGCTGGAAGGTGCTGGCCCCGTCGACCGCGGCCGCCTCGCGAAGCTCCGCCGGGATACCGCGGAACCCAGCAAGGAACAGCGCCATGACATAGCCGGAGAGCTGCCAGATCGCCGGGACCGCCATGGCGACCATGCCCCATTCCGGGTCGGTCCACCAAGGGTTTTGCAGGAAGTCAAGATTCAGCTGCCCGAAGATCGCGTTCAGGCCGCCAGCGTCGTCGCCCTGCCCGGAGTTCATCAGCCATCGCCAGACCACGCCGGAGGCGACGAACGAGACTGCCATGGGGAACAGGTAGACCGTCCGGAACAGCCCCTCTGCCCGAACCCCGCGCTCCAGGAGGAACGCCCAGAGCAGGCCCAACAGCATCGTGCCGAGCAGGAATACGACGGTAAAGATCAGCAGGTTCCGTAGGGAGTGCAGGAACCGGCCGTTGATGTCGTTGGTAAACAGATCAACATAGTTACTCAGTCCAACGAATCCGTCCGACTCGGCGGCAGTGTGCCGATCCGACATCGAGACCTTTATCGTCCAACCGATGAGGCCATAGACGAATACTCCAAGCAGGAGTAACGAAGGGGAGAGCAGCAGAAGGCCGGGTCCCCATCGCCGGACGCGAGTAAGCATGGCAGATTCCTGGTGGGTTCGGACGGACGAGTGTCAACCGGGACCGGTAACCGCACGACCGCGCGAGAGCGCCAGCCGTGCGGTTACCGGAACTGCGAGCCGTTCTAGTTCTTACTGAGCGCGGCGGCGGCGGACATCGCCTGCTGCAGCCCCGCCAGGTCCTGGTCGCTGGAGAACTTGCCGATCGCGGAGTTCGCCGCCTCGATGGCGCCCTGCGAGCAGGCGGCACCGTGGGCGCAGGACGGGACCTGCGTGCCGGTCTTCCAGTCCTGGATGGCCGACTGCTGGTAGGCAGGGTAGTCGGCCTCGGTGACGTCGGTACGGGCGGGGATGGAGCCCTTCTTGATGTTGAACGCCTGCTGTCCCTCGGCACTGCCGACCGTCTTCAGCCAGCACTTGGTGCCCTCGGGGTTGTTCGCCCCCTGCGGCAGCACGAAGGAGTCGGCCAGCCACTGGAAGGTGTCCCCGTTACCCGGGAACGCAAGGTAGTCGAAGTCGGTGAAGCCCTTGGTCTCGAAGTCGCTTGGCGCCCAGTCCCCCATCAGGAAGAAGCCGGCCTTGCCGTCCATGAGGAGCTTGCCGGCGTCGGTCCAGTCGTAGGTGTCCCGGTCCGTGTTGGTGTAGCTGAGCAGCCGCCGGTAGTTCTCCAGACCCTGGGTGACCTCGGGGCTGTTCCAGTCGGTCGCACCGGTCCAGAGGCCGGTGAAGCTCTCCGGGCCGAGGTCACTGATCAGGACCGCCTCCAGCAGCATCAGCTGGGACCAGTCCTTGCCGATCGCGAGCGGTGCGTCCACGCCCGCGGCCTGCAACGTGTCGAGCGCGGTGAAGAGCTCGGCCAGCGTCGTCGGCTCGGCCGTGATTCCGGCGTCGGTCAGGACCGACTTGTTCGTCCAGAGCACGTTCGACCGGTGGATGTTCACCGGCACCGAGTAGACCTTGCCGTCCACGCTGAGGTTCTCCAGCAGGCCCGGCGGCAGCGCCTCGGTGAGGCCCCACTCCTCGTACAGGGCGCTGAGATCCTCGATCTGGCCGGCCGCGATGTAGTCCGACAGCTCGGTACCGGCGTGGGCCTGGAAGGTGTCCGGAGCGTCGCCCTGCTGGAGCCGGGAGGCCAGCACCTGCTTGGCGTTCGAACCGGCGCCGCCGGCCACCGCCCCGTTCACGAACGAGTAGTCGCACTGCTTGTCGAAGGCGTCGACCAGACCGTCGAGGCCGGCCTTCTCACCCCCGTCGGCCCACCAGGTGAAGACCTCCACCTCCTGGTCGGCCCCGCTGTCGGCACCACCGCAAGCGGCGGGCGACAGCAACGCGAGCGTCCCAACCGCGGCGACGGCCGCCCTACGCATCCTGCCCATGCTTCCTCCCGCTGGGGATGACATCGTTGTCTGAGAGCCACCACACTTTCGCTGCGGCTAGTCCTCGTCAACGTCGGCCCAGCTACGAAAAAGTAACGATGACATCACGAGGCGACCCGCCAAAAACCGCTTTACTCTCCTATTGCCGCCACTCCGACCCGGCGATCATGAATCGCGCCACCGGAAGCCGCCCGAGACATTCACCAACCTATTGACAACGTTGTCTACTGCCGACACGCTTTCTCCGACCCTCAAGCGTGACCCCCGCACGCTTGACGACCCCCTGGAGGATCACGTGGGCAGACACCGGAGGGCGATCGCCACCGTGCTCGCGGTTGGCCTGGCAATACCGGGCACCCAACTGCCAGCAGCGGCGGCACCGTCGCTCGACACCGACTTCTTCTCCTCGTTCGATTCCGACGATTCGCAGCCGACGTGGACCAACACCGTGGAAACCGACGCGGCCGGAAGACCCAAGATGTCCGGCGTAACCGGGAATCCAGATTCCGGCGGAATCCCCGGCAACATCAATGACACGATTGCCGAGGTAACCGCCAACGGCGACAACCCGCCCAACGAAACCGTCCGGCGGGTAATCGACAATGACGCGTCCACCAAGTGGCTGGTCTTCGAGCCCACCGGCTGGGTACAGGCCCAGCTTGAGACACCGGCAACCGTGGTGCACTACGCGCTCACCTCCGCCAACGACGGACCGGAGCGGGACCCGCAGGACTGGGAGCTACAGGGGTCAACCGACGGCGACACCTGGGTCACCCTCGACGCCCAGACCGGGCAGGACTTCCCCGAACGGTTCCAGACCAGGGAGTACCGGTTCAGCAACGACACCGAGTATTCGCACTACCGCCTGGACATCACGGCCAACCACGGCGCAGACATCGTCCAGCTGGCGGATCTCCAGCTCTCCAACGGCGACACCACCCCGAAGCCGCCGACACCGATGTACAGCGTCGTGGACAACGGGCCCGCGGGAAGCCCCACCGCCAAGGCCAACGCCGGCTGGAGCGGCGAACACGCGCTGCGCTACTCGGGGGGACAGACCGTTGACGGACGCGGCTACGCCTACAACAAGATCTTCGATGTTGCCATCGACGTCACCGCGACCAGCGAACTGTCGTACCTGATCTTCCCCGAGCTGACCCAGGGCGATCTCGACTATCCGAGCACCTACGCCGCGGTCGACCTGGCCTTCGACGACGGCACCTACCTCAGTGACCTGAACCCGGTTGACCAGTACGGCTTCGGTCTACACCCGTCGAAGCAGGGGACCACCAAGTCGCTCTACGCCGACCAGTGGAACAGCAAACGATCGTCCCTCGGTGAGGTGGCCGCGGGGAAGCGGATCGACCGGATTCTGATCGGGTACGACAGCAGCATCGGCCCCGGCGCCTTCCGGGGCTGGGTGGACGACATCCGCGTGACCGGGAGCCCCGAGCGCCCCGCCTACGACCGGCTCTCCGACTATGCGTTGACCACCCGCGGGACGAACTCCACCGGAGACTTCTCCCGGGGGAACACCTTCCCGGCGACCGCGGTGCCGCACGGCTTCAACTTCTGGACGCCGATGACCGACGCCGGCTCGAACAGTTGGGTCTACCAATACCAACGGGACAACAACGCCGACAACCGGCCGACGATCCAGGCGTTCACCGCCAGCCACGAGCCCAGCCCGTGGATCGGTGACCGGCAGACCTTCCAGGTCATGCCCGCAGCGACCAGCGACAAACCGAACGCCAACAGAACGGCGCGGGCATTGGCCTTCCGCCATGTCAACGAGACCGCCAAGCCCCACTACTACGGCGTGACCTTCGACAACGGGCTAACGACGGAGATCACTCCCACCGACCACGCGGCGATGTTCCGATTCACCTTCACCGGGGACCACGGCAACCTGATCTTCGACAACCTCAACAACCAGGGCGGCCTGACCCTCAACCCCGACGGCACCGTGACCGGCTACTCCGACACCCGGCTGGGCAGCGGCGCCACCCGGATGTTCGTCTACGGCACGGTGGACCGCCCCGTCGTCGCCCACGGTGGGTTGACCGGTGGCGGTGGCGACGACGTGACCGGCTACCTGGCCTTCGACACCTCAACGTCGAAGGTCGTCACACTACGGATCGCCACCTCGCTGATCTCCCTCGACCAAGCTCGGAAGAACCTGGCGCTGGAGATCGCTGAAGACGACACCTTCGACACCGTCCGCGCCCGTGCCCAGGACCTCTGGGATGACAAGCTCAAGGTCATCGAGGTCGAGGGTGCGACCGACGAGCAACTCGTGACCCTGTACTCCAACCTCTACCGGCTCTTCCTCTACCCCAACTCGGCCCATGAGAATGTCGGAACGGCAACCGCTGCGGTGTGGAAGCACGCGGTGCAGTCGTCCACCTCGAGCACCCTGCCACCGGGGACCACACCAACCGAGACCGGCGCGGACGTGGTAGCGGGAAAGGTGTACGTCAACAACGGCTTCTGGGACACCTACCGCACCACCTGGCCGGCGTACGCGCTGTTCAGCCCCACCACCGCCGGTGAACTCGTTGACGGCTTCGTCCAGCAGTACCGGGACGGTGGTTGGGTGTCGCGGTGGTCGGCCCCCGGCTACCGGAACCTGATGACCGGCACCAGCTCGGACGTCTCGTTCGCCGACGCGTACGTCAAGGGGGTGCGTAACTTCGACGTACGGGCCGCGTACGACGCGGCGGTGCGCAACGCCACCGTCGTGCCACCCGGGAACGCCAACAACAGCAGCGTTGGCCGGAAGGGCCTACCGGAATCGATCTTCCACGGATACACCTCGACCGCGGTCTCCGAAGGCGTCTCCTGGGGGCTGGAGGGCTACATCAATGACTTCGGCATCGCGAACATGGCCGCCGAACTGGCCGAGGACCCGGAGACCCCGGAAGCCGACCGGTCCCGCTACCGCGAGGAGGCGGAGTATTTCCGCAGCCGCGCGCTCAACTACGTGCACACCTTCGACCCGGCGATCGAGTTCTTCCAGGGACGCGACACGTCCGGGCAGTGGAAGTCGACGCCAGAGACGTACGAGCCGCACGTGTGGGGGCACGAGCACGACTACACCGAGACCAACGGGTGGAACTTCGCCTTCCACGTCCCGCACGACGGCGAAGGCCTCGCCAGCCTGTACGGAGGGCGGGAGGCGCTGGCCGAGAAGCTGGACGAATTCTTTGCCACGCCGGAGACGGGGACCTTCCCCGGCTCGTACGGCCGGATCATCCACGAGATGCGGGAGGCGCGGGACGTCCGGATGGGCATGTGGGGCTTCAGCAACCAGGTGTCGCACCACATTCCCTGGATGTACAACTACGCCGGCCAGCCGGCCAAGACGCAGAAGATCGTACGAGAGGTGCTGTCCCGGCTGTACATCGGCAGTGAGATCGGCCAGGGGTACGCCGGCGACGAGGACAACGGCGAGACCTCGGCGTGGTACCTGTTCAGCGCGCTGGGCTTCTACCCGCTCCAGGTGGGTAGCGAGAACTACGTGATCGGCTCACCGCTGTTCACGAAGGCCACCGTGCACCTGGACAACGGTAAGAAGATCGTCGTCAACGCGCCCAACAACAGCGCCGACAACGTCTACGTGCAGGGCCTCAAGGTCAACGGGCAGCCGTACCACCAGACCTCGATCTCACACGAGGTGCTGGCCGGCGGCGCGGTGCTGGACTTCACCATGGGCTCGCAGCCGTCTTCCTGGGGCAGCGGCGAAGCGGACCTCCCCCCGTCCCTCACCCCCTCCGGTGCGGCTCCCCGACCGATGTCCGACATCGCGGTGACCGGTGGTCCCGCGGCGCTGGCCGACAACACCTCCACCACCTCGGCTTCGGTGGCGGCGCCGGTGCGGTGGGCGGTAGCGGGCGCACCGGAGCGGGTCACGCACTACACCCTCACGTCGGGGCCGGACACCGGGACCGACCCGGTGGGCTGGCAGCTGCAGGGCTCCTACGACGGAGACACCTGGACCACCATCGACAGTCGTGCCGGTGCGGAGTTCACCTGGCGACTGCAGACCCGGTCCTTCGCCGTAGACCGGCCCGGGCGGTACCTGCACTACCGGCTCACGCCCGAGAGCGGCGACTCCGTCCCCGTCCTCGCCGAGGTCGAATTGCTCGCCACGACCTCCCCCTCGTGTACGACGACGGTGAGCGGCACCATCAGGGGGCCGCTGAAGGTCGACTCCGGGGTGACGTGCCTGTCCGAGGCGACTGTCAACGGGCCGGTGACGGTGCGATCCGGTGCCGCGCTCCACGCGGTTGACTCGACCATCTCCGGTCCGGTCGCCGCCAACGGGGCCGAGGCGGTGGTGCTCCGGGAGGTCCAGCTCGGAGGGGCGCTGGCGGTGTCCGGGGTGAGCGGCGAGGTGAGCATCGAACGCACCACCGTCGCCGGATCGGCGGTCCTGACGCAGAACCAGGCGCCGGTGATCGCGGCGGCATCGGTCGGCGGACCCCTGTCGTGCTCCCGCAACACTGTCGCACCCACGGACAACGGGGTGCCGAACTCGGTGCGGGGACCTACCTCCGGGCAGTGCAGGGACCTGTAACGATTCCGGGGCCGGCCGCTGGCACAGTGGCCGGCCCCGGAAGCGCCCTCGGGGCCCGCTCCCGGCCGGTGATGGTCAGCGCGGCCGGCGCCTACTCCCGGTGCGGCATGCCCCACCCGGTGTCCGTTGCCGCTCAGTCGGCTTGGGCTGCCAGTTCCCCGGCCCGGTCCCGGGCCGCCTCCAGGGCGGCCAACAGCGCCGCCCGCACCCCGTGCCTCTCCAACTCGCGGACTGCGGAGATGGTGGTGCCGGCGGGCGAGGTCACCGCCTCCCGCAGCTTGACCGGGTGCTCGCCGGAGTCGCGCAGCATGACCGCCGAACCGATCGCGGTCTGCACGATCAGCTCGTGGGCCACCTGCCGGGGCAGGCCAAGCAGGATGCCCGCGTCAACCATCGCCTCCACCAGCAGGTAGAAGTACGCCGGCCCGGAACCCGACAACGCGGTCACCGCGTCCTGCTGCGACTCGGGAACCCGCAGGGTCCCGCCGAGCGGGGTGAACATCTCCTCGGCCAGGGCCAGGTGCGCGGCGGTGGCGTGCTCCCCGGCGGAGATCGCCGACATCGCCTCGTCAACCAGGGCCGGAGTGTTGGTCATCACCCGCACCACCGGGGTGCCGGCGGCCAACCGCCGACTGAAGAAGCTGGTGGGCAGGCCGGCGCAGAGCGAGATGACCAGCTTCTCGGCCGGAATCTTCGGGCCGATCTCGTCCAGCAACGCGGCAGCATCCTGCGGCTTGACCGCGATCGCGAGCACCTCGGCCTCGGCCACCGCGGTGTGGTTGTCGACCACCCGCACGCCGTGGCGGAGGGCCAGCTCCTCGGCCCGCGCCTGCCGCCGGGTGGTGGCCAACAGCCGCTCCGCCGGCCAGCCCGAGCGCAGCAGGCCGGAGAGCACCAGCTCGCCGATCTTGCCAGCCCCGATGACCGCGACCGGGTGCACGGCTTCCGCCATCGGCCGTACCTCCTCCAGCGTAGGCCGGTGCGCGGTGGCCCGTGGGCCCACCGCGCACCGGTTGACGATCAGCTACCGAAGAAGACCTCGGCCTCGGCGTACCGCTCCAGCGGCACGGTCTTCAGCTCGCGGGTGGCCTCGGCCAGCGGCACGCGAACGATGTCCGTGCTCTGCATCGCCACCATCTTGCCCCAGTCGCCCTCGTGCACGGCATCGATCGCCTGGAGACCGAGCCGGGTGGCGAGCACCCGATCGAAGGCGGTCGGGGTGCCGCCGCGCTGGATGTGACCGAGCACGACGGTACGGGCCTCCTTGCCGGTCTTGGCTTCGAGCTGCTCGGCGAGCCACTGGCCGACGCCACCGAGACGGACGTGGCCGAAGGCGTCCAGCTCCTGGTTGTGCAGGACCATCTGCCCCTCGAGCGGGTGGGCACCCTCGGCGACCACCACGATCGGGGCGTACTGGTGCTGGAAACGCTTCTCGACGTAGCCGGCGACCTGGTTCACGTCGAACTGCCGCTCCGGCAGCAGGATCACGTTGGCGCCACCGGCGAGACCGGCGTGCAGGGCGATCCAGCCAGCGTGCCGGCCCATCACCTCCACCACCAGGGTGCGGTGGTGGCTCTCGGCGGTGGTGTGCAGCCGGTCGATAGCCTCCATCGCGATGTTGACCGCGGTGTCGAAGCCGAAGGTGTAGTCGGTGGCGCCCAGGTCGTTGTCGATCGTCTTCGGCACGCCGATGACGTTGACGCCGAGTTCGTGCAGCTTGGTGGCGACACCGAGGGTGTCCTCGCCGCCGATCGCGATCAGCGCGTCAACGCCCTGCGCGGCGAGGTTCTCCTTGATCCGCTCAACGCCGTTCTCAATCTTGAACGGGTTGGTCCGGGAGGAGCCCAGGATCGTACCGCCACGCGGCAGGATACCCCGCACCTCCGCGATCCCCAGCGGGCGGGAAAGCCCCTCGAGCGGGCCCTTCCAGCCATCCCGGAAGCCCACGAACTCGTGACCGTAGTTGGCCACGCCCTTCCGAACCACCGCCCGGATGACCGCGTTGAGACCGGGGCAGTCGCCGCCGCCGGTGAGCACGCCGATACGCATGATCTGCTCATCCTCCTGGGAACAATTGGGTAAAGCCCGGTTAAGCCCCAGGATATGTGTCGGAACAGACCATCGGCGCCATTGCCGGCCCGGGGCGGGCCGTCATTGCGAACTGTAGTCCCGTCCGGTGTGCGCCGACACCGCGCCCCTGGGAACCAGGCGGTAGACCAGCCCCGGAGCGAGATCTGATCAACGGCGACCCGATCCCGTCCGACCCGATCCGGTCATGGCCTGCCATCGAGCCAGGTTGTGTCGCGCGTCCACCAGCGCATCATGCCGAGCCGCGTCCGCGTCCGGCAACGGCGGACGACCCCGGTCGTCCCAGAGCTGACGCAGGTCCTTGGTGAAGCGCGGGATCTGCCGAGGCAGTGCTGGCATCGCCCCCCACAGCTGCGCCAGCGACACGTGGTCGTACGCCGCGTACCACGCCCACAGCTCCAGCTGCTCGCCCGGACGGCCCCGGACCGGCTCCAACAGGAACTCCTCCAGCTCGTCCCGGATTCGGGCGCGGGACCGCCAGGCCCGATCCGCCGGCGACGGCAACTGACTCAGCACGTTACGACGTACCCAGGGCACCGCCCGGGAGTCGTCGAACTCGGTGGAGACGGCGTAGAAGTCACGTCCGTACTCATCGACGACGCCGATCGACACCAGATCGATGGTGCGGCCATCCTCGATGAACTCGCAGTCATAAAAGTAGCGATAAACCATCACCGCCATCTTGGCGTACGCCGCCACGACCGGGCCGGGGTGGGTGCCGCCGGCCGGAATGCTCCGCGTCCTCGCAGGTCAGAACTGGTATCGGATAGGTCTCGAAGGTCACGCAAACGAATTGAGGGGTGTACAGCAAGCAACCAGGCCGTCATGATCTGATGTGTACCGCTACCGGAGGCGTCGGAGTACCTGGGCAGTCCTGTCAGGTTCACCCGGGAGCGAGTCAAGGGTCCTTGACCGGGGAGGGGTTGGGCCGTGGAGGTGCGCCTACCGGAGCCAGGTGACGCGCTCACGGGCGTCGAGATGTTCGCCGGCCTCGAGCCAGAAGCCCGGCAACGGGTGATCTCGGCGGCGGTGCCACGCACCTACCGCAAGGGGCAGCTGCTCTTCGTGGAGAACGACCCGGGCGAGTCCCTGATCGTGCTGCGCCGCGGCGCAGTGGCCGTATTTCGCACGGCTCCCACCGGGGAGCGGGCGGTGCTGTCGGTGATCCGGCCGCCGGAAGTGCTGGGCGAGGTCTCATTGCTGGACGCCTCCACCCGATCTGCGTCCGCCGAGGCGATCGAGGACTGCGCGGCCCTCGCCCTGTCCCGGGGGGCGTTCATGGAGTTGGTGCACTCCAATCCGCGCATCCTCGACGCGGTGATGCGCTCCCTCGGCAGCCTGATCCGCCGGCTGACCGAGCAGAACGCCGACCATGTCTTCCTCGACCTGCCCGGACGGGTGGCAAAGACGCTGGTCCGCCTGGCTGGTGAGAGCCAGGCCCCGATGATCACCATTGAGCTCAACCAGAGCCAGCTCGCCGAGATGGCCGGCGGCTCCCGGCAAAGCGTCAACCAGGCGATCGGCTCCTTCGCCAACCGGGGCTGGCTGCGCACCGAGGGCCGCCGGATCGTGGTGACGGACGTGGCGTCGCTGCGCCGCCGCGCCGGCATGAGCGAGCGCTGACGGCACGTACGATCGGGGCCGGGGTGGGCGATCGGCCCCGGCCGGGCCCGCCCGCGACTGCTCCGATCGCAAGACGCGAGCGAACGCACTCCCGCAACCGGTCCCCGGCGTGTCACGATTCAAGGCACGGCGGGTACAGACGCCGAGAGGGCTTCGGGAGCGCGCCCCCGGCGCGCGAAGAGGAGGTTGTCCGGTGTCAGCGGGTGGGGCCCGCCGGGGACGGCGGGACAACGGGATCGACGCAAGTGACTACGCGGTCGCTGGCGATGTGGATCCCCGGGTCGGTGAGCATCTTCTGGACGTGCTCGCCGCCGGGGGCATCGCCGCCTATCTACAACCCTCGGCCGACCTCAACCCGGTCACCCGCACCACCACCGTCCCACCCCGGCCGATCGACCGGCTGTACGTGGACCGCTCCCACCTGCGAACCGCCCGGGACTACCTCAGCCAACTCGCCGACGAAGGTGGCACCGACCGGGCCCGGGACAACGAGCCCGACATCGAGGCCGAATGGGCACGGATAGTCGCCGGGTTCCACACCACCTCCGCCAGCGGTGGTGACAACCGGTGGCCCGCTGCCGAGGACGTGGACGACGACCGGGCCAGCCGGACCTCCACCGACACGCGGCGACTGCCCTACGCGGCGGACGTCTCCGGCGTCACCGTCAGCCAAGGGCGGGAGGAGGAGCCATCGCTCCTCGACGGGTTGGACACCTTCGGCGCGGGCCTGCCCGACGACGAGCAGGACGAGGCGGAGCGGTACACCCCACCCCCACCCCCACCGCTGCCCCGCATCTCCAAGTACGCCGTGCTCGGCATCCTCGCCATCGTGGTCGGTTTCCTGCTCTTCCTGTATCCGGAGCTGCTCCCGGTAGACCCGGGGATTGTCACCCTGCTCGGCTTCACCGGCATCCTCGCCGGCTTCGTCACCCTGATCTGCCGGCTCCGTCCCGGCGACCGGGACGAACACGACCCGGACGACGGCGCCGTCGTCTGAGCTGGGCCTCCTGGCCCGAATCACGCAGCCACACCACCCCCGTAGGCCCACCCACCGCGGTCCCCCGCACCGAAATTGCGGCTCGCCGCACGGATTGCGCCCGCCCCACGGATTGCGGCCCGCCGCACCGCTTGCGGGCCGACCAGGCACCCACTCGGAAGCTGAGACGTAACAGTGGTGTAACTTACGGTTAGTAGGAATACTCCTGTCCGTCATTCCCCCTCCGCCGGCTGCCGGCCCTATCCCCCTGTTGCGGCGGTCTCCGGCAGATCGGAAACGTCCGAGGTGCGACAGAGTTCCCTGGTGGTGGTCGCCAACCGCCTCCCCATCGACGACAGTACGGCGCCGGACGGTGCCTGCGAGTGGCGCCGCCGCCCCGGTGGCCTGGTGAGCGCCCTGCACTCGCCACTACGGCAGACACCCGCCACCTGGGTGGGGTGGGCAGGTGGCACCGGACCGGCACCGGCGCTGCCCGACGTCGACGGTGTCCGGATGCACCCGGTGCCGCTCACCGCCGACGATCTGCGTGACCACTACGAGGGCTTCGTCAACGCCACGCTCTGGCCGCTCTACCACGACGCCGTTGAACAGCCGGAGCACCACCGCCGCTGGTGGGAGGCGTACCAGCGAGTCAACCAACGGTTCGCGGCAGCCGTCGCCGAGGTGGCCGAGCCCGGCGCCGTGGTCTGGGTGCAGGACTACCACCTACAGCTCGTGCCCGGCCTGCTCCGGGCACTCCGCCCGGACCTGCGAATCGGCTTCTTCCTCCACGTGGCGTTCCCACCGCCGGAGCTGTTCATGCAGCTCCCCCGGCGAGCCGAACTACTGCGGGGAATACTCGGCGCCGACCTCGTCGGCTTCCAACGGGCCCAAGCGGCACACAACTTCGCCCAGCTCGCCGACCGGGTACTCGGGCTGCCGGCCACCGACCATCGAATCGCCGTGGACGGCCGGATCGTCCGCGTCGGTTCGTTCCCGGTCTCCATTGACACCGCTGAGATGGCCGCCCTGGCCGGCCGGCCCGACGTCGCCGACCGCGCCAGCCGGCTCCGCCGAGACCTGGGCAGCCCGGAGCGCGTGATCCTCAGCGTGGACCGAATGGACTACACCAAGGGCATCGAGCAGCGGCTGAAGGCGTACAGCGAGCTGATCGCCGACGGGCACGTCAAGGTACAGGACACTGTCCTGGTCCAGGTGGCGGTGCCCAGCCGCGAGCGAGTGGGGCAGTACCAGATCCTCCGCAAACGGGTGGAGCGTGAGGTCGGCCGGATCAACGGCGAATTCGGCCGCGTCGGCGAGCCGGCCATCCACTACCTGACCCAGCCCTTCGGCCGCGCCGAGTTGGCCGCGCTCTACCGGATCGCAGATGTGATGGCGGTGACCCCGCTCCGGGACGGCATGAACCTCGTCGCCAAAGAGTACGTAGCCGCCCGGGTAGACGACACCGGCGCGCTGCTGCTCAGTGAGTTCGCCGGCGCCGCCGCCGAGCTGGCCCAGGCGTACCTGGTGAACCCACACGACCTGGAAGGTCTCAAGCAGGGCCTGCTCGCGGCGCTGCGGGCCCAGCCGGAGCAGGTCCGCGAGCGGATGCGAGCGATGCGGACGCACCTGCGCCAGTACGACATCCACGCCTGGGCTCGCTCCTACCTGACCGCTCTGGACCAGGACAGCGCCCTGCTCAGCCGACTCGGTACGACCCGCTGACCGACCCGGGCTCAGCCGCCGGACGGCTCCTTCTCCAGCCAGTCGAGGATCCCGTCGATCGGTTCCCGCCACCGGGCGTCCAACATCAGGTCGTGGCTCATGCCCGGGAAGAGCAGCGGGGCTGAGCCGTACCGTCTGGCAGCCCGGGTGAGCACCGGGTGCGGCACAACCCGGTCCTCCGGGCTACCGAGCACCAACACCGGTGGGTCGCCCACAGCCGGCTCGGGCTCTCGCCCGAGCAGTAGCTGCCACTGGGCACGACGGGCGGGGCGACCCAGCCGGGACAGGTGCCGCCGCGCCTCCTCCCGGGGCAGTTCCCGACCGAACAACTGGGCGCGGTTGCACCGCAGCCGGCCGCCAACGAGGGCGGGCAGCGTACCCAGGGGGTTACGGCGCAGCGCCGTGAACGCCGTTGCCCAACCACCGAAGACCGGGGCCACCAGCACGGCGGCCCGGGCCGGGTAGCGGGCCAGGGCGTGCGCCACCACCAGCGCCCCCGCCCCATGCCCCACCAGCACCGCCCGACGGGGCAGGTTCGCGGCCACCTGCACCACGTCGTGGGCGTACGCCCGCAGCGTGGCTTCCGGCGCCGGTCCACTGCCAGCCTGCCCCCGCAGACTCACCGCGTACCCAGAAAAACCGCGCTCGGCGGCGTGCCCCAACCAATGCTCAGCGAACGCCCACGCGCCATGCCCGAAGCCGGGGACGAACAACAACGGCGGTCGGCCCTCATCCAGCCCGGGGGTGGCCTCGAGCACCTCGCGCCGCACCGGACGGACCGGGCGAGCCCACTCCCGCCCCCGCATGATCCGCACCTGCTGGCTCACCGGGTAAACCCTCCGCTCGCGACTGCGGGGCTCGCAAGCTCACTCCTCGCACTCACCAACCCCACCCTCCGCTCGCGACTGCGGGGCTCGCAAGCTCACTCCTCGCACTCACTTGGCCTCCAGGTCGTGCAGGGCGCGCTGCAGGGCGCGCAGGTAGTCGGCGTGACCGACCTCGAACCAGTGCCGGCTGCTCTCCTTGACCGGCCCCGAGTAGCGCTCCCCCGCCCGCGCGGTCACCGTGGCGGCGAAGGCTGTCGCCTTGCTGGGCCGGGTCTCCCGCAGCCGCAGCAACCGGGCGAAGAGCACGCTCTGCCAGTGGGACAGCGGGAAGATGCCGGAATCCGGCTGCACCAGACCGGCCACGGCGAGGGTCGGATGATTCGGTACGAAGGCGTTGAGCCACAGCACCGGACGCCCGGTCGTGCCATCGTCGCCAAGGATCTTCGGGTCGAGAAACTCGAACCGGGGCAGGTAGCCGGTGGCGAAGACGACCAGCTCCGGATCGACCTGCCGGCCATCCGCCAACTCGACGGAGCCCGGGTGGAAACGGACAACCTCCGGCACCGGAGTGACTCGGCCATGGCCCAGATAGTAGACAAGCTGGCTGTTCACGATCGGATGCGTCTCCAGCATCCGGTGGTCGGGCCGCGGCAGACCGAAGCGGGTCAGATCCCCCACACTCGCCCGGAGGAGGCGGTGAAAGAGCCACTGCCGGAGCCGCCGGGGCACCCGCAGCGCCAGCATCAGGTCGTTGAGCTGGTCAGCCGGACGGCCGAGGAGATACTTCGGTGCGTACCAGTAGCCACGGCGGGTGGAGTGCCAGCAGTGGGCGGCCTGCTGGGCTGCCTCGGTAGCGATGTCGCAGCCGGTGTTGCCGGCTCCGACCACCAGCACCCGTCTGCCCCGCAACTGCGCCGGATCCTGGTAGGCCGAGGCGTGCATGACCTCGCCGCGGAACTCGGCAAGGCCCTCGTAGGTGGGTAGCTTCGGCGACCAGTTGTGGCCGTTGGCGACCACCACCGCGGCGTACCGGGAGGTTCGTTCCGGGCCGTAGCCGCCGGTACTGCGGGTCGTGACGTCCCACCGGTCGCCGTCAACCGGCTCGACCCGCACCACCTCCGTACCGAACCAGACGTGCCGGCGCAGGTCGAAGTGGTCCGCGTACCGCTCGAGGTAGGACAGCAACTGACTGTGGTGCGGGTAGTCCGGCCAGTCGTCCGGCATCGGAAAGTCGGGGAACTGGGTTAACGGACGCGACGAGATCAGGTGCGTGCTGGCGTAGACCGGGCTGCGGTCGTGCCGCCAGTTCCACACCCCGCCGACTCCGGTCTCCCGCTCGTAGCAGTCGACGCCGAACCCGTGCTCGGTCAAATTCTTGATCGCGGTCAGCCCGGTCGGGCCCGCCCCGATCACGCAGACAGTCTCACCGCGGTCGGAGACGGAGCGGCCCTCCCGGGTCAGGTCGAGGGTGCTCGACTCCGGGTCGGGCCGGCCGTGATCGGTGGAGGTGGTCACCGAGGCATCTCCTTAGGTGCGGCACGGATGCCAGGTCGCGCAGCATCCTGCCCACATCGGATGCCCAATGTCCAGCCCGACCGGCCGGCAGTCCGTCGGGCACCACCGCCAGCAGCGCCGCCGCGTCGTCCCGCTGGCGGTGGGTGCTACGACCCGGACCCACAGCGGCACCGAGCCGCCCGACGTCGTTACCGGCCCGCGTCCTAGCTTCGGCGAGCGAGGTCGGCAGCGCCGATGAGACCGGCGTCGTTGCCGAGCTTGGCGGGGCAGACCTGTGCCACCGGCAGCCGGCCCCGCTGCGCAAGCGCCTCGGTGTAGGCGGAGCGGGCCGGTCCCAGCAGCAGCTCACCGGCTTCGACGACGCCACCGCCGACCACCAACACCTGCGGGTCCAGGACCTGCGCCAGGTCGGCGAGACCGCTGCCGAGCCAGTGGCCGACCTGGGCGAAAGCCTCGGTGGAGACCGGGTCGCCGTCCTGCGCCGCGACGGTGATCATCCGTCCGGTGATCGCATCAACGTCGCCACCGGCACAGGCCAGCAGGGCGGCAGCACGGTGCGGTTCCTGGCGGGCTGCGGCCCGGGCGAAGCGCACCAGGGCGCTGCCGCTGGCGTACTGCTCGATGCAGCCCAGCCGACCGCAGCCGCACTGGTGCCCGTCCGGCACGCTGAGCATGTGTCCCAGCTCGGCGGCGATGCCGTGCGCGCCACGCACCAGTTCGCCACCGAGCACGATGCCGCCGCCGACCCCGGTGCCGATGGTGAACATGACCATCGAGTCCTCGGCGTCGCGGGCCGCACCGTAGCGGAACTCTGCCCAGGCGGCCACGTTGGCGTCGTTCTCCACGATCACCGGCAGGTCGGTGGCGCCGTTGACGAACTCGCGCAGCGGCTCGTCCCGCCAGGCGAGGTTCGGGGCGAAGAGCACAGTTGAACGACTGGCGTCGATCCAGCCGGCCGCACCGATGCCGACCCCCTCGATCGCCCGCCCCTCGGCCAACTCTCGGACCACCTCGACGATGAGGTCACAGGTCTTGCCGACGTCATCCGCGGGAGTGTCCCGTCGGGTCTGCACGAGCACCGTGCCCGTGTCGTCCACGACGCCGGCTGCAACCTTCGTGCCACCGACGTCCACTCCGATGGTCAGCGTCACCGCTGCCACTCCCCTCTGCTGTACTGCCCGGCCCGGGGCATACGCCGATCGGGTCGGGGTGCTGGGTCAGGCCCCGCGGGCGTCCTCGCCCATGTCGCCGGGCACCCGAGCGGCGGGCACCACGGGACGGTCAGCCGTCGCCGGTTTCTTCTCTGTCTCGGTCGGCCCGGCGCCGTTGACGGGCGGTGCGGCGGCCGGGACGGGGTCCTCCTCCGCCCGAGTCGCGGCGGACCAGACATCCCCCTCGGGCGCCGACGGAGAATCATGCCTGCTCCGGGTGGCTGCCTGCCACACCGGGGTTGGCCTCCCCGGTGCTGCGGTCTCCGCGGTGGGGTCCGCCGCCGCGGCGGGGGCCGGCTGTGCCGAGGCGAATGCCCGGAGCAGGCTCGCCACTCCGGCAGCCAGGTCACCGGCTCCGGTGGCGAGCCGCTCGGCGAATTCCGGACTTGGGTCCCGTAAGGCGACAATCGCCCGACAGAGCGGGCAGATGCAGCACTCCGCCGTACCGGTTGACAGACCGGCACCGGTCGAACTCCCAGCGTGACCGAGAACACTTGAGACGATCCCGCCGAGCGGACCCCACGAGGTGCCGCCCTCCGCGCCGGCCCCGGCGAGCCGCGCCGCGGCCAACAGGGTCGCGACCAGCCGTTCCGCCTCTTCCCGGGCCGAACCCGGATCCGTTGCCCCCATGGTCGGCTCCCTCTACCGAAACGGCCGCGTCAACACGGCGCGTCAGATGCTTTCTACCCGGCGCTTGAGCTGCTTCAACGCAGCTTCCATGATCATTCTTTCAGCCTTACGGCGAAACATCCCGAGCATCCCCACCGACAGCTCGACCTCCAGGGTGTAGGTCACCGTGGTCGTGCCATCCGCGTTGCCCACCAGGTCGTACGAACCGTGCTGGGAGCGCTGCATCCGGGAGGGCGCCGCCAGGTGCCACTCGATCCGACTGAGGTCCGCTGCGTACTCGTAGACCAGCACGTACTCGTCCACCAGAACGCCGGCGTCGAGGGTGAACCGCACCTGACGGGCGTAGCCGTCGGCGTCCTCCTCAAGTACCTCCACCTGCCGCAACGCGTCGGTCCATTCGGGGTAGCGGGGCAGGTCGCAGATGACCGCCGCCACCCGTTCCGGTGCCGCACCGATCGTGATCGACTGGGTGGAGGAGTCCGCCATGGGGGGAGGCTACCCGGCCGTGTGACGAACCTGTCTGCACCACCCGCCGCGCTGGACGGGTAGGTTGCGACAGAGCCGACCACGAGGGCGGCCTGCCCAGCCAGCGTGAACACGAGGAGAGTGCAGGTGCGCGAGTTCTCCGTCCCACCGATCGTCACCGTCGGCGACTCGGCCAACCTAACCGATCCGGTCTGGGAAAACGCTGAGGTAGCCCCAGACGTGGTGCAGTTCATCCGTGCGGGTGCCGGCGACGCCTGGGTCGACGTGACCTGCCGTCAGTTCCGCGACGAGGTGGTCGCGACGGCGCGCGGCCTGGTCGCGGCCGGGGTACAGCCCGGCGACCGGGTCGGGCTGATGAGCCGCACCCGGTACGAGTGGACGCTCTTCGACTACGCGATCTGGGCTGCCGGCGCGGTCACCGTGCCGATCTACGAGACCTCCAGCGCCGAGCAGACCGCCTGGATCCTGTCCGACTCGGGGGCGGTCGGCGTCCTGGTGGAGACGGACGCACACGCCGCGCTGGTCGCCGGGGTCCGCGACCGGGTGCCCGAGCTGACGCACGTGTGGCAGATCGACCGCGGCGGAATGGACGAGTTGGTCACCGCCGGTGAGTCGGTTGACCCGACCGAGATCGAGCAGCGCCGCGCGGCCGTGCGGGCCGACGACATCGCCACCCTCGTCTACACCAGTGGCACCACCGGCCGCCCCAAGGGGTGCATGCTGACCCACCGCAGCATTTTCGCCGACATCGCCAACGCCGTACCCGTGCTGCCCAACCTGTTCGGCCCGGGCGCCTCCACCCTGCTGTTCCTGCCACTCGCCCACGTCTTCGCCCGGCTGATCCAGGTCGGTGTGGTGCAGGCGCGCGCCACCATGGCCCACTGCCCGGACACCAGCGACCTGCTCCCCCGGTTGCAGGCGGTTCGCCCCACGTTCGTGCTCTCCGTCCCCCGGGTCTTCGAGAAGGTCTACAACAGCGCCAAGCAGAAGGCCGACGCCTCCGGCAAGGGTCGGATCTTCGCCCGTGCCGAGGCCGTCGCGATCGCGTACAGCGAGGCGCTGGATACCTCGACCGGGCCCGGTTTGGCGCTGCGGGTGCAGCACGCGCTCTTCGACCGACTGGTCTACCGCAAGCTGCGGGCCGCGCTCGGTGGGCGGTGCAACGATGCAATCTCCGGCGGGGCGCCACTCGGCGCGCGACTTGGGCACTTCTTCCGCGGCGTGGGGGTGACCATCTACGAGGGGTACGGGCTGACCGAAACCTCCCCCGCCGCCTCCACCAACCTGCCCGACGCCATCCGGATCGGCAGTGTCGGCCGCCCGCTGCCCGGGGTGACCATCCGGATTGACGACGACGGCGAGGTCCTCGTCGCCGGAGACCTGGTCTTCCGGGGCTACTGGCGCAATGAGGCCGCCAGCGCGGATGTGCTCACCGCCGACGGTTGGTTCCGCACCGGCGATCTGGGCCAGCTCGACAGCGACGGCTACCTGCGGATCACCGGCCGGAAGAAGGAGATCATCGTGACCGCGGGCGGCAAGAATGTCGCTCCGGCGGTCCTTGAGGATCAGGTACGGTCGCACCCGCTGGTCAGCCAGTGCGTGGTGGTCGGCGACCGGCAGCCCTTTGTCGCGGCGCTGGTCACCGTGGACGAGGAGGCGCTGCCGGCGTGGTTGGAGGAGGCCGGCCTGCCGGCGACCACCCCGGTCGAGCAGCTCCGCGATCATGAGGGGCTGCGGTCCGAGATCCAGTCCGCGATCGACACGGCCAACCAGGCCGTGTCCCGGGCCGAGGCCATCCGAGTCTTCCGAATCCTGCCCCGGGACTTCACCGAGACGACCGGCGAGCTGACCCCCTCCCTCAAAGTAAAACGACAAATCGTGCACAAGTCGTACGCTGCAGAAATCGCTGAAATCTACCGAAGCTGACTACCATCCGTCAGGTGCCCGCCTCCACTCCGAGACTGCCCCGACCGCACCCCCTAGCCGCTGCCGCGCGCGTGGTGATGCTGGCCCTGGTGGCGGTACTGAGCCTGCTCGCCACGCACGACCTCGCCCAACTGTGGTGGATCGCGCTCCTGGCGGCGGCGGGCCTGCCGGCGCTGCTCGCGCCGACACACGACCGGCTCGGGCCACTGAGCCGGGGCGCCGAGGTGGTGGTGCTGGGGCTCGCCACCAGCCACGTCGCCTCGGTGGCGACGATCGGCGCGCAGAACGCCGGGCTGGGCGCCTCCGCGGTGCTGCCATACCTGACCGTCCCGGTCACCGTCACCGCCCTGCGCCGACGCTTCCGCGAGGGCGCAGGGCTGCTGGCGATCATCGGTCTCACCCTGTTGCTGGCCGGAGCGCTGACCGAGATTGACGGCCAGCGGCAGCTCTTCCAGGTCGGCTACCTGGCGGTCAGCGCCCAGTGGCTGGCCCTCTCCGGCCTCGGGCTCTATGCGGCGCGAACCCTGCACCGGGTGATCCGGGCGCGCAGCGACAGCAAACCCCAGCCGTACGCCGAGGCGACCCGCCTCCTAACCCAGCTACGTACAGTCGCTCGAAAACTACCTGGCGCCACACTGGACCCGGGCGGCATCTCCGAGCACCTGTTGGAGGAGCTGCGAACACTGGCCCGGGCGGACCGGGGGGCCGTCCTGTCGGCCAGTGGTGGTGGCCGGCTGGTGGTCCTGGCCCAGTGCGGTGCCGACCGGGTGGACTGGGAAACCACACTGGACGCGGACTCGGCGATCGCCGACGCGTGGGCCAGCCAGCAGCCACAGACCGCCGCGCACTCGCAGGCCCGCTCACCCGCCGGTGGGGAGGTCTCTGCGCTGATCGTGCCGCTGGTCGCCGGGGTGCGTACGGTCGGACTGGTGGTGCTGGAGGCCGATGTCGCGCATGCGTACCCACCCGCGGTGGTGTCCCGGGCGACCGGGCTGACCTCCCCCGCCGCGCTACGCCTGGAGGCAGCCCTGCTCTTCGACGAGGTGCGCTCCCTGGCCACCAACGAGGAGCGACAACGACTCGCCCGGGAGATCCACGACGGGGTGGCCCAGGAACTGGTGATGGTCGGCTACGGCATCGACAACGCCCTGGCCACGGTGCACGAGGACACCGAGGAGACCGCCGAGTCGCTGCGTGGGCTACGTCAGGAGGTCACCCGGGTCATCACCGAGCTGCGGCTCAGCCTCTTCGAGCTGCGCAGCGAGGTGGACCGACACGGTGGCCTCGCCGCCGCCATCGCCGAGTACGCGCGCACGGTCGGGGTCTCCGGCGGCCTGCGGGTGCACCTGTCGCTGGACGAGTCGACCGCCCGGCTGCCCGCCGCCACCGAGGCCGAGCTCCTGCGGATCGCCCAGGAGGCGGTGGCCAACGCCCGCAAGCACGCTGGTGCCTCGAACCTCTGGGTCACCTGTGCGGTGGACCCGCCGTACGCCCAGATCGAAGTGTCGGATGACGGTCACGGGATCGCCGACCACCGTACGGACGGGCACTACGGTCTTGCGATCATGGCAGAGAGGGCGGAACGTATCCGAGGTCGACTGGAGATCCGGCCGCGGCAGCCGAGCGGCACAACGGTGGCCGTGGTGGTGGGTTCGTCGTCCCCACGCGATAGCGTGCGTGGCAGTACCGCAGTAGAAGGGGAGTAACCCGAGGATGACCACACCGACACCCGCCACTCGCACCAAGGTCCTCCTTGTGGACGATCACGACCTGATCCGGAAGGGGCTGCGGCATGCCTTCGAGCGCGACCGGCAGTTCGAGGTCGTCGGCGAGGCTGCCACCGCGGCCGAGGGGGTCCGCCAAGCCGGCGCACTCCAACCGGACGTGGTCATCATGGACCTGCGGCTGCCCGACGGCAGCGGCCTCGAGGCCACCCGCGCACTCCGCAAGTCCAGCACCACGATGGGCATCGTCGTGCTGACCATGTACGCCGGCGACGACCAGCTCTTCGGCGCGCTCGAGGCGGGCGCGAGTGCCTTCGTCCCGAAAACTGCCCCGGCGGATGAGGTGGTCGCTGCCGCCCGGCACGCCGCCTCCTCGCCCAGCGCCTTCACCGCTGCCGACCTGGCTGAGGCGATGAAGCGCCGGCTGGCCCCGTCCGGGCCGCAGCTCTCCCCACGCGAGGGGCAGGTGCTGCGCCTGCTCGCCGACGGAATGAGTGTGGCTGGCATCGCCAAGCAACTCTTCGTCAGTGAGTCCACTGCCAAAACCCACATTTCCAAACTGTACGAGAAGCTCGGCGCCGCCAATCGTGCCCAGGCATTGATGACTGCGCTCCGACTCGGTCTGCTCGAGGCTCCCGACGCACCCAAATTCTGACCCACCGCTCAGCTAACGAGCCGACAACTTCTCATCTCCGGCGGTATCGGTCGGCGCGATGTCGCGCTAAGGTCTCCCCCGGCGGAGGGGCAGTATGCAGGGACGGGCCCCGTGCGCACGAAGAGGTGAGGCATGCAACGGCCGGACTGGGCACCCGACGACATTGACATCGAGCGTCCCAGCGTCGCCCGCATGTACGACTACTACCTTGGCGGCTCCCACAACTTTGCGGCGGACCGCGCAGCAGCGCAGACCATGGTCGCAGCCGTTCCAGAAGCCCCGCTGATGGCCCAGGCAAACCGCGCTTTCCTGCGCCGGGCGGTGCACTTCCTGGTTGATGCCGGGGTCCGGCAGTTCCTCGACATCGGCTCCGGAATTCCCACGGTCGGCAACGTGCACGAGATCGTCCAGCAGTTGGCGCCCACCTCCCGGGTCGTCTACGTCGACACCGACGCGGTGGCAGTGGCGCACAGCCAGGAGATTCTCGCTGACAACAGCCAGGCAACCGTGGTGCAGGAGGACCTGCGGCACCCCGACCGTATCCTCGGCCATCCCGAGCTCCGTCGGCTGCTCGACCTCAGTGAGCCGACGGCGGTGCTCCTCGTCGCCGTCCTGCACTTCGTCTCCGACGACGACCGCCCCGCCGAGCTGCTGCGGGTCCTGCGCGAGGCCCTCGCCCCCGGAAGCTGGCTGGTGCTGTCGCAGGCCAGCCACGAAGGGCGGCCGGACACCGAGCGGAGTGACGCCGAGGCGGTGTACCAACGCACCGGTAGTCCGCTGTGGTTCCGGGACCGATCCGAACTGACCACGCTCTTCGACGGTTTCGAGCTGGTCGAGCCCGGGGTGGTGTGGGTCCCGCAGTGGCGCCCGGAGACACCGGAGAGCAGCGTGAACGCCGAGGCATCGGCGTTCCTCGGTGGCGTGGGGCGGATCCGTGACTAGCCCAGCCACCGCGGCTCAGCCAGGCGGTGCCAGCCCCGGCATGGCGGCCTTTACTCAGGAATGGGCGAACGCGATCGCCGGGACGAGCTACCTGCCGATGACCCAGGCACAGCTCAAGCGACTACTTGACCGCCTCGCCCGGCAGCTGGCGGCAGCCCTGCTCGCCGAGCCGTTCGACCTGCGAGCTGGTCAGCGCGTCGGCGCCGAGCTGGTGGCCGCACACATCGCCTCCGCCGAGGCGCTGGGCCGTACCGTTGAGGTCGTTCAGCTCCGCCTGGTGCGCGATCTGGGCTTGGTCGCCGAGGACGTGGCGGACCGCCTGGCCCGGCTGCTCGCTGCGGTGACCACCGGATACGCCCGGGCGCTGCGCGACCGCACGCTGGACGAGCAGGAGTCGATCCGGCGGGCCGCAATGGCACAGCGAACGAAGGCCGAACGGGCGCTCCGGGCCAGTGAGGCCCGCTTTCGGCACCAGGCCACCCACGACTCGCTCACCGACCTGCCGAACCGGAATCTCTTCACCGAGCGGCTCACCGCGGCGCTGGGTGCGCCGCAGCGGGAAACGGACCGGGTCGGCCTCTGCTTTCTCGACCTGGACGGATTCAAGCGGGTCAACGACCAGCACGGGCACCAGGCCGGAGACCGGGTGCTCACAGAGATGGCCAACCGGCTGCGCCAGGACCTCACCGGGCATCTGGTCGCCCGGCTCGGCGGCGACGCGTTCGTCATCCTGATCGAACGCACCGGCGGCACCCGGGACGTGATCGCGGTGGCGGAGGCGGCCCTGGCCGCCGTGCACAAACCGGCGATGGTGGCGGGCCACGAGGTGACGGTCCGGACCAGCATCGGCATCGTGGAGCGACAGGTTGCCGGCACCTCCGCGAACGAGCTGATGCGGGCCGCCGACTGCACCCTGCACTGGGCCAAGGCAGCCGGCGGCGGCCGCTGGATGCTCTATGATGCCGAGCGCCACCGCCGGGAGCTGACCAGCCAGGCACTGACCGCGGCGATCCCGGCCGGCTTGGACCGGGGCGAGTTCTACCTCGACTACCAACCACTCGCCTCCCTGCACGACGGCCGCATGCTGGGTGTGGAGGCGTTGGTGCGCTGGCGACATCCGGAGCTGGGTGTCCTGCACCCGGGCCAGTTCATCGGCCTCGCCGAGGAGACCGGATTGATCATCCCCCTCGGTGGGTGGGTGCTCGCCGAAGCGTGCCGGGCAGCCGGCAGCTGGTCGGCGACCGCCGGGACGCCGTTCGTGAGCGTGAACCTGGCCGTCCGGCAGGTGCACCGACCGGGCCTGGTACAGGAGGTCAGCAACATACTGCGGCACACCGGACTACCGCCGGAACGTCTCCAGCTGGAGATCACCGAGAGCGCCATGATGAGCCCCGCCGAGGAACCGGTGCAGGCGCTACGCCGCCTCGCCGACCTCGGTGTCCGCATCGCCATCGACGACTTCGGCACCGGCTACAGCAACCTGGCGTACCTGCGCGACCTACCGGTAACCGAGCTGAAGGTGGCCGGGGAGTTCGTTGCCGGACTGCGTGCCCAGGAGCCCCAGGCAGACGAAAGGATCGTCGCGTCGTTGGTCTCGCTGGCCCACGCGCTCAACCTGACCGTCACCGCGGAGGGGGTGGAGACAGCCGGGCAGGCCGAACGGCTGCGGGCCATCGGCTGCGACGCCGGCCAGGGCTGGCACTTCGGCCGTCCAGAACCTGCTGACCGGATTCTGGCCCGGCTCGGCTGACCGCCGGGGCTGAGCACCGCTCCTCCCCGCCCACCGCGTCTACTCCGGGCCCACCGCTCCTCCGGTCCCACCACGTCGCTCAGGGCTGCAGGAGATCGGACATCCGGGCGGCCTGGGTCTCCCACCGCCACTCGCGTTCGACCCAGGCCCGACCGGCGGCACCAAACTGGCGGGCCAGATCGCGGTCGGCGAGCAGGGTCGCCACCCGGTCGGCGAGCTGGGCCACGTCCCGCCCCCGCACCACGAAACCCGTCTCGCCGTCGCGCACCGCATCGGGTGCGCCGCCGGAGTCACCGGCCACCACGGGCAGCCCGGTCGCGGATGCCTCCAGGTAGACGATGCCCAGCCCCTCTATGTCGAGGCCCCGGTTCCGGGTACGGCACGGCATCGCGTACACGTCGCCGGCCGCGTAGTGCGCGGGCAACTCCGCCGCCGGCACCGTGCCGGTGAAGACCACGTCCCGCTCGACACCGACCTGCCGGGCCAGTTTCCCCAGCCCGTTCCGGTACGGCCCACCCCCGACGATCAGCAGTGCGGTGTCCGGGACCCGGCGGCGGATCTCCGGCAACGCCCGGATCAGCATGTCCTGCCCCTTTCGCGGCACCAGCCGGGACACACAGACCACGACCGGTCGGTCAGCCAGCCCGAGCCGGGCCCGCACCGAGTCGCCCCGAACGGTCGGGTGGTAGGTGTCGAGGTCGACACCGGGCGCCAGCCGACGCAGCTCGGTCGCCCCACGTAACGCCCGGTCCAGCCGGAGCCGGGTGTACTCCCCCAGGTACGTGGTCACGTCAACGTCCCGGGCGATCCGGCGTAACGCGGAACGGGCACCGGGCAGTGCTGCCCAGCCAATCTCATGCCCGTGGGTCTGTGCCACCACCCGCCGGACGCCGGCCCGACGCCGCAGACCCGCGGCGAGCAGCCCGAGTGGTGCCGCTGCACCGAACCAGACCGTGTCGCAGTCGTTTTCCCGGGCAAGCTGGGTGACCCGCCGCGCCACCAGCGGGGTGGGCAGCAGCACCTTGGTGTCTTCCCGCACCACCGCGAAGGGCTGTTCGGCGTCGAACTTCTCGGCGCCCCGCCAACTCGAGGCGTAGACCACCACCGAGCCCGCGGGCTGGCGCACCGCGAGGCCATGCACGAAAGACTGGATCCCCCCGGGCCGCGGTGGGAAGTCGTTCGTGACAAGCAACGTTCGGCTCTCGCTCATCGACTGGTCTTCCTGGCGTAGGCGCGGGCGGCGGCGATCCGCTCCACGGTGGACGGGTGACTGGCGGAGTAGAGGTATCCCAGCCGGGGCGGGTCGGGGTCGGCGAGGTTGATGCCGGCGAGTCGGCGCTGCATCGCCACAAAGGCGCCCGGGTCCCTGGTCAGCGCCAGCGCGTGTGCGTCAGCCCGCGCCTCGACCCGACGGGAGATCAACGCCTGCGCCGGCGTGGCGACCAGGCCGGCCACCGTCACCAGGGCCAACAGCAACGGGAAGGCCCGCGGCTGGTCGATCGAGTCAACACCGGCCATCCGGAGCAACGGAGCGACAAACCCGAGCAGGTAGAGCACCACCACCAGCACCGCCGCGCCCAGCGCACCGGTCAGCGTGCCGACCACCACGTCGCGGTCCTTGGCGTGCCCCAACTCGTGGGCCACCACCGCCGTCACCTCCTCCGGGGTGGCTTCGCGCAGCAGGGTGTCGTAGACGACGATCCGCCGGGTCGGCCCCAGCCCGGAGACGTAGGCGTTGACGGCGCGGGTGCGACGGGAGGCGTCCGCCACCAGCACGTCCCGGACCGGAACGCCGTCGCGGTCCGCCAGCTCCATCAACTCTGTCCGCAGTGGGCTCGGCTCCAACGGGGTGAACCGGTTGAACACCGGCTCCACCAGCACCGGGAACACGAACGACAGGAGCATCACCAGGCCGGCCGCCCCGGCCGCGCCGAACGCCCACCACCAGCGCGGCGCCAGCCGGATCACGGTGTAGAAGCCACCCAGGGCCACTGCCCCGATGACGGCGCTGACCGCGTACGACCGGAGCAGGTCAACGGCCCAGCCACCCCAGCTGTTGGTGGCCAGCCCGTAGCGGGTGAGCACGGTGTGCCGCCAGGCGGCGAATGGCAGGGTCATCAGGTCGGCGACGAGCACCACGGTGAGCCCGCCGAGCACCGCCTGCGCGGCCCAGTGCCCGCCGAACGGACGGCCAACCAGCTCGACCAAGCGACTGCCCAGCGGGGTGAGCCCCAGCGCGAGCGCCACCAACAGGCCGACGCCGAGCGCCGCCCAGCCGCCGGGCCGCAGTGCCGCCCGGAACTCCCGCCCCCTACGCACCTGCTCTCCCGGCAGCTCGTCCAGGGCGGCGAGCTGGTCCGCCCGCGGGGCCGGCGGGCGCTGCCACGGGATCAGCACCGCGGCGGTCACGGCCAGCGCAGCGACCAGCCCGACCAGCGTGAGCAGGGCCCAGCCGCGCGGACTCACCGGATCGCCTCCCGGCCCAGGATGCCGACGGTCGCGACGGACCCGCCCGCAGCGCGCCATTCCCGCGTCATGCCACTCCTCCCGCTGTGCGCGCCCATCGTAGTGGCCACCCGGTCCCGACGGACGGGGTGCACACACCATCGACGACAACCGGACGGTCGCGGCCGGCCACGGCGGGTGCGTCGAGACTCCGTGGGCACCACGCGGCTCCCCGCCCCGCGGGCACCACGTGGCCCCGCCCCGCCCCTACGGGCAGGTCACGCCACCCGACGGTGGCGGCGGCCGGGCCGGCGCACCGGAGGCCGGGGCTCCGGCAGCACCTGCACGTCGAACCCGGCCCGAGCGAACACTTCGATCGCCCGTACCTCGGCCGCACCGAACTCCACGGTCTCGTTGAGCAGAACGGTCATCAGACAACCCGAACAGCCGTCGGCCCGGCCCACGCACCCGTCACAGTCGATCAACATCACGCCTCCCGCCGCGCCGACGGTGATCGGGCCAGCAGGTCGCGCTTCCTGATGGCGCCCTCACCCCGCCGCTACGAGGTCTGCCCCACACCGTCGGTCACATCGACGCTAGACACGGCGTATGACAGATCCCGGACAATAGATCAACTCGCCACCGGGATCCCCCGGGAGTCAATCCGACTGCCGCGTCCCGCTCGGGTTGGATCAGCCGAACAGTCAGGAACGGGCCAGCCGGCGCAGCAGCGCGTCGGCGCCCAACGGGTAGGCGCCGTGCCGACGTACGCCATCGGCCACCTCCCGGTCCGCGGAGACCACCACCACCGGCCGCCCCGACGGCTCGGCCCGGACCAGCCTTCGGATCAGCTCATCGGCTGTCTCGCCCTTACGGGAAAAGAGCACCCGGACGCCGCGGGGACTCGGCGGCAGGCCATGCATCCGCTCGGCGCCGTCGAAGACCACGGTAACCTCGTCGCCGGTCTGCGCGGCGATGCCCCCCAGACCGGTAATCAACCGCTTGCGCTGCTGCTCCAGCGACATCTCGCCGAAGCCCCGTTTGGTGACGTTGTAGCCATCCACCACCAGATGTGCCCGGGGCAACGCGAGTAGCTGGTCCAACCGGGCCGGATCGTCGGAGTCCCGGGCTCGGGTGGCGACACCGGTCACGGGAGCGTCGGACTGGTCGGCGAAGGCGTCAGCGACGAAGTCGGCCGGCAACCTGTCCGCCGGATCCAACGCCAACTCCCGCCGCAGGCCCACCGCGGCCTGACCGATCGTCTCCAGCAGCAGCCACAACCGGGCGTCGTCAACGGACCTGGATTCCTTGGCACTGGCCCGGACCACCCCAGCCGCCGCCTCCGCCTCGGCCAGCCGGGCCCGGGCCCGACGCAGTTCCGCCTCGGCGTCCGCCGTCGCGCGTGCCACCCTGCCCCGCTCGGTGGCGAGCAGCTCGCTCGCCCGGCGCTCTCGAGCCTGCGTCTCCCGCAACGACCGGCCAAGCTGCCGCGTCTCTTCCCGGAGTTGGCCGATTTCCTCGCGGACCCGGGCCAGCTCGTCGCGGAGTTTGTCTGCCTCGACCCGAGCCACCGCACGGTCGTGCTCTGCCCGGGTGGCCCGCTGCTCGGCCTCTCGGACCAGCTCGGCGACGACCGCGCTGTCCGCCTCGGCCCGGACCGCCGCGCCGCTGGACTCGATAAGGTCCCGCCACCCCCGCGGGCGCGCCAGGTACGCCAGTGCCGCAACCTCCACCGGGTCGGCGGCGGCCGGCGCGGTGCCCCCGAGCACCGCCGCGCCGAGGTCACCGGCGTCGGCAAGCACCCGCGCGGCTACCCGCTGACGAAACAGTGGGTCGCCGGTCAACTGAGTCGCGATCATCGGCGCGCCGAGCCGCGCCCGCCGGTTGGGAGCGAACTTGGCCACCCGGCGCAGTGGGACCGGCACCTCGTCGGCGGGCAGGCCGGGCAACACCGCGGCGGCCAGCACCACGATCCGCTGCCGGACCGGCTCCGGCAGCACCGGTTCCGGACCGCCCTCCGCTGCGGTGTCCTCGTCGCCCGGCGGCACGGGACCGTCAGCGGACGGCACGGGATCGTCGCCCGGCGGCGCAGGACCGTCAGCGGACGGCACGGGATCGACCCCGCTACGGGGTCCGGAACCGGACGCACCGGCGATGCCGGTGCTGGCCGGGTTGGCGGTGGACGCGGTGGCGCCGGCGGCAACCGGATCATCGAGAGTGCCCCCCGTACCCTCGATGCCCGGCTCCGGCGCAGCGGCGACCGGCTCCTCCACGGGGCGGTGGTCGTCGTCGTACGGCTCGGCGAGGGGCATATGGCAAGTCTCCCACTGCCGCCCGACCCACCGCCGAGCGAGTGAGCCAATATCTCATCGCAGGACTGCTGTCAACTCTCCGCCGCCCACTGACGTCGGCGACGCCACGGGCGACACGACGGCGAAGGCCGCGGGGCACGGTGTCGGACCGGGCCGTTAGCGTGCCCGCCGATGGCACCGCAGAAATATGTCCAGGAGTTGTTGGCCGGTCTCGACCCCGCTGTCGGCGGCGTTGACCCGGCACTGCCGCTCCACGCGACCACCTTTGTCGTGGTCGACCTCGAGACCACGGGCGGCGCGCCGGACGGCGGCGGCATCACCGAGATCGGCGCGGTGAAGGTCCGCGGCGGCGAACAGCTCGGCGAGCTCGCCACCCTGGTCAATCCCGGCACATCGGTCCCACCCTTCGTCACCGTGCTCACCGGCATCACCCAGGCGATGCTGCGACCCGCCCCACCGGTCACCGAGGTCCTGCCGAGCTTCCTCGAGTTCCTCTCCGCCGACGCGGTCCTGGTTGCCCACAACGCCCCGTACGACGTGGGGTTTCTCAAGGCGGCCTGCGCGGCGCACGGCTATCGCTGGCCGAACCCGCGGGTGCTGGACACGGCGGCGCTGGCCCGACGGGTGCTGACCCGCGACGAGGTGCCCAACCGCCGACTCGGCACCCTCGCGGCGTACTTCCGCACCGCCACCCGGCCCACCCACCGGGCGTTGGACGATGCGAGGGCGACCGTTGACGTGCTCCACGGCCTGATCGCGCGGCTCGGTGGCCACCGGGTGCACACCATCGGCGAGGCGATCGAGTTCGCCCGGGCGGTCACCCCGACGCAACGCCGTAAGCGGCACCTCGCCGAGGGCCTGCCCCACTCGCCCGGGGTCTACCTGTTCCGGGGCACCGACGACCGCCCGCTCTATGTCGGCACCTCGGTCGACATCGCCACCCGGGTCCGCAGCTACTTCACGGCCGGGGAGAAGCGGGCCCGCATCTCGGAGATGCTCGCCGCCGCCGAGCGGGTGGAGGCGGTGGAGTGCGCCCACTCGCTCGAGGCCCAGGTGCGGGAGCTGCGCCTGATCGGAACGCACGCCCCGCCGTACAACCGACGGTCGAAGTTCCCCGAGCGGGTGGTCTGGCTGAAGCTGACCGACGAGGCGTACCCACGGTTGTCGGTGGTGCGAAACCTGGCCCCAGGGGACGAGGCCTACCTCGGGCCCTTCGCCTCCCGCCGCGCCGCGGAGCTCGCGGCGGCCGGCTTCCACGACGCGATGCCACTGCGGCAGTGCACGCACCGGCTGTCGTCACGGAAGGTCACGCCGGCGTGCGCCGTGGCCGAGCTGGGTCGCTGCCTGGCGCCCTGCGAGCACCGGATCACTCCGGCGGAGTACGAGGACCGCGCGACGACGCCCTTCCGTACGGCGTGTGGCGGCGACCCGCAGGGCGTGGTGGACGCCTTGCTTGGCCGAATCGAGACACTCTCGGCGGGACAACGCTACGAGGAGGCCGCGGTGGTGCGGTCCCGGCTCACCGCCGTGCTCCGCGCGATTACCCGGATGCAGCGACTCGCCGCGCTGACCGGGATCGCCGAGGTGGTGGCTGCCCGGCCGGCGGCGGATGGGGGTTGGGAGTTGGCGCTGGTGCGGCACGGACGGCTGGCCGGCGCCGGGGTGTCCCCGCCCGGGATCCACCCACGACCGACGATCGCCACGATCCGGGCGACCGCGGAGACCGTCGCCCCGGGGCACGGACCCACGCCGGCTACCAGCGCCGAGGAGACCGAGCGGATTCTGTCCTGGTTGGAGCGTTCGGAGACCCGGCTGGTGGAGATGTCGTCCGCCTGGGCCTCCCCGGCTGCCGGTGCGGGACGGTTCCGAGCCCTGCTTACGAAGGCGACACACGCGGCTTCCCACCAATTCTCGACCGAAAGCCCATGACCAACCAGCTGATCGGATGACGCTGACTCGCATAAGCTGTTAACAAGTGCAGTCCCGCCCGTTTCTGGGCCGGCTCCCGGCACCGGGCACGGTGCCCTGGGGCCGGGGTGAGGAGGTATCCCTCGTGGATGTCGACGCCGGACACGGCGCCGCCCTGGAGGGCGCGCTTTCGCCCCAACCGGCGGAGCTGCCGCTGACCCGCCGACTGCGGACACTGTGGGCCTGGTCCACCACCGAGGCCGAACCGGTTGGTGAGCTGGTCCGCACCCACCGGAACATCCACTCCGGAACGGACCCGTCGGTGCTGCGTCGGGCGTATACGATCGCCGAGACGATGCACCGCGGGCAGTTCCGCAAGAGCGGCGAGCCCTACATCACCCACCCGCTCGCGGTCGCCCAGATCTGCGCCGGTCTCGGCATGGACGCGACCACCCTGGTCGCAGCACTGCTGCACGACACCGTCGAGGACACCCGCTACACCCTCCAGGCCCTCGCCGACGATTTCGGGCCCGAGGTCGCCCACCTGGTTGACGGAGTCACCAAGTTCGACAAGGCGTTCTACGGTAAAGCCGCCGAGGCCGAGACGACCCGAAAGATGATCATCGCGGCCGGTAGGGACGTCCGCGTGTTGATCATCAAACTGGCGGACCGGCTGCACAACATGCGCACGCTCGGGGTTCGCTCCGCCGCGTCCCGGGAGCGCATCGCCCGCAAGACCCAGGAGGTGCTCGTTCCGCTCTGCGACCGGCTGGGCATCCAGAAGCTCAAGCGAGAACTGGATGACATCGTCCTGATGCACCTGGAGCCAGCGGAGCACGACCGCATCACCCGGCACCTGCACGACCGGCCCGGCTGGGACTCATACCTGACGGAAATCGTCTCCCGGGCGAAGACGGCGCTCCGCCGCAGCCGGGTCAACGCCGACGTGACCCCCCGGCCGCGCCACCTCTACTCGATCTGGAAGGACACCGTGGCCGGTGACCACGCCACCCCGTACGACCTGCCCCGGGTCGTCGTCGTCGTGAACGGCCCGGACACCGACTGCTACGCGGCTCTGGGCGCCATCCACGGCACGTGGCCGCCGGTACCCGGCCGGTTCAAGGACTACATCGCCTCCCCGAAGAACAACCTCTACCGCTCCCTCCACACCAGCGTTCGCGGGCTGCGAGACCGCACGGTGGAGGTGCTGATCCGCACCGAAGAGATGCACCGCTGTGCGGAATACGGCATCGCCGCCAGCTACCGCTTCCCCCGCCCCCGCGTTGACCAGGCCGTTCGGGACGAACGACTGGACTGGCTGCGACGCGTGCTGGACTGGGAACAGGAGACCGCCGACCCGGCGCAGTTCCTGGAGTCGCTGCGCAGCGACCTCGCCGAGGCGCAGATCCAGGTCTTCGCCGACGGGCGACAGGTGGTGCTGCCCGCCGGAGCCACCCCGGTCGACCTCGCGTACGAACTCGGCACCGAGCGCGGCGACCACTGCCTGGCGACCCGGATCAACGGTCGACTCGCCCCGCTCTCCTCCTGCCTCGAGGACGGCGACGTCGTGGAGATCTTCACCGAGACCGAGCAGGCGCCCAGCGACTTCGACGGGGCCCCGCGGGGCCCCCGCCGGGAGTGGCTCGGCTTCGTCAAGTCCCCACAAGCCCAGATGCAGATCAACCGCTGGTTCGCCGACCACACCGAACCGGGAATCTCCATCGCCGACAAGGTCCGCCTCGGCCGGGCCGCCGTCGGGTTGGCCCTACGCAAGCACGACCGCGGTCTCGCCAGCGACCTGCCCCTGCTCCGGCTCTCCGAGGAGCTCGGCTACCCCGACCTGGAGACGATGCTCGTCGCGGTCTTCGACCGGGCGATCGCACCGGACACGGTGGTGCAGCAGCTCATCGACCTGGTCGACCACCGGCGGTGACCCGACCGGCCCCAGGCCCGCAGGGATTCACCCGACGGCATTAGCCTGAACGCATGATCTGCCGCTTGCGGGTAACCGGACGTGCTGTCGCATACCAGGTCTTCTACCGGCTCCCGCTGCCCGTCCGGCGTCGCCTGGTCCGGCTCACCGTGCCCAAGTACATCGTCGGTGCGGTCACCCTCGTTCGCGACACCGAGGCCACGGGAGCCGGCCGGCTGCTCCTGCTGCGCCAACCGCCCGGCCGGGGGTGGACGCTGCCAGCCGGGCTGCTGCAGAAGCGGGAGGCGCCGGTGCTCGGGGCCTGCCGCGAACTTTACGAAGAGACCGGCATCCGGCTCTCCCCCCACGAGCTGACCCCCGCGGTGCCGAACGCAGTCGTCCACGACAAGGGTTGGGTGGACGTGGTGTTCACCGCCGAGGTTCCGGCGTCGACCACGGCCCTGCGGGTTGACGGTGCGGAGGTCTTCGAGGCCGCCTGGCACCCGCTGGACGCCCTACCGAAGTTGACCTGGCCCACGGCCCGCCTGCTCGGCTACTTCGACATCGGGCCGCTGGCCGGGCAGTTCCCGCCCGCGCTCCCCGACCACCAGCAGTGACCGCCGTCGAGGTCTGCGCGGTGGCCCTCGCCGCCGGCGAGGGCAGCCGGCTGCGTCCGCTGACCGAGCGGGTACCCAAAGCGCTCTGTCCGGTCGGGAACGTCCCGCTACTCGACCGGGTGCTCGCGCGGCTCGCCGGGATCGGCCTGACGGGGACGAGCCGGGTGGCGGTCAACGCCAGCTACCTCGCGGAGCAGGTAGTCGCGCACGTCGGCGACCGGGCCCACCGGTCGGTGGAGCCCGACGGCCCGCTCGGCACCGCCGGCGGCCTGGCGAAGCTACGCGACTGGATCAACGGGCGGGGCGTGCTGGTCGGAAACGCCGACGCCTACCTCGCCGACCCGGACCGTCCACCTGGGCCAGATATCGCCACCCTGCTGCAGGGCTGGGATGGCGAGACCGTACGGCTGCTGGGCCAGCCCGCCGTGAACCCGACGGCACCCGGCACCTTCGACGGCCACGCCTTCACCGGTTTCTCCCTGCTGCCCTGGCGGCTAGTTCGGGACCTACCCCTGGAGTTCGGCGACCTGGTCCGGACGGTCTGGCGGCCGGCGGAGGCAGCCGGCGAGCTGACCGTGGTCCGCTATCCCGGCACGTTCTACGACACCGGCACACCCGCCGACTATCTCACCGCCAACCTGCACGCCACGGGCGGCGACACCCTGGTTCACCCCACGGCGCTGGTCACCGGCCGGTGCCGGTCGGCAGTGGTCGGGGCGGGCGCCCGGGTACACGGGGCTGTCACCAGGGCTGTGGTCTGGCCGGGCGCCACCGTAGCAGCGGAGGAGCACGTTCAGAATGCGATCCGCGCGGGGACCGATCTCACCGTCGTCGTCAGCGAACCCGCCGCTGCCGGGAGCTAGCATGAACGGCGAAGCCGACGAACGGAGCGAACTCCCGTGATCACCGCGATTGTGCTGATCGACTGCGCCACCGACTCGATCCCCGAGGTGGCGGAGGCACTCGCCGCCCTGCCCGGTGTCAGCGAGGTCTACTCAGTGGCCGGACAGGTCGACCTGGTCGCGATAGTCCGGGTCCGCGAGTTCGAGCAGATCGCTGAGGTGATCGCGGGGCGCATCTCCAGGGTGTCGGGGGTCCTGAACACCGACTCCCACATCGCGTTCCGCGCGTACTCGCAGCACGATCTCGAGCAGACGTTCGCGATCGGCCTCGCCACCGCCGACTGACGGGGCGGCAGGCGCCGCCGCTGCCGGCAGACGGCTGGTCCACCCATCCCGGGGTGGACCAGCCGTCTGCGTACCTCATTCGTGGTCCGGACCTACCTCATCGTGGTCCGGACCAACCTCATCGTGGTCAACTCACACCCGGAGCCGGGGTCTCAGTGCCGGTACCGCCACCCGGAGCCGGTGACTCGGTGGTACCACCCGGAGCCGGGCTCTCGGTGGTGGTGCCCGGGCCCGGAGTGGTCATACCCGGGCTCGGGGTGCCGGTGCCGGTGCTCTGCGGGACCGGGACACCCAGCTGGTTGGCCAGCTCGACCAACTCGTCGTAGTGGGTCTGCAGGGTCGGCAGCGCCGTCTGCGCAAGCTCGATCACCGACGAGTCGGAGCCCTGCGAGATCTCAGTCTGGGTGGCCTGGATGGCCTGGACGTGGGCGGTCAGGTTACTGGTCACCCAGAGCTGGTCGAATTCCTCGCCACTGGCGTTGTTCATCTGGTCGGTGGCGTCCTGCTGGTCGGCCGTCAGCTCGCTCGACAGCTCGACACCGAGCTGGTTGGCGACCTGTTGGACACTCTCGTCCAGTTGGGTGTGGTCAGTCCCGATCTGTTGGCCCAAATTCTTGACCCCCTGGTCCTGGGCCTTCTGTCCGGCCAGTTCCCCCTTGCCGATCTCAAACTGATTCACCTGGTGAATGGCCTGCAGGTACTGGGTGTCCTGCTGTGACGGCTGCGCCGCGGCGTGGGTGGCCGCGGCGGGTGCGATACCCACCAGCACCAGCGCGGCCAGCAGGCCCAGACGTTTGAATCCCAACATTCGTCCTCCCCTAGAGACGTTGGACCGCACGGATACCCGGCTGGCCGGGGTTATTCCTCGGTCCCAGCCCAGGTACGCCCAACAGATGTGGCGCCCGCCGGAAACTCCGGCGGGCGCCACATGCGGCTACGTCGCGGGTGAGGTCAGCGGCGCTCGCCGCTGGTGATCTCCGAACGCTCGGTGTCCGAATCGACCGGGGGTGCCGGCGATACCGGCGCCTCGGCGGGCTTCTCGATCGGGTAGAAGAAGCCCCGGATCGCCGGGCCCAGCGCGCCGAGCCGGTTCATCTTCTTCGGCACCACCCAGCCGACGTACTCCAGTTCGCCGTCCTCGCGGTGGAGCGGCTGGTGCACCTCGACGAACCGACCGTCCGGCAGCCGCCGGATTATGCCGGTCTCGACCCCGTGCGCCAGAACCTCCCGGTCGTGCTGCTGGAGCCCCAGACAGATCCGGTAGGTGACGAAGTACGCCAGCGGCGGGAGGAGCAGCAGACCGATCCGGCCACCCCAGGTCATCGCGTTCAGGCTGATATTGAACTTGTCGGCAATGACATCGTTCGCCCCGGAGAGCGCCAGCACCAGGTAGAAGGTGACGGCCATGGCGCCCAGCCCGCTCCGCGCCGGAACGTCCCGCGGCCGCTGGAGCAGATTGTGGCTACGGTAGTCCTTGAGGCGCCGGGCCTCGATGAACGGGTAGAGCACGGACATACCCACCAACACCCCGGGCAACACGACAGTTGGCCAGAACAGCGGCGGGATAACGTACCCGTCGCCGATCGGAATGTTGATCTCCCAGGCGGGCATCAGCCGGGTAGAGCCGTCGAGGAACATGACGTACCAGTCGGGCTGGCTGGCAGCCGACACCACCCACGCCTCGTACGGCCCGAAGAGCCAGATCGGGTTGATCTGGAACAGGCCGGCCATCAGCGCGATCACGCCGAAGACGACCATGAAGAAGCCGCCCTGCTTCAACGCGTAGCGCGGGAACATCCGCTCGCCGACCACGTTGTCGTTGGTCCGGCCCGGGCCGGGCCACTGGGTGTGCTTCTGCTTGAAGACCAGCCCCAGGTGGGCGCCGATCAGGGCGAGCAGCAAGCCGGGGATGAGCAGTACGTGCGCGATGTAGAACCGGCTGACGATGATCGTTCCGGGGAACTCGCCGTCGAAGATCGAGGACGTGAGCCAGGAGCCGATCACCGGAATCGACAACATGATGCCGGAGGCGATCCGGAGCCCGGTGCCGGAGAGCCCGTCGTCCGGCAGGGAGTAGCCGGTGAAGCCGGCCAGGAAGCCGACCCAGAACAGCAGCGAGCCGATGATCCAGTTGGTCTCCCGCGGCTTGCGGAACGCGCCGGTGAAGAAGACCCGCAGCATGTGCACCACGATCGCGGCCATGAACAGCAGGGCCGACCAGTGGTGCATCTGCCGCATGATCAGGCCACCGCGGACATCGAACGAAATGTCCAGACTGGAGGCGTACGCGGCGGACATCGGCGTGCCCCGCAGCGGGGCGTAGCTGCCGTTGTAGATCACCTCGGTCATCGCCGGCTCGAAGAAGAAGGTCAGGAAGACCCCGGTGAGCAGCAGCACGATGAACGAGAAGAGCGCGATCTCACCCAGCAGGAAGGACCAGTGGTCCGGGAAGACCTTGTTCAGCAGCCGACGGAGCGGGGTGGCCACCTGAAAGCGGTCGTCCACTCCCCGGGCCACGTTCCCCGGGACGGCTGCCATCTCAAACTTGCGCCGCTTCACGGCCGCTCCCAGAAGTCGGGCCCGACGGTCTCGGTGTAGTCGGACGTGGCCACGAAGTAACCCTCGTCGTCAACGACGATCGGCAACTGCGGCAGCCGACGGCTGGCGGGACCGAAGATGGGCTTCGCGTTGTCGGTGATCAGGAACTGCGACTGGTGGCACGGGCAGAGCAGCCGGTTGGTCTGCTGTTCGTAGAGGCTGGCGGGGCAGCCAGCGTGCGTGCAGATCTTG
The DNA here is from genome assembly GCF_013416675.1 of Salinispora sp. H7-4. Classification (NCBI taxonomy): domain Bacteria; kingdom Bacillati; phylum Actinomycetota; class Actinomycetes; order Micromonosporales; family Micromonosporaceae; genus Salinispora; species Salinispora sp. H7-4. Next base: position 155,227 of record NZ_JABZED010000016.1, read on the forward strand.
GAGTAGGCGGCGAAGTTGCCCCACATGAAGTCGTCGTGGCCGATCCGCACGTTGGCCTCGCGGGCCTCCTGTGCATCCGCGTCCCGAAGATGGATCAACAACGCCGGCGAGTCCGCGTACTTGTTACTCACCCCGTGTTCGATGCCGGGGAAGACGGTGATCTGGCCACCAGCGCTGATATCCGCCGGACGGATCGGGCGGCCGTCCTCACGGACCAGCCGAACCTGCTGTCCGCCCTCCATGGGCGCGAAACCCGTGGTGAACATCTGGTTGTTCTTGTGTGGCTGCGAGATCAGGCCACCCACCAGCGGCGCCGCGGCCACCGCGCCGACCGGTGCGAGACCGGCCAGCAGCGAGACTCCCAGCAACGGCCGGCGCTTCACGCCCAGCTCGTCCGCCATGTAGAGCATCGTCTGTCCGGTGATCTTGCGGTCCCGCTCGTTGACACCCTCGTGCCGGTCCTGAACCGACACCTCCTTGGGCAGCAGCTTCTTGCCCCAGGTGAGGACGCCGAAGCCGATGCCGAGCAGGGAGATACCCAGGGTGACACCGAGCAACGGGGTGTACCACTTGTCGCCGCCGTAGCCCAGCTCGTACTCCCAGGGCCACCAGATGTAGATCGCCAGGAAGGCGGTCGCGGAGACGCCGGTCAGCAGAAAGAACAGGGCGACCGTACGGCTCAGTCGCCGCTCGGCCTTGCTGCCCGGCACGACCTGGGGCTCGTAGTGCACGATCTGAATGTCGTCCTCACGGGCGCCCGCACGGACGATGTCGAAGCGACTGAGATCCGGATCATCCAGGTCGACCGGCTGGTCGCCGCCCGCGTGTCCAGGGTGGGTGGTGGTCATGCCGTCACCTCGCTGTGGGCGGTGCCGACCGGCGACACCGGCGCAATGTTGGTCAGGAACCGCCCGGTCACGATTTACCCGCAATCCACAGGGTGGTAAAGACCAGCGCGACGATGCCGACCAGGAAGATCGCCAGGCCCTCGGTCGAGGGGCCGTAGCGGCCGAGGTTGAAGCCACCCGGGTCCTGGTTGTGGTTCAGGTTCGCCTGGATGTAGGCGATGATGTCGGCCTTCTGCTCGGGCGTGATCTGGTTGTCCCCGAACACCGGCATGTTCTGCGGGCCACTGAGCATCGCGGCGTAGATCTGACGGTCGCTGGCCGGCTTCAGGCTCGGCGCGTACTTGCCCGAGGAGAGGGCTCCGCCGCCACCGCCGAAGGCGTGGCACTGCGCGCAGTTGATCCGGAACAGCTCACCACCGGCGGCGAGGTTGCCGTCCTCGTGGAGGTTCTCGCCGGCCGGCAACTCCGGGCCGCCGCCAAACTCCTGGACGTACTGCCCGAGCTGACGGATCTCATCGGGAGTGAAGACCGGAGGCTTGCGGGGCGCCTGGGCCTCCTGCCGGACCATCGGCATGCGGCCCGTGCCCACCTGGAACTCGACCGAGGCGGAGCCAACACCGACCAGACTCGGGCCGCGCCCCTCGACGCCCTGCGCGTTGCGACCGTGGCAGCTCACACAGCTTTCGTTGAACAGCGCCTTGCCATCCGCGGCGGCGCCGGACATCGGCGTGTCCTGCGCCTGCACGCTGGGGGCGAAGGCCGTGTAGGCGCCGCCGGCCAGCATCAGCGCTGCCAGCAGCCGGACCGCGGCACCCAGCCGGCGGCGGCCCCGGCTGCGCGCCGCGGGCCGCCCGCGCAGCCGCGCGAACAGACCGCGTCGGCGGTCGTTGTCAGAAGTCATGACCTGTGTCCTTAACCGGTTGGACCTTGCCTGAGGGGACGAATCAGCGGCGCGGTTCGGGGCGCGCCAAGATCACTGAAGCCAGTAGATCATGCCGTAGAGCGCGATCCACACCACATCGACGAAGTGCCAGTAGTACGACACCACGATCGCCGACGTCGCCTGCGCCGGCGTGAATCGACCCATGGTGGTGCGAATCATGAAGATGACGAAGGCAACCAGACCACCCGCCACGTGGAGGCCGTGGAAGCCGGTGGTGAGGTAGAACATCGAGCCGTAGCCATCTTCGTTGATCTTGACGCCCTCGTGGATCAGCTCCCGATACTCGTTCACCTGGCCGAGTACGAAGATCAGTCCCATCACGAAGGTGATCGTGAACCAGCGCCGCAGGGCGTGCACGTCCCCCTTCTCCGCGGCGAACACGCCGATCTGGCAGGTCACCGACGAGAGCACCAAAATCACCGTGAACGTCGTCGCGTACGGAACATTCAGGTGCGGAGTGTGCTCCGCCCACTGCTCCGGCGCCGCGGCACGGATCGAGAAGTACATCGCGAACAGCGCCGCGAAGAACATGAGTTCGCTGGAGAGCCACACGATCGTCCCGACGCTGACCATGTTGGGTCGCGTCAGGGAGTGGATCCGGCTCTTGTCAATCGCTGGGGCCGCAGTCACGCGGTCATTATTGCCGTTCAGCAAGGCCGGCGATCAGCGGGGGCCCAAACCGGTGCTCCGGGCAGCCCGATCGGGGGGGTCCGATTAGCCTCACCTAGGGTTAAAACGTGCAGCGCGTCGATCCAGTCTCCATTGCTACCGAAGTCGCCGCACCGGCCGCGACCTCGGTCGCCGCACCTGCGGCACCCGCGGCCGCCCCACCACCATTCGGCCTCACATCGATCGTCACCGAGGTGCAGCCGGTCAGCTGGATCGCCGTCGGCCTGGCGCTCGCAGCTGGACTCTACCTCTACGGCGTACGCCGGCTCCGGGTGCGTGGCCACCGCTGGCCGGTGGCCCGAACGCTGCTCTTCCTCGGCCCCGGCCTCGGCGGCATCGCCACGGTGACCCTCAGCGGGCTGGCAGCCTACGACACGACTCTGCTGTCGGTGTACCTGACGCAGCATCTGGTGCTCTCCATGGTGGCACCGATCTTCCTGGCCCTGGGCGCCCCGGTCACGCTGGCGCTACAGGCGTTGCCACCGCACCCGCGTGAGCGGCTGCGAGCGCTCGTGCACAGCCGGGCCGCCCGGCTCTGCAGCTACCCCCTGGTCGCCTTCGCGATCTTCATGGTCACCCCGTTCGCCCTCTACTTCACCGACCTGTACCGCTACACGCTCGAACACGCCTGGGCGCACGAGTTGGTCCACGCACACGTACTCCTGATCGGATGCGTCCTCTTCTGGCCGCTGCTCGGGCTCGACCCGCTGCCCAACCGCTGGCCCTACCCGGGCCGGGCCCTGCTGATGCTGCTCTGCGTGCCGTTCTACACCGTGCTCGGACTCACCGTCATGCAGTCAACCACCCTCTTCGGTGGCGACTGGCATTCCTCGCTCGGCCTGACCTGGGCCGACCCGTGGGAGGACCAGGTGATCGCCGGCGGCATCCTCTGGGCCGGCGGCGAGTTCGTCAGCGTCACCATGCTGGCGGTGCTGGTCGTGCGCTGGATGCGCCAGGCCGAACAGGAGGCCCGCCGGATCGACCGCGAGCTGGACCGCCAGGAGGCCGAACAGCGGGCCAGTCCGACGGTGGGCTGACCGCCGAGCCGCGGAGCACCGCCCGCGGAAGCCCTGCTGGGTACGCCCGGTACGATCGGCAGATAGCTACGAGGTGGGAGCCAGTTAAGCAATGAGCGATCGTCGGTGCACTGTCCTGCTCTACAGTGACGACCCACAGGTCCGGGATCGGATGCGACTCGCCGTCGGCACCCGGCCCGCACCCGGCCTCCTGGTGGAGTTCGTCGACGCGTCCGACTACGCCGAGTGCATCCGCCTGGTCGACGACTACGAAATTGATCTCCTACTCCTGGACGGCGAGGCCCATCCCGGCGGCGGCCTCGGCATCGCCCGGCAGATCAAGGACGACCGGGCCGACGCCCCGCCCACCTGCGTGGTGCTCGCTCGCGCTGCCGACCGATGGCTCGCCGCCTACGCCGAGGTTGACGCCACCCTGGTGCATCCACTCGATCCGGTGACCACCGGCACGACCGTTGCCGAAGTCCTGCGGACCCACGCACCGACCTGACGTCCCCACTCCGGCACCGCCTCGGCGCCGGATCCGCCGGCGCCGGATCCCAACCCCTGGACCGCTCGGGAGGACCCGATGGGCGAACGGACCTGGCCACACCTGCTCGCCGCGCTGCTGCGCGGCGAGGAGCTATCCACCGCTGACACCGCGTGGGCGATGGGTGAGATCATGTCCGGATCGGCGGGCCCGGCACAGATCGCCGGCTTCGCCGTCGCGCTGCGGGCCAAGGGTGAGACCCCCGCCGAGCTCTCCGGCCTGGTCGAGGCGATGCTCACGCACGCCGTTCGAGTCGATCTACCCGCGGAGCTCCGTGCCACCGCAGTGGATGTGGTGGGCACCGGTGGCGATCTCGCGCACACCGTGAACATATCCACCATGGCCTCCCTGGTGGTCGCCGGCGCCGGCGTACGGGTCGTCAAGCACGGCAACCGGGCCGCCTCCTCGTCCTGCGGTACCGCGGACGTACTGGAGTTCCTCGGCCTGCCGCTGGACCTGGGCCCCGAAGCGGTGGCTACCTGCGTCGCCGAGGCGGGGATCGGCTTCTGCTTCGCCGCCCGGTTCCACCCCGGAATGCGCCACGCCGGCCCGGTCCGCCGGGAGCTGGGCGTACCAACCGCCTTCAACTTCCTCGGCCCGCTCACCAACCCGGCTCGTCCCCGAGCCGGCGCGGTCGGCTGCTTCGACGCACGGATGGCGCCGGTCATGGCCGCGGTCTTCGCCGCTCGCGGCGACTCGGCTCTCGTCCTGCGCGGCGAGGACGGGCTCGACGAGTTCACCACCGCCGCACCCACCCGCATCTGGGCGGCACAGCACGGCACGGTCTCCGAGGTGGTGCTCGACGCGACCGACCTTGGGATACCCCGGGCCACCCTCGCCGACCTCCGTGGCGGCGACGTCGCCTACAACGCCGACGCGGTACGCCGCCTGCTGGCCGGGGAGACCGGGCCGGTGCGAGACGCGGTGCTGGTCAACGCCGCCGCCGCGCTCGCCACCCAGGGACCCCTGAACACAGACCTGACCGAGGCGCTCCGGGCCGGCCTACTCCGCGCCGCCGATTCGATCGACTCCGGCGCCGCGGCCCAGACTCTGGACCGCTGGATCGAGGTCGCTCAGACCGTCCGGCCGGCGGCCGTCTGAGCCCACGCAGACCGGCTCAGACGCGGCGCCGGACAGCCCAGCCCACAGACCAACTCAGCCAACGCCGGACCGGCTCAGACGCGGCGCCGGACCGCCGGAAAGACCGGAGGCCAGGTCGGGCCGGCCGGACGATCAACCGAACCGACCGATCTCCCCCGGTCCCACTGCGGGCGCCCCGCACGGCGAACGGCCCGTTCCCTGCCGGGAACGGGCCGTTCGACTGGTTGCGATCAGTGCTCGGCGGTGCGCCGGGTGCCGCTGTAGTACTCGAAGAGCAGGCCACAGGCGGCGAAGACGACCGCCAGCAGGCCGATAGCCAGCAGCCAGAGCTGCCAGAACACGAGGCCGAGACCGGCGATCGTGGCCGCCAGCGCGATCCCGAACGGCCAGTAGCTGCCCGGGCTGAAGAAGCCCACCTCACCCGCGCCATCAGCGATCTCCGCATCAGCCCGGTCCTCGGGGCGCAGATCGATCCGCCGGGCGACAAACCAGAAGAAGCCGCCGCACATCAGGCAGAGCGCGAAGCTCAACAGCAGGGCGATGGTGCCAACCCATTCGATCTGGCCGCCGTCGCCGTAGGTCCAGCCCCCATAGAGCGCCGAGGCGAAGAGCAGGAACCCGGCGATGATGAGGAAGATGCGCCACTCGGTCTTCATGCCTGCTCCCTCAGCTACCCGAACCGCTAGCCGACTTGTCGGGGTTGAAGTTCGACTCGGTGCGTCGCGTGTCGAACGGCTCCGTGGTCATCGCGTACGGATCCTCACCGATCGCGGTCAGCGCCGCCTGCGTGGACTGTCCATCCTGCTTGGCGGCGAGGAACTGGTCGTACTTCTCCGGCGTGACAACCCGCAGTTCGAAGTTCATGAAGGCGTGATAGGTGCCGCACAGCTCGGCGCAGCGGCCCACGTACGCACCCTCGCCCTCGAGCTTGGAGACCTCGAAGACGTTGCGAATGCTGCCGGGGAAGACATCGCGCTTGAACAGCATCTCCGGCACCCAGAACGAGTGGATGACGTCGCGGCTGGTCTCCTCGAAGCGGATCGACCGGTCCGAGGGCAACACCAGGATCGGGATGACCTCGCTGGTGCCGAGGACCGAAGCGACCGTGTTGGCCTCCACACCCTGGCCGTCGCGGTAGTTGAACTGCCAGTTCCACTTGAAGGCGACCACCTCGACGGTGACGTCCGGGTCCCGGGAGGTCTTGCCCACGTCGGTCTGCACGATCGCCGTGTAGTAGAAGAGCACGGCGACGATCAGGATCGGGGCGATGGTGTAGAGGAACTCCATCGGCAGGTTGTAGCGAGTCTGCACCGGCAGCTCGTTGCCCCGCTTCCGGTAGCGCACCACGCACCAGAAGATGAGGCCCCACACGAAGACACCGACCGCGAGCGCCGCGATGCACGAGGCGATCCACAGGTCGTACATCCGGTTCGCCTCGGGAGTGATGCCGCCCTGCGGCCAGCCGAAGCCGCCGAACGCGGCGCCGACATCGCAGCCCGTGAGCAGGACCAGCAGTGCCGCTCCGCCGAGACCGAGCCCAGCCACCCGGCCGGCACCCCGCACCCGGCGCCCACCGGCTCCCGGGTACACGCTGTGCCGTACGGCCGACGGCCGTACCTCCGAACTCCTTGCGACCACCTGGTCCTGCCTCCCTAGCGCGCCGCCGTGTCATCTGGTCTGCCGGCCTCCGCCGGTGGAGCTACAACACCGGCGGCAAAAGGGGTCACCGACGGTCGCAGATTACTCGACCAGGACCGGCTGGACCCGATTGGGGTGGTTGTCCGCCCCCATCGGGGTGATCACGGGACAGCGGAGGCGATATCGTGGAGTTCCGTGAACGCCTCTCCGGTCTACCTGGACGCCGCCTCCGCCGCGCCACTGCACCCCGTCGCCCGACAGGCACTGCTGGCTGCCCTCGACGACGGCTGGGCCGACCCACAACGGCTCTACGCCCCGGCACGACGGGCGCGTCAACTCCTGGACGCGGCGCGGGAAGCCGCCGCGGCCACGCTCGGCGTCCGACCGGACGAGCTCTCCTTCACCCCGAGTGGTACGGCGGCTGCGCACTCGGCCGTCCTCGGTGGGCTCGCCGGACGACGCCGGGCCGGGTCCGGCCTGGTGCACTCCGCGATCGAACACTCGGCGGTGCTGCACGCCGCCGAACGGCACGTGGCTGGCGGCGGCGCGGCGACATCGGTCCCGGTCGACCGGGTCGGCCGAATCGATCTGGACGCCTGGTCAGCGGCGGTCGGGGCACCTGGCACCGCGCTCGCGGCCCTGATCGCCGCGAGTCACGAGGTGGGCACCGTGCAGCCGGTCGCCGCCGCCGGTGCCGTCTGCGCCGCCGCCGGAGTGCCGCTCTACGTTGACGCGGCACAGGTGGTCGGGCACGCTCCAGTGCCGGCCGGCTGGTCGGTGCTGACCGCGAGCGCCCACAAGTGGGGCGGACCGCCGGGGGTCGGGCTGCTGGTGGTCCGCAAGGGCACCCGCTGGGAGTCGCCGTGGCCGATGGACGAACGCGAGGCAGGGCGTACCCCGGGGGTGGTGAACCTACCGGCGGTCGTCGCGGCGGCGGCGAGCCTGCGCGCGGCGGCGGCCGACGCGGCGGCGCGGTCGGCCCGGCTCGCCCGCCTGGTGGACCGGATCCGGGCTCGGGTGGCGACCGAGGTCCCGGATGTGGAGGTGGTCGGTGATCCAGAAGATCGACTTCCGCACCTGGTGACCTTCTCCTGCCTGTACGTCGATGGTGAGGCGCTGCTACACGCATTGGACCGGCGGGGCTTCGCCGTCTCCTCCGGGTCGTCGTGCACCTCGTCGACGCTGCGCCCGTCGCACGTGCTGGCGGCGATGGGGGTGCTGTCGCACGGCAATGTTCGGGTCTCGCTGCACCGGGACACCACCGAGGCCGAGGTGGAGCGGTTCCTGACCGAACTGCCGGGGATCGTGGCCGCGTTGCGGGCCGAAGCCGGGGTGGTGGGGCTGTGACGACGCCCGAGCTAATCGACTGCCGGGGGCAACGCTGTCCGCTACCGGTGATCACGCTGGCCCGCCGCCTGCCCGAGCTGCCGGTGGGCACCCTCGTCCGGGTGCTGGCCGACGATCCGGCCGCCGCGGTGGACCTGCCCGCCTGGTGCCGGCTTCGAGGTCAGGAGTTCGTGGGCCGGGTGGACGGCCCCGACGGCCCGGGATTTGACGTACGCCGCCGGCACTGACCCCGGGTCCCGGGGTCAGTGCCGGCGTGGGACTACGGCACCAGGTGCGGACGGACCTCTTCGGCAGCCGCGTCGCCGTACGAGTCGGCGAGCCGCTTGACGAAGAGGTCCCGGTGGAGCTGGTACTCCTGGGTGCCGACGGCCTCCAGTACGAGGGTGGCCAGCAACGATCCGACCTGGGCGGCCCGCTCCAACCCCAGACCCCAGGAGAGCGCGGCGAAGAAGCCAGCCCGGAATCCGTCGCCGACCCCGGTCGGGTCGACGGCGCGGATCTCGCGGGCGATCGGCACATGGATCGGGTCGATGTCCCGTCCGGCGATCTCCACACCCTGCTTGCCCAGGGTGGTCACCCGTACCTTGACCAGGTCGAGCAGCTGCTCGTCGCTGAGGCCGGCCTTGCTCTGCAGCAGCGACTTCTCGTACTCGTTGGTCATCAGGTACTCGGCGCCCTCAACCAGCGCGACGACGTCCTCGCCGGGCATCCGCGCAAGCTGCTGGGAGGGGTCGGCGGCGAACGCGTACCCCCGCTCCCGGCACTCGGCGGAGTGGCGCAGCATCGCCTCCGGATCGTTGGCGCCGACCAACACCAGGTCGAGACCGCCGGCCCGCTGGGCGATCGGCCCCAGCTCGATGTTGCGCGCCTCGCTCATCGCCCCCGCGTAGAAGGAGGCGATCTGACACATCTCGGTGTCGGTGGTGCAGACGAAACGGGCGGTGTGGGCGATCTCGCTCACATGCACCGAGTCGCAGTCGACGCCGTGCCGCTCCAGCCAGGACCGGTAGTCGGCGAAGTCGGCGCCCACCGCGCCCACCAGAACCGGGCGCAGGCCGAGCTGGCCCATCCCGAAGGCGATGTTGGCGGCCACCCCGCCCCGTCGTAGCACAAGGTCGTCCACCAGGAAGGAGAGCGACACCTTGTCGAGCTGGTCGGCGATGAACTGCTCGGCGAATCGGCCGGGGAAACTCATCAGGTGGTCAGTCGCGATCGAGCCGGTCACGGCGATCTTCATGTCATCCCTTGGGGTGTCGGGAGCGGGGCGTCGGTCAGCCTACCGCTCCGGCTACCCCGAGGTAACCGTTCAGATGAACCATCGACAACTCCCGTAACAACCACCGCGGGCCGGTCCCGGTCCCATGCTGAAGAACCGGGGCCGGCCCGCCGGGAAGCGGTCAGCTGAACGAGTCGCCGCAGGCGCAGGAGTTCCCCGCGTTCGGGTTGTCGATCGTGAAGCCCTGCGCGTCGATGCGGTCGGCGAAGTCGATGGTGGCGCCGCCCAGGTAGGGGGCGCTCATCCGGTCAACGACGACCCCCACACCGTCGAAGTCGGTGACGACATCGCCGTCGAGCGACCGCTCGTCGAAGAAGAGCTGGTACCGCAGGCCGGAGCAGCCGCCCGGCTGCACCGCGACCCGGAGCCGCAGGTCGTCACGGCCCTCCTGCTCGATCAGAGCCTTGACCTTCTGGGCCGCGACGTCGGTGAGGATGACGGTCGTGGGGGCCTGGGTCGACTCGGTCTGCGCTGGCGTGGTCACGTGGAATCTCCCTGCACACGTAAGGTGTGGTCGTCGTGGCCAACACGTCGGTCAACGATTCCCACTGCGGTCCGGCTTTCGATTGTAGGCCGCCTGCTGCCGGGCCACCCAGGTGACGCCGGGCGCACCCCGGGCCGGTCAACGACTCCACTGCCGGGCCAACCGGGCCGCCAGGGCCCGCAGCCCGTCCGCCGGCCGGCCGATCGCCGCCTCCACCCCGCCGTGTTCCGCCCCGCCGTAGTGCTCGACGAGGCTGTGCGCCTCGGTGACACCCGCCATGGCCGCCTCGCGCCGGCCCGCGCCCACCCGCCCCGCCAGCACCACGCACGGCACGCCCCGGTCCCGGGCCGCACCGGCCACTCCGGCGACCACCTTGCCGCGCAGGGACTGCTGATCAAACGAGCCCTCGCCGGTGATCACCAAATCGACGGTATCCAGCGCGGTGTCCAGCCCGACGGCGCGGGCGACCAGGCCGATCCCCGAGGAGCGCTGACCGCCGAGGGCGAGCACCGCCGCGCCCAGCCCACCGGCCGCCCCACCGCCGGGCAGGGCGCCCAGATCACCAGGGCAGCCGGGTAGGTCCCGCTCGAGGACCGCGACGAACCGCTCCAGCGCCGCGTCGAGCAACAGAACGTCTGCCCGGTCGGCGCCTTTCTGCGGTCCAAAAACATTGCTCGCCCCATGCACCCCGAGTACCGGGTTGTCCACATCCGTGGCCGCGACCAGCCGGGCGTCCCGCAGCCGCGGCGCCCCGTCCAGCGCCGCGGCGGCAGCCAGCGCCGCTCCCCCGTACGGCAGAGCCGCGCCGCTGCCATCCAGCGCGGTCACGCCGAGGGCGGCGAGCAGGCCCGCACCAGCGTCATTGGTGGCCGAGCCGCCGAGCCCGATCACCACCTCGGAAGCGCCGCACTCGACCGCAGCGGCCACCAGAAGCCCCACCCCGTACGAGGTGGTGCGTCTCGGGTCACGCTCGGCCGGGGCTAGTAGGTGCAGACCGCAGGCCTGGGCGCTCTCCACGTACCCGGTGCCGGCCGGGGTGAGCAGGATCTCACCGGCCGCTGGACGGCCAAGGGGGTCAACAGTTGGTACCGGAACACGGCGCGCGTCCACCGCCGCGGCCAACGCATCCAGGAACCCGGGGCCACCGTCGGCGAGGGGGTGTACCAGCAGGTCGTCGTCGGGTGCCACCGAGCGCCAGCCGGTGGCCACCGCGGCGGCCACCGCCGGCGCCGACAGGGTGCCGGCGAACTTGTCCGGACAGAGCAGCACACGCATGCCGAGCAGTGTGGCAGCACACACCGGCGACAGTCGCGACGCCATCGTGCTGTGGAACCATAGGGGGCGTGACGTCGACCTGGGTTGAACCTTCCGCCACCGCCACCGCGCTCCTCCTGCTCGGTCGGGGCAGCGATCCGGCCTCCGAACGGGGAGTCGAGTGTCCTGGCGACCTGCCGGCACCGAGCGACCCCGAGCTGGTGGCCCGGGCGGCGGCGGCGAAGGCACAGCTGGGTGACCGGGTCTTCGTGCTGGGTCACCACTACCAGCGCGACGAGGTGATCCAGTTCGCCGACGTCACCGGCGACTCGTTCAAGCTGGCCCGGGAGGCCGCCGCCCGGCCGAACGCGGAGTACGTCGTCTTCTGCGGCGTGCACTTCATGGCCGAGAGCGCCGACATCCTCACCACGGACCGGCAGCGGGTTGTCCTGCCCGACCTGGCCGCTGGTTGTTCGATGGCGGACATGGCGGCGCTCCCGCAGGTCGAGGCCGCCTGGGAGACCCTGGCCGACCTCGGTCTCACCGAAGGCACCGTCCCGGTCACCTACATGAACTCCTCGGCGGACATCAAGGGTTTCGTCGGGCGCAACGGCGGTGTCGTCTGCACCTCGTCGAACGCCAAGCGGGCGCTGGAGTGGGCGTACCAGCAGGGCCAGCGGGTCCTCTTCCTCCCCGACCAGCATCTGGGCCGCAACACCGCCGTGTTGGAGCTGGGCTTCTCGCTGGACGACTGCGTGCTGTACGACCCGCACAAGCCAACCGGCGGGCTCACCGCCGCGCAGCTACGGGACGCTCGGATGATTCTCTGGCGGGGGCACTGCTCGGTCCACGGCCGGTTCACCCTCGACAGCGTCAACGACGTACGCGAGCGGGTGCCGGGCGTCAACGTGCTGGTGCACCCGGAGTGCCGGCACGAGGTGGTCCGCGCCGCTGACCTCGTCGGATCCACGGAGTACATCATCAAGATGATCGAGGCGGCGCCGGCCGGCTCGGCGTGGGCGGTCGGCACGGAGCTGAACCTGGTCCGCCGGCTGGCGCTGGCCAACCCGGACAAGCAGATCATGTTCCTGGACCGGGCGGTCTGCTACTGCTCGACGATGAACCGCATCGACCTACCCCATCTGGTGTGGGCACTGGAGGAGTTGGTCGCCGGCCGGGTGGTGAACCAGATCACGGTGGACGCGGAGACCGCGCACCAGGCGCGGGTGGCGCTGGACCAGATGCTCGCCCTGCCCGGAACGGAGAACCGGCCACCAAGCGGAGTGTGATAACTGTCCGTATCGACTCTGGCGCAAGAAGTGCTAGAAAGCCGATAGCTACCCCCAAGGGCGATCTGACCGAGTCCGCCTTCGTCACGGAGGGCTATGCTGCCCTGGGCGACGACTCGTGGGTGTCCCGGTCCCCGACCCCTGTCATCGCAGATCGCAGGACATCCAACCCCACCGATACCCGGCACCACTCGACGCGCTGGAGGTTGCGTTGACCGACGACGTCCTGGTCGTACACGGAGGCACTCCGCTGGAAGGGCGAATTCGCGTACGCGGCGCGAAGAACCTCGTCTCCAAGGCAATGGTCGCCGCGCTGCTTGGTGACAGCCCGAGCCGGCTCTACGACCTACCGAAGATCCGTGACGTCGAGGTCGTCCGTGGCCTGCTCGGCGTACACGGGGTCAAGGTCACTGATGGCGACGAGGACGGCGCGCTGGTCCTCGACCCCGCCAACGTGGAGAGCGCCAGCACCGACCAGATCAACGTGCACGCCGGTTCCAGCCGGATCCCGATCCTGTTCTGCGGGCCACTGCTGCACAGGCTTGGCCACGCCTTCATCCCCGATCTCGGCGGTTGCCACATCGGCCCCCGCCCGATCGACTTCCACCTCCAGGCGCTGCGCGAGTTCGGGGCGACCGTCGAGAAGCAGCCGGAGGGCCTACACCTGTCGGCGCCGGACGGCCTGCACGGCACGAAATTCGCGCTCCCCTACCCGAGCGTCGGCGCCACCGAGCAGGTACTGCTGACCGCGGTGATGGCCGAGGGCGTCACCGAGCTGCGCAACGCGGCGGTCGAGCCGGAGATCATCGACCTGATCTGCGTCCTCCAGAAGATGGGCGCGATCATCAAGGTGCACACCGACCGGGTGATCGAGATCCAGGGTGTGCCGAAGCTCCACGGCTACTCGCACCGCCCGATCCCGGACCGGATCGAGGCGGCCAGCTGGGCCGCCGCCGCGCTGGCCACCCGCGGCCACGTCGAGGTGCTGGGCGCGGAACAGGCCGACATGATGACGTTCCTGAACATCTTCCGCTCGGTTGGCGGCGAGTACGAGGTCACCGACGCCCGCCCACCCCGGCTGAACGACCCGGGCCAGGAGGGCGGTATCCGATTCTGGCACCCGGGCGGGGAGCTGAAGTCGGTCGCGCTGGAGACCGACGTACACCCGGGTTTCATGACCGACTGGCAGCAGCCATTGGTCGTGGCGCTGACCCAGGCCCGTGGCCTCTCGATCGTGCACGAAACGGTGTACGAGCAGCGACTCGGCTACACCTCGGCGCTGAACTCGATGGGTGCGAACATCCAGGTCTACCGGGACTGCCTGGGCGGTACGCCGTGTCGCTTCGGCCGGCGCAATTTCAAGCACTCGGCAGTCATCGCCGGGCCGAGTAAGCTGCACGCCGCCGATCTGGTCATCCCCGACCTGCGGGCCGGGTTCAGCCACCTGATCGCGGCGCTCGCCGCCGAAGGCACCTCCCGGGTGTACGGCGTCGACCTCATCAACCGTGGTTACGAGGACTTCGAGGCGAAGCTCTCCGACCTGGGCGCACACATCGAGCGCCCGTGACCCGTACCACCCCGGGCGGCACCGCCCGCTCCTGACGCCCGCGCCCGGTGCACCGCGATGTGCACCGGGCGCGGGCGTTTGGCTACGCTTGTTACGTGCCCCTGTTTCGTCGCAAAGCCACTGACCTGCTCGACGAGTCCACCACGCCGGTGACGCCCGAGGAGGAGCCTGCCGCCCAGCCCCGGGGCTACACGCCGGCGAAGGGGCGCGAGACGCCCAAGCGGCCCAGTGTCGGGCGGCGCCCCACCACGGTGGTCAAGTCGCTGAGTAAGGAGGAGCGACGCGCGGAGCGCCGCCGACTGCGCGCCGAGTCGGCCGCGGAGTTCCGCCGCGAGGGCGGCCCCCGGGACCGGGGGCCGGAGCGGCTGCTCGTCCGGAACGTGGTCGACTCCCGACGTACGGTGGGCACCTGGTTCTTCGGTGGTGCACTGATCGTGTTGCTCGGCTCGAACCAGGCGATGCCGCCGGAGGTCCGACTCGGCTCCAACATTCTCTGGGTGATGATCGCGATCGCCCTGATCATCGACTCGATCCTGATCTCACGAAAAATCAAGAAGCTGGTCCGGGAGCGTTTTCCGAACACCGGGCAACGGCTGGGCTCGCTCTACCTCTACGCGATCATGCGGTCGATCACCTTCCGCCGGATGCGGGCCCCCGCACCCCGCGTCGCCATCGGCGACCCGGTCTGACGGTGCCCGCCGGCGGGCACCCGCTCGCCCCTTTTCCGACACCTCGCCCCTTTCCGACACCTCGGCCCTTCCGACACACCTTGGCCCGATGCCCGTACGGCATCCGGCGGGACGCTGACGCCACCGGAATCGAAACTCTGGTCCGGATATAACCCAAATTTCCGGAACATGGGATAACGTTTGGGTCCCGCGCGGGCGCCGCAGTGGCGGCGACCGAGCCCGCGCCGCTACCCTCCTTCCGCAGCTATGCCTTGCGGGACGGAGGACGCTACCGCCGGCGGGTGCCCAGCGCGACAAGGTGCAACGAGGTGACAATCGCCGTGAGCGAGCGGACGCGAGCCGGTCATCGGGGCGCGCCCGGAAGCAAACCGACGCCCCCGACAGATCCTGCCCAACCCTCACCCGCGGGCCAGGGCAGCCCACTCGTCCGCACCGACGGGACACACGGATGAGTCGCGGCGGCTACGACGACCCGTGGCACCGCACCACCGAGCCGTCCTGGATGGTCGAGCCGACGAACGAGTGGCATCCACAGTTCCCCGGCCAGCGCTACCCCGGTGACATCGGCGTTGAGCACACCCAACCGCCCGCCCCACGCGGGCGAGCTGCCGTCGTCGGCCGGGCCACGGTGCCCCCGCTGGCGCCGACCCGCCCCGACGGGACCTACACCGGCCGTTCCTGGGATGAACCGGACGACCACCTCGCCCACCTGGACGAGGAGCCACGCCGCCGACGGCCGGGTGAGACACCCCGGGTAGCAGACCGAGGCCGGCGATCGGCGCCGGGCGGTTTCCGCGACGGCGACCCCGGCCAGGAACGGGACAGCCAGCGCACCGGCTCCGGGCGCAGTCACCACGCCCGCCCGGACCGGCACGACGGCCGGGGTCCGTGGCACGAGCCCGCGGGATGGAGCCAGCCGGTCTCCCCCGCCCAGCACCCGGAACCGGGCTGGATACCCGAACCGGACGAGGAGCGACCCCAGGGACACGACCGCTACCCCCTCGGTCGGCAGGCCGGGGGGCCACCGCCCCGGACCCGCTACCCGTGGGGGCGGTCAACCGATCATGGTCGGCTCGGCGCACCACCGGAGAACGACGGTGGGCGCCCGCGGCCGGACGGGCCCCAGTCGCGCCGGGATGGACGGGTTGACCCATACCCACGACGGCATTCCGCCGGCCCTGGTAACCCGGTCGGCCCCGCCTCCTCGGTCGGCCCTGGTAACCCGGTCGGCCCTGGTCCCGCGGCCGAACACGGCACCGTCCACCCGCACCGTGGCGGGGCACCCGGACCGGTCCGCCACCCCGACCGGCACCCCGGCCAGCAGCAGCCGCACCCCAACCGGCGGCCCGGTACCGGACGCCCTTGGCACCCAGCCCAGCCGGGCCCGCACCAGGAGAACCCCCAACGCGGCACAGCACCCGGACCACACCTCCCGCCACCCCACCGACCGCCTCAGGACGGTCCCCCGACAACCACGTCGGCACCCCCATCCGGCCGACCGGTATCCGGCACGCCCAGCCAACCGGTATCCGGCGGCACCGGGGCGGCCGCGCCGCCCCATCCGGACCCGGACCGCCCGGTCACCGGCGTACCTTCCGGACCGACTCCGCCGCCTCCCAAGGCGGCCGGGCCGACACCTGCCATCAAGGCACCACGGCCGCAGCGGTACGTTCCGCCACCGCCCACCACCGATCCCATCCGGCCCGCACCAGGCCCAAGTGGGCCAGGCGTCTGGTTCGGACCGGCCGCCCCCACCGAGCCAACCGCCCCTGCCGAGCCGCTCACCCCCGCCGCCGACCCCTCCAGCCCCGACGTACCGCCGTCGACGGCCGCATCCCACCAGCCCGACGACACACCAGCCGCCACGTCACCGCTCTCGGAAACAGCGGCCAACGCCACGACCGAGTACGTGGAACCCGCCAGCGTCCCCGAGGCGAAGACGGAATCCGCCAACCCCGCACCGGAGGAGACCGAGCCGGCCGATGCCGTACCGGCCGGCGCCGCTGACGTCCTCGGCAGCGGCGACAAAGCCCCGCACGTGGATTCAGCCCCACCCGCAGACGCTGCCCCGACGGAAGACCCAGACCCGGCGCCAGCCGACGATGGCCTGGAACGGGCACCAGCGGTGGGTCTCGCTCCCACCACCGAGCCCGCCTCGTCGGATTCGGAGACCGCATTGTCATCGGTCGCGACGGACCGGGGGCCGGTCCCGGGACCGGAGCCGGAACCGGAACCGGAACCGGAACCGGAACCGGAACCGGAACCGGAACCGGAGCCAGAACCAGTGCCGGAACCGGAACCAGAACCAGAACCGGAACCGGTAGCGACCTCAGTGCCGGTAGACCTGGCCGCGACGACCACGGCGACGGTCGCGCCGGAACCGGCCCACGTGCTCCCCGCGCCGCGACCGGAGGCCGACTCAACGGAGGCAGCGGAACCGACGGAAGTTCCCGCGCCGGAGGCAGCAACCGCTCCCCCGCCAGAGACGACAGCCGCTCCCGCGACGGTTCCGCCGACCACCACGGACCAGAGTGACCAACCGGAGGCCGCGGACGTCAACGACACCGCCCCACCGGGCGACCCCGAACGGGTGCTGGCCAACCTTCCCTCGCGACTGGACCCGGCCACGCTCCGCGAGGTCATCCCCGACCCCCAGCAGTTCCGGAATATCCGACACCGGTTGACCGAGAAGCTCGGCACGGCCATGGACAACCGATCCCGGGCCCGGCTGCTCAGTCTGCGGGCCGTGGCGTCCCGGGCAGCTGGTGACCTGGACGAGGCGCTGGCGGACGGCCGACTGGCCCTGACCTACGCGGAGGCCACCGGCGAGTTGCGACGGTCCGCTCTCGCGCAGGCCCGGCTGGCCCACGTGCTGCGATGGCGGGGCGAGTACGACGAAGCCGACCGCCTCTTCGCCCAGGCGAACTCGCCGGAGCTGCCCGACCGGCTCCGGGTGGCGCTGCACGAACATGCGGGACGGTGTTGCGTTGACCAAGGTCGACTGATCGAGGCCTGCCTGCATTTCGAGCGGGCCTTGGACCTACGCGGCACCGCCGATCCGGAACTGCTGGACCGGGTACGGGTGAGTCTGGACGCGGTCGCCGATCGGGCCGCCAAGACCGGCTTCGGGCCGTACCCCCGCAGCAGGGCGGAGTTGCTGGAGCCGGACCAGCCGCCGGTGCCGGCGCGTGACGGCGACCTCTGGGGGTACGCCGGCCCGGACGGTGACCTGGCCATCGCGGCGGAGTACGCGGAGGCGCAGCCGTTCCGGGAGGGCATGGCCTGGGTTCGCCACCCGGACGACCAACGGTGGTCGCTGCTCGATCGAGCTGGCAGCACCGTGTTGCCAGCGTCCTGGCTGGTGGTCCGCCCGTTCGGCGACGGACTGGCCTGGGTATCCCAGGGCGAACCCGGCGGCTGGCGTGCGATTGATCCGCAGGGCGAGGTCGTGGTGCCGCCGGGATTCACCGACGTGCGCCCGTTCCGAAACGGTATTGCCGTGGTCCGGCGCGAGGGGTGGGGCGCGGTGGACCGCGCCGGCCGGCTGGTGGTACCGACCCGGTACCACGGGTTCGCCACCATGCTCGCTGCCGGCGGGCAGGTGGATGGCTTCACCGAGGAGGGGTTGGCCGTCGTTGACCTGGCCGGACGGTACGGCGTGGTGGACCGGACGGGCCGGGTGGTCGTGCCGCCGGCGCACCCGGCGTTGGTGGTGCACCCCGTGGCCTACCTGATAGCCACCCCCGCCGGCCGATGGGGAGCCTTGGATCGGCAGGGCAGACCGCTGATCGAGCCGACCCAGCCCGACCAGGCGGGGGTGCTCGCCGAGATCGAACAGCTGCTCACCGATGCGGTGCCACTACTCTGACCTGGTCGGACCGGAAGCTCGGCCGGCGACAGCTCCGCGGCCATCCCCGCTGGTGCACCGGTTCGGCGAGCAGAGCCGTGCCCTTCGTGGCGGCGCGCCACCGGGTTAGGGTCAGGGAATGGAATTCCGACACCTGGGCCGTTCCGGCCTGATAGTCAGCGAGATCTCGTACGGAAACTGGATCACCCACGGCTCCCAGGTTGAGGAGGAGTCGGCCTTCGCCTGTGTCCGGGCCGCCCTGGACGCCGGTATCACCACCTTCGACACCGCGGACGCGTACGCGGGCACGCGGGCGGAGGAGGTTCTCGGCCGGGCGCTGCAAAACGAACGGCGTTCCGGAATCGAGTTGTTCACGAAGGTGTTCTGGCCGACCGGTCCGGGTCGCAACGACCGCGGCCTGTCCCGCAAGCACATCATGGAATCGATCGACGGTTCGCTGCGCCGGCTGGGCACCGACTACGTCGACCTCTACCAGGCGCACCGGTACGACCACAGCACCCCGATCGAAGAGACGATGGAGGCGTTCGCCGATGTTGTCCGCGCCGGGAAGGCGCTCTACGTCGGGGTCTCGGAGTGGACGGCGACGGAGCTGCGCCAGGCCCACCAGCTCGCCCGTGAGCTGCGGATTCCGCTGATCTCCAACCAGCCGCAGTACTCGATGCTCTGGCGGGTCATCGAGGCTGAGGTGGTGCCGGCCAGCGAGGAGTTGGGCGTCGGTCAGATCGTCTGGTCCCCGATGGCCCAGGGTGTGCTGACCGGTAAGTACCAGCCGGGTCACCCCCCGCCCGCGGGCTCCCGGGCCACCGACGAGAAGTCCGGCGCGCACTTCATTGCCAAGTGGCTCAGCGACGACGTGCTGACCCGGGTGCAGCAGCTCAAGCCGCTCGCCGAGCAGGCGGGGCTGAGCATGGCCCAGCTCGCCATCGCCTGGGTGCTGCAGAACCCGAACGTCTCCTCGGCGATCATCGGCGCCTCCCGCCCCGAGCAGGTGCACGACAACATCAAGGCGTCCGGGGTACGGCTCGACGCCGACCTGCTCAAGGCCATCGATGACATCATCGAGCCGGTCGTCGAGCGGGACCCGGCCCGGACCGAGTCCCCCGCGCAGCGGCCCTGACCCGCCCACGGCGGTGTGCCGGCCGACATGACCGGCCCACCGCCGTGCACGCTGACTGTCCCAGCGGCGGGTGAGCTGACCGTCCCAGCGCCGGCCGGAATGACCGGCGGCACCCGCGGGGCTTCAGCCCTGCCAGAAGCGGACCAGATCCAGGCCGAGCCCGTACAGATCCGGCGGTAGGCCCAACGCGTCGCCGACGGCGAAGACCGTCCCGAAGAACCAGCCGTTGATCCGTGGGTTCCACAGCAGCGCGAAGAGCAGGAGAAAGCCGTACGGCGCGAAGAGGTCGTACACCCGCCGGTACTGCGGGGAGAGCCAGGGCTGGATCATGTTGCCACCGTCCAGGCCCGGCACCGGAAGCAGGTTGAGCAGGCTCGCCGTGAGTTGGAGGAAGGCGAGCAGTGCCACCGCGGCCCAGAACTGCACCGGCCCGCCGCCGCCCGCCGCCAGCCGGACGGCGATGACCAGCACCAGCGTGAACACCACGTTGGTGGCCGGGCCGGCGAGGCTGACCAGGGTGTGCCGGAGCCGCCCCGGAATGGCGTGCCGGTCCACCCAGACCGCGCCGCCGGGCAGGCCGATACCACCGAGCAGCACCACCACCACCGGCAGTGCGATCGACAGCAGCGGATGGCTGTACTTCAGTGGGTTGAGGGTGAGGTAGCCCTGGTGCGCGACGCTACGGTCCCCGGCCCGGAACGCCACCAGCGCGTGCGCGTACTCGTGCAGGCAGAGTGAGACCAGCCACCCGGAGACGACGAAAAGGAACACGTTGCCCCGGACGTTGCCGACTCCCTGCCAGGTCAGGAATCCACTGGACACGAAGAGGGCCACCAGCCCGAGGAAGACCGGGCTGGGGCGGAACGCTGCCCGGGGCACGCCCAGCACCAGCGGCCCGCCTCCAGCACGATCTCCGGCCATCACTCCGCCGGGGGCTGCAGACTCATCCGGTACTCCACGCGGTCGTCCTCGACAAGCAGGACCGCGATCACGCCGGCCGCCGCGAGTTCCCGCCAGGTCTGGCCGATCCAGGACTCGGCGTCCGCCTGGCTACTGAACGACTCGGCCGGCCCCGACGCCGGTTCGCCGTTCTCGCCCTCGTACTGCCAGCTCCACGCCATCTGCGTGTCTCCCCTCGCCGCTGATCTCCCGTCAGCCTAGTCCGCCGCGCCGCCGACGGCTGCACGTCCGGCCCCGCCATGATCGTTACGAGGCGGAGGTGAGCAGCTCCGGGAGGAGCGGGGCGGGAGGCGGGCGGGCACCGGGCGGCCTTAAGGTACGGACATGTCCATTGACGGGTGGAACACGGTCCTGGTGCTCGGCGGAATCCGGTCGGGAAAGTCCGAGTTCGCCGAGGCCCTGGTAGCCGACGCGCCGACGGTCCGGTATGTGGCCACCGCCGCCGACACCAGCGCCGACGACGAGGAGTGGGCGACCCGCCTCCACGCTCACCGCGCTCGCCGGCCGACGACGTGGACCACGGAGGAGACCGCGGGGCAGCCACGCCGGCTGGCGGAGCTGCTGGCCGCCGCGCAGCCCGCCGAGACGCTGCTCATCGACGATGTCGGTGGCTGGGTGACGGCTCTCCTCGACCCCGCCCACCAACCCGTCGACGCCACTGCCACGATCGCCGTGCTGGTCGCGGCGATCCGCTCCTGCCCCGCGCGGCTGGTGCTGGTCAGCGCCGAGGTTGGCCTCTCGCTGGTGCCGACGACCCCGCTCGGCCGGGCCTTCACCGACACGCTCGGCACCGCCAACCGGGCGATCGCCGACGCGGTTGACACGGTCGTGCTGGTGGTCGCCGGCCAGCCCAGCTGGCTCAAACCGCCCCCACCGACCCGCCCAGCCGCCGTCCCGGCGCAGATCACGCCGGCCGCCGCCGGCAGCAGAGCCGCTACCGGCCCGGTCCTCGCACCGCCGCCGCTACCGGAGGTGCTGACCCCGAGCGCCCCGCCCACACCGGCCGCACTCGCCGCCGCTGCCGGCGCACCCTGGTTGGCGCTGCCGGTGGCCGCGGCCAGCCTGGCGATCGAGCCGGACCTGGCCATCGAGCCGGACCTGGAGCTACCCATGCCCGACGAGGACGCCGGGTCGCAGGCCGGGCAGCGGGTGGCCACCCGGGACCTGCCCGGCGCCGGCTTCGGCGGGCTCACCCAGCTGGTCGAGTTCGCCGCCGCCACCCAGGGCACTCCGCAGCCCGTCCCCTGGGCCCGCACCCGGGTACTGCTGGTGCATGGTGACCACGCGGGCGGTGCCGCCGCCGGCACCGCCCCTGGCGACTCCGCCCGCCGGGCCCAGGAGGCCCGGGACGGCCAGGGTGCGTGGGCCCGCCTCGCCGCTGAGGCCGGTGCTGAGCTGCAGGTGGTTGACGCCCCCGCCGCGGACCCGATCGAGACCGACCCGGCGCTCCCCCTCAACCAGGTCGAGGCGGCGTTGCAGCTCGGCTGGCGGCTCGCCGACCAGGCCGCCGACGCGGGCGTACGGCTGCTGGTGCTGGGCGCGTGCGGCGCCGGCACCGACGCCGCCGCCGCAGCGGTGCTCGCCGCCACGGCCGGCGCCGAACCACCCGCCGTACTCGCCCGGGTGCGCACCGGCGCCGGCGAGTACGACGACGCCGCGTGGATGATCCGCTGCGCGGCTGTCCGGGATGGGCTGCACCGCAGCCGCCACTCGTCCCGCGAGCCCAGGGAGATCCTCGCCGAGGTGGGCGGCGGCGACATCGCGGTCGCCACCGGCATGCTGCTCGGCGCTGCCGCGCGGCGGCTGCCGGTCCTCCTGGACGGGCCGGTCGGAGTTGCGGCCGGTCTGGTCAGCCGCGACCTGGCCGGCCCGGCCCGGCACTGGTGCCTGCTCGCCGACCACGGCGGGCACCCCGGGGTCCAGCTCGCCGCCGACGTGCTCGGCCTCACTCCCCTGCTCGACCTGCGGCTGGACCTGGGCGAGGGCGGGAACGCGCTGGTGGCGCTGCCGCTGCTGCGGTCGGCGCTGGCCTTGGCCGCGGCGCTGCCGGCGCACCCGTCGCTACGGGTCGAGTCGGACGAAGCCACGTCGAACGTGGCCGAGTTGACGACGGACCCGGCGGCCGCCGGGTCAACGACGAGCGAGCCGGACGAGGCCACGCCGCCGACGGAGGAGTCGGAGCCGACGACGGAGCAACCGGAGCCGGCGTCGCCGACGGAGGACGAGCCGGACTTCCGCGAGCCGGAACCGGCCGGACCGGGGCCCACCAGCACCGATCCGGAGTCCACCCCGCTGGATTCGTCCGGCCGGCGTGCCGGCTGAACCGCGGCTCGCTGCCGGTGCCCGGCTGGCGCTGACCACATTCACCACGTTGCCGGTGCCGGCCGGCCGGATCGACCGGGCCGTGGCCGGCACCGCGATGGCCCTGGCCCCGGCCGTCGGCGCGCTGCTCGGTGCCCTCCTCACCGGAGTGCTGCTACTCACCGACGGCTTCGCGCCGCCACTGGTAGCGGCCGGCGTCACGGTCGGTGCCGGCGCGCTGCTCACCCGAGGGCTGCACCTCGACGGGCTCGCCGACACCGTGGACGCACTCGGCTCGTACCGGCGCGGGCCGGCCGCGCTGGAGATCATGAAGAAGCCGGATGTCGGCCCGTTCGGGGTCACCGCCCTGGTGGTCGTCCTCCTGGTACAGGCGGCGGTGCTGGCGGAGCTGGCCGAACGGTCCACATCGACCGCGCTGGCGGCGGTGGTGACCGCCACCGCCGCCGGTCGGCTCGGAGTCGCGCTGGCCTGCCGGCGTGGGGTGCCGGCAGCCCGACCGGACGGGCTGGGAGCCCTGGTCGCCGGGACCGTCCGGCCCGGCGCCCTCGCCACCGGGACCACCGCGGTGGCGCTGCTGGCGCTCGCCGCCGTGCCGGACCGTCCGTGGCAGGGACCGCTGGTCGTCATCGCCGCCCTCGCCACCGCGGTCTGGCTGCTCCGGCACGTGGTACGCCGTCTCGGTGGGATCACCGGCGACGTGCTCGGCGCCACCGTCGAGGTGGTCACCACCCTGGTCTACCTGGGACTGGTCTTGTCCGGCTGAACTCCGCCCACCCCGGCGGGTAGCGTTACGCACGACAACACCGGCACGGCCATCCGGGAGACCCATGCTCATCACGGACGACTTCCTGCCCGTACCGGTCCCGGAATCGCTGAACGCCACCTACCTGGTACCGATGGCGGGGCTCCCGAAGGTGGGCACGAAGACCGCGGTACGGCAGCTCACCGGCCGGCTCGCCGAGCCGGTGCACGCCCTTGCCCAGCAGATGCTGGACAGCCCGCTGATGAGCGTGGACACCCGGCCGATCCACGAGTTCCCCGAGCTTCCGCCGGACCTACTCACCGCCTTCGGCGCGACCGAGGCCCAGCTGTCCCGGCTGGCGGCGGCGACCCACCTGGTCGTGGTGCAGGCCGAGTACCAGCCCGGCTGGCCGCCCGCGCACGAGTGGGCGGCGCGGGCGGTGGCGGCGGCGGTTGCCGAGACCGCCGGCGGCGACGTGGTGGATGTCTTCGGGCTCCAGTTCCTCGACCCGACGACCGCGCTGCGGTCCCTGCCGGACGAGCAGGGCCGGATCCGGCTGGTCGACTGGGTACTGGTGCCGTACTCGTCCGACGCCGACGGGCTCTGGTTCACCACCAAGGGGCTGCGCCGGTTCGGGCTGCTGGAACTACAGGCACAGGGCGTGCCGGACCACCTCACCCGGGCCTGGGGCGCGGTGATGACCGGCGCGGCGCGGCGGCTGCTGCGGGTGTGGACCGACGGCCTGGCCGGCGAGGAGCTGCCGGCGTTCGTGCAGCTACCCGTACTGGCCACGGTCACCGGCGGAGACATCGCGGTGGCGTACGGCAACCCGGAGCAGCATGGAGCCACCGCCCCGGTGCTGCTCCGGCTGGAACTGGACCCGGCGACGGACCCGGAGGCGGATTCGTTCCTCACCCTGCGGCCGCCGGCCGGCTACTCCGGACCGGACGGCCGCTACTACGCCTCGGCCTGTGGAACCCTCTTCACCGGCATCGCCCCGGACGTGCGCTACACCCGCTCCGGCGACGCGATGAGCCGGGCGGTCGCCACCGCCCGCGCCGCGCTGGGCGAGATCCGCGCCCGCTTCCTCGCCGGGGCACTACCACCGGAGACGCAGCTGGTGGTGAAGTACGGGCTGCCCGGAGCGGACGGCCCGGAGTACGTGTGGGCCGGGGTGACCTCCTGGCCGACGCCGGAGCAGATCGAGGGTGCCAGCGCCAGCGACGCCAACACGGATCCGGCCGTACGGATCGGCTCCGCGGTGGTGGTGGAGGCGACCGACGTGGTCGACTGGGCGGTCCTGGACGGCACCGGGGTCCGGGAGGGCGGCTGGACCCAGGCCGTCCTGGATGCCGGTGAACGCCCCGCCCCGCCGGTCTGACCCGGCCCCACCCCCACCGATCGGCAGGGGTGGCGCGGGCGCTGACCGGGAGCGAGCTACCGAACCGAGGGGTTGACGAACGGCGGGCGGACCAGGTTCACCGCTGCCCGGCGTCCCCGGATGTCGACCTCGAGCTCGGCCCCGTCGGCCAGGGCCGGCTCGGTGTCGATCAGGGCCAGGGCGATGCCCTGTTTCCGGGTCGGGCTGAAGGTGCCGCTGGTGACCGTGCCGACCGGCGTCGCACCGTGGTAGACGACCATGCCGGGACGCGGGATGGCCCGATCGACCGCCACCAGGCCGCGCAGCCGGCGCCGGGGGCCGGCGGCCTTCTCCGCGAGCAGGGCCGCCCGCCCCCAGAAGGCGGGCTTGTCCCAGCCGACCGCCCAGCCCGAGCGGCCCTGCACCGGGGTGATCTCCAGCGACAGGTCCTGCCCGTGCAGCGGGTAGCCCATCTCGGTCCGCAGGGTGTCCCGGGCGGCCAGGCCGCACGCCTGCAGCTGCTCGTCGGCGGCGAAGAGCGCGTCCCAGACGCCGCCAGCCTCCGCGGCGGGCAGGATCAGTTCATAGCCCAGTTCGCCGGTGTAGCCGGTGCGGCACACGGTCACGCTGGCCCCGGCCAGCGTGCCCTCCGCGAAGCTCATGTAGCCGTGCTCGGTGGGCAGGCCCAGCGCGCCGAGCAGGTCGGCCGAGCGCGGGCCCTGCACCGCGAGGATCGCGTACGCCTCGTGCTCGTCGGTGATCGTGACCGTCGGTGGCGCGGCGGCCTGCAGCCGGCGCACCACCTCGGCGGTGTTCGCGGCGTTGGGGATCAGGAAGACGTGGTCGTCGGCGTACAGGTAGGCGATGATGTCGTCGACCACACCGCCGGTGGCATCGTCGCAGCAGAGGGTGTACTGCGCCTGGCCGGGCCCGATCCGGGCCAGGTCGTTGCTGAGGCAGGCGTTGACGAACTCCGCCGCCTCCGGGCCGGTGACCCGCACCTTGCCCAGGTGTGACACGTCGAAGACGCCCACCGCGTCGCGGACCGCCGAGTGCTCCCTGCGCACCCCACCCCCCGCGTACTCGAGCGGCATCTCCCACCCGCCGAAGAGGGCAAACTTGGCGCCGGCAGCGACATGCCGGTCGTGCAGCGGGGAGCGGCGCAGCCGGGTTTCGGCGGAGCCGGAGGTCACGTCGGTCATGGGTGGCAACTTACCGGCACCACCCCGGCTGGTTAGCATCGGCGGGACCCGCCAGCACCACTGGCGGGACAGCCCTGGTCAACGGCGGGTACGGTCCGCCGGAGACCTTCATCGCTGGTACGCGACGACGCGACCAGCCCGGCCCGCCCGGAGTAGCTTCAGTGACATCGCCCACCATTTCCCTCAGCCTCGTTGACACCGACCCCGCCGAGCTCGCCGTTGACGCGATCGTCATCGGCGTGCACAGCCAGCCCGGAGAGCGGGCCGGTGATCTCGTCGGCACCCTGCTGCTGGCCAGCGGCGCGGAGAGCATCGCCGCGGCCTTCGATGGAAAACTGACCGAGACGCTGGCGTTGCTCGGCGCAACCGGAGGCCCGGGCGAGGTGATCAAGCTCGCCACACTCGGCACGGTTACCGCTCCGGTGATCGCCGCGGTGGGTCTCGGGCCGGAGCCGACCGGCGCCGCCCCCACCCCGGAGACCCTGCGCCGGGCGGCCGGTGCCGCGGTGCGGGCGCTGGCCGGCTCGGCCCGGGTCGCGCTGGCCCTGCCGCTGCCGGACGACGCCGACGCGCCGGCCGCGCTGCGCGCGGTCGCCGAGGGCGGCCTGTTGGGCGGCTACCGGTTCGCCGGTTACAAGACCCGCCCGCAGCCGGCCCGGCGGGAGCCGGTCGCGGAGGTGCTGGTCGCGGTCCCGGACGCGGGTGACGCCACCGCAACGGCCGAGGTCGCCCGGGCGCAGGCGGTGGCCAACGCGGTCCGCTCCTCCCGGGACTGGGTCAACGCCGCCCCCAACGAGCTGCGCCCGCCGGCCTTCGCCGACTCGGTGGCGACCGCCGCCCGCGCGGCTGGCATGGAGGTGGAGGTGCTCGACGAGGTCGCCCTGCGCGAGGGCGGCTACGGGGGCATCACCGCCGTCGGGCAGGGGTCGCAGGCCCCGCCGCGGCTGGTACGGATCAGCTACACCCCGGCTGGCGGCGGCAACGGCAAGCGGGTCGCCCTGGTCGGCAAGGGCATCACCTTCGACAGCGGCGGCGTCTCGATCAAGCCCTCGCAGGGCATGTGGGAGATGAAGGCCGACATGGCCGGCGCCGGCGCCGTCGCCGCCGCGATGCTGGCGGTCGCGGAGCTCGCGCCCGCCGTGTCGGTGACGGCGTACGTGCCGATGGCGGAGAACATGCCCTCCGGTACGGCGTACCGGCCGGGCGACGTCATCACGATGTTCGACGGCAAGCGCGTCGAGGTGCTCAACACCGACGCCGAGGGGCGGATGATCCTCGGCGACGCGATCGCCCGGGCCTGCGCGGACGGCTGTGACTACCTGCTGGAGACCTCCACGCTCACCGGCGGCCAGGTGGTCGCGCTGGGCAAGAGGGTCGCCGGGGTGATGGGCACGCCGGAGCTGTGCGAGCGGGTGCGTACCGCCGGCGATGCGGTCGGCGAGCCGACCTGGCCGATGCCGCTGCCGGAGGACGTGCGCAAGGGCATGGACTCCGAGGTCGCCGACATCTCCCAGGTCAACGCGGGGATGGACCGGGCGGGTCATATGCTCCAGGGCGGTGTGTTCCTGCGTGAGTTCGTCACCGACGAGGTCGCCTGGGCGCACATCGACATCGCCGGCCCCGGCTACCACTCGGGTGAGCCGACGGGCTACTGGACCAAGGGCGGCACCGGGGTGCCCGTCCGCACCCTGCTGCACCTGATCGAGGACATCGCCAGCCAGGGCTGACCGGTCAGCAGGGGCCCTCGTACCCGCGGGTACGAGGGCCCCTGCTTGCACCACCCGCCGGTTCGGTGCGGGTTTCAGAACAACTTCGGTGCGGGTTTCAGAACAACTCGGGGCGCCGCTTGCGGCGTTCGTTGTAGTCCCGCATCCGCTGCGGGTAGCCCATCAGGCTCACGTCGTAGACCGGGATGCTCAGCCGGTGGGCGAAGCGCCGCGCGCCGTCCGGGCCGCCGATCCGGCGGCGGGTCCACTCGCCGTCGTCGGCGATCAGCATGACCGTGGTCTCGGTCATGGTCGTCCGGGGCTCGATGTACGCCTCGACTCCCCGCCGGGTCCGCACGAAGTTCTCCAGGTGGCCCAGATCACCCTGGTCAACCCCGCGATCCTGACTGACCGGACGTGCCTTCTTCCGTCGGAACAGTCCCACCGGCCGTCTCCCCACACCCGCACCATCGAAGCTGGTGCCAAGGGTACGTGTCTCGGACGTGTCGTTGGGCACCTCATTACCCGTGCCGGGCGTGGTGGTGACAAGATGACCGAGGTGGGGTGTGTCCGCATTACCCCACCGTGACCCCCCGATGCAGCCAGGCGACCTGGGAGTTGGACGTGAGCGAGCCGAACGAGATCTTCGACATCGTTATCCTCGGAGGTGGCAGCGGTGGCTACGCAGCGGCGCTGCGCGCCGCCGAGCTGGGCCTCTCCGTTGCGTTGGTCGAGAAGGGCAAGCTCGGCGGTACCTGCCTGCACAACGGCTGCATCCCGACCAAGGCATTGCTGCACGCCGCCGAGATCGCCGACCAGACCCGCGAGTCGGAGCAGTTCGGCGTCAAGGCCGAGTTGGTCGGCATCGACATGGCGGCGGTCAACTCGTACAAGGACGGGGTGGTCGCGCGGCTGTACAAGGGCCTGCAGGGCATGCTGCGCGGCGCGAAGAACATCACCATCGTGGCCGGCGCTGGCCGGCTGGTCGCGCCGAACACCGTCGAGGTCGACGGGCAGCGGTACACCGGCCGCAACATCATTCTGGCCTCCGGCTCGTACGCGAAGAGCCTGCCGGGCCTGGAGGTCGACGGCGAGCGGATCATCACGAGCGACCACGCGCTGGTGATGGATCGGGTCCCCGCGTCGGTGATCGTGCTCGGTGGCGGCGTCATCGGGGTGGAGTTCGCCAGCGTGTGGAAGTCCTTCGGAGTGGACGTCACGATCATTGAGGCGCTGCCCCGGCTGGTCGCCGCCGAGGACGCGGAGTCGTCGAAGGCGCTGGAGCGGGCCTTCCGGAAGCGGAAGATCAACTTCAAGGTCGGCAAGCCGTTCGAGAAGGTCGAGAAGACCGACAGCGGCGTTCGCGTGACCATCGCCGGCGGCGAGACCGTTGAGGCCGAGCTGCTGCTGGTCGCCGTCGGTCGGGGACCGAACACCGCCGGCCTCGGCTACGAGGAGCAGGGCGTCCGGATGGACCGGGGCTACGTGCTGACCGACGAGCGGCAGCGCACGAGCGTGCCGAACGTCTACGCGGTCGGCGACATCGTGCCCGGCCTCCAGCTGGCACACCGCGGCTTCCAGCAGGGCATCTTCGTCGTCGAGGAGATCGCCGGAGAGAACCCGGCCGTCATCGACGAGGCCGGCATCCCCCGGGTCACCTACTCTGACCCCGAGCTGGCGTCGGTCGGCCTGACCGAGGCGAAGGCCAGGGAGCAGTACGGCACCGACAAGATCAAGACCTACAACTACAACCTGGGCGGCAACGGCAAGAGCCAGATCCTCAAGACGTCCGGCTTCGTCAAGCTGGTCCGGGTCGAGGACGGCCCGGTCGTTGGCTTGCACATGGTGGGTGCTCGGGTCGGTGAGCTGATCGGTGAGGCCCAGCTCATCTATAACTGGGAGGCGTACCCCGCCGAGGTGGCACAGCTCGTGCACGCCCACCCGACCCAGAACGAGGCGCTGGGTGAGGCACACCTGGCCCTCGCCGGCAAGCCGCTGCACGCGCACGCCTGATACGACAACCACGGCGTCCGGCGACGGGCGACGATCCCATCAGGGGAATGAAGGAGTCTGGAGAAAATGCCGGTATCGGTCACCATGCCCCGGCTCGGTGAGAGCGTCACCGAGGGCACCGTCACGCGCTGGCTCAAGCAGGAGGGCGACACCGTCGAGGTTGACGAGCCGCTGCTCGAGGTGTCGACCGACAAGGTGGACACCGAGATCCCGTCCCCCGCGGCCGGTGTGCTGACCCGCATCGTGGTCGGCGAGGACGAGACCGCCGAGGTCGGCAGCGAGCTGGCGACGATCGGTGATGAGGCGTCGGGCGGCAGCGGGACGGCGGGCGGCGGCGAGGCCGAGCCGCGGCAGTCGGCGCCCGAGCCGACCGCCGCCGCCGAGGGCACCGGCCCGGAGCCGGAGCAGGAGCAGCCGGCTTCCGCGCCCTCCGGCGGGGGCAGCTCGTCGGGCGACGGCAGCCCGGTGACGATGCCGGCCCTCGGCGAGAGTGTCACCGAGGGTACGGTCACCCGCTGGCTCAAGCAGGTCGGCGACACCGTCGAGGTTGACGAGCCGCTGCTCGAGGTCTCGACCGACAAGGTGGACACCGAGATCCCCTCGCCGGTCGCCGGGACCGTCCTGGAGATCACCGTGGCGGAGGACGAGACCGCCGATGTCGGCGCGACGCTGGCGATCGTCGGCACCGCCGGTGCGGCGGCGAAGCCCGAGCCCAAGCCGGAGCCGGCGCCCAAGCCCGAGGCGAAGCCGGCACCCAAGCCGGAGCCGAAGCCCGAGCCGAAGGTCACCGAGCCGACCCCGGGCGCCTCCTACAACGAGCCGGCGGCCGAAGCCGAGAGCGCCCCCGACCCGGCGAAGGCGGAGCGGGCCTCCGCCCCGTCCGCGCCCGCCCCCCGGCCGGCGACGGCCGGTGGCACGGAGAACGCCGGCTACGTCACCCCGCTGGTCCGCAAGCTCGCCGGCGAGCATGGGGTTGACCTCGCCACGGTCAACGGCACCGGCGTGGGTGGCCGGATCCGCAAGCAGGACGTACTCGACGCGGCCGAGCAGGCCCGCGCCGCCAAGGCGGCTCCGGCCCCGGCGGCGCAGCCGGCCGCCCCCGCGGCGAAGCCGGCGGCCCGGCCCGCGCCCAGCAGCAAGCGGGGTAGCACCGAGAAGCTGCCGCGGATCCGTACGACCATCGCGAAGCGGATGCACGAGTCGCTGCACGAGATGGCGCAGCTCACCACCGTGGTCGAGGTCGACGTCACCCGGATCGCCAAGCTGCGGGCGCGGGCGAAGGACGCCTTCCAGCAGCGGCACGGCGTGAAGCTCTCCTTCCTGCCGTTCTTCGCCCTGGCGGCCGTCGAGGCGTTGCAGGCGTTCCCGATCGTCAACGCCCAGATGGACCTGGGGGCCGGGACGATCACCTACCCGGAGGCGGAGCACCTCGGCGTCGCCGTGGACACCGAGCGGGGCCTGATGGTGCCGGTCATCCACAACGCCGGTGACCTCAACCTGGGCGGTATCGCCAAGCGGGTCGCCGACCTGGCCGAGCGCACCCGGACCAACAAGATCAGCCCGGATGAGCTCGCTGGCGCGACGTTCACGCTGACCAACACCGGCAGCCGGGGTGCCCTCTTCGACACCCCGATCGTGCCGTCGCCGCAGTCGGCGATGCTCGGCACGGGTGCCGTGGTCAAGCGTCCGGTCGTGGTCAACGACCCGGAGCTGGGCGAGGTCGTGGCCGTCCGGTCGATGATCTACCTGGCCCTGTCGTACGACCACCGGCTGATCGACGGCGCCGACGCGGCCCGTTTCCTTGGCGCGATCAAGGAGCGGCTGGAGGCCGGCAACTTCGAGGCCGAACTGGGCCGGTAGCACCCGACCCGACGACGGTGGGCTGCCCGGTGCTCCGGGCAGCCCACCGTCGTCTCAGGGCTCCGGCTGCTCGGCGACGAAGACACCGACGCCGTGTACTCCCTCGACAAGCCCTTGCGTCTGAAGCACCAGGATCGCCTGGCGCACGACCGTCTGCGA
The DNA here is from genome assembly GCF_013416675.1 of Salinispora sp. H7-4. Lineage (NCBI taxonomy): Bacteria > Bacillati > Actinomycetota > Actinomycetes > Micromonosporales > Micromonosporaceae > Salinispora > Salinispora sp. H7-4. Next base: position 187,204 of record NZ_JABZED010000016.1, read on the forward strand.
CACGCCATGCTCCTGCTTGAGCTGCGCCGTTGACGGCAACTTCTCCCCCGGCGCCCACTCCCCGGACTCGATCCGCGCACGGATGTGGTCCGCGAGGAGCACCCACTTCGCTTTGGCGGGCATCCACACTCCCAGGTCTGCACCGCCATTCGACCATGAACAACTAGACACGACAGCACAGCTGCCTCGGCGGCACCCCACTAACATGGTGCCCGCGAAACGCAGGACGCACGGTCCGCTCCGTTACGCGACCGAGTGCGGGTGAAGCGATGGACAGGTCACGAGCGACACTAGCCGCTGCTGTCACCCTCCGGCGGTTCTGCAATGAACACGCCGACTCCCTGCACGCCTTCTACCAAGCCTTCGGTACGCAACGCGAAGATGGCCTGACGCACGACGATGGCGGAGACGCCGTGCTCCGCACAGAGTTGCCGTGTTGATGGGAGTTTGTCTTCCGGGGCGAGCTCACCGGACGCAACCTGCTCACGGATGTGGTCAACGAGCTTCGCCCACTTGGGTTTGGCGGGCATCTTATCTCCCTGGTCTGCACCGCCATTTGATCACGCATCTACTTGTGATTGCAACCAATACCCACCGATGCATTACTTTATATAGGCGCCTATGTGATGCCGAGTCTCGGCCGGCTCCCTGGTCTGCAACCGGGCTGGCTGTGCCGACGCTGCGGCGCACCGTGGCCGTGCGGCTCCGCACGACTGACGCTGCTGCGGGAGTACGCCCACGATCAGGTCGCGCTGCTCATCTACCTCGGCGGGCTGCTGTACGAGGCGACCGACCAACTGCACGCGCTCAACCCCCGGGAGATGCCGGACGCGGGTCCGCTCTTCGACCGGTTCCTCGGCTGGCACCGAAGCCGGATGTCCGGCCCCGACCCACCGGCAGACCTGACGAACGGCGGTGGGTGCCGCACCAAACACGTCGCCAACGAGGTCCGGAGCGAGTAGTAGTTTCGATACGCTACGTATGTGTGGTCGCGACGCGTCCGTGCCCTGGAGTGGCTTCGGCAACGGGATCCGGACTACTGCGTCATCCGCCATGCGACCCGGGTGGCCCTCGTCGCCTGCCTCCTCTTCTACGGCTTCCGGTACGGCCTGAACAGCACGATCATGGCCACGTACGCGCTCTTCGGCACCATCGCCACCGGCGTCTTCGCCCAGCTGCCGGGTGGGCCGGCGCACCGGGCCCGGACGCTGCTCGCCGCCCTGCCGGTCATCTGGGTCCTGATCGCCGTCGGGACCGTGCTGGCGGTGAGCACCTGGGCCGCCACGATCGGCATGCTCGTGGTCGGGTTCGCCGTGGCGTTCGCCGGTGTCGGCGGACCTCGCCTGATCGGCCTCGTCGGCGCGTTTCAGATCTCCTACATCCTGGCCAGCTTTCCCCCGTACCAGCCCGACACCCTGCCGGAACGGCTGGCCGGAGTGACGCTCGCCGTCGTTCTGGTCGCCGCAGCCGAGGTGTGGCTCTGGCCCGGGCCGGCGCCGGCAACCAGCGCACAGCGCCTGGGCGGGGCCGCGCGGAGTATCGCCTCGTTCGTGGCCGCGCTCGCGGACCTGCTGGCCGGGCAGCCAGCAGCGGGCGAAGCGGCCCGACAGCGCCGGGCCACGGCGGCCGAAGCGGTCACGCAGACCCAGATGTGGCGGCTGCCGCCATCCGAGCGGGCAACGTCGGCGAGCCGGCGAGACCACGCGCTGCGGGACGCGGCTACCGACCTACACCAGACGTTCCGGCACGCCGACTGGCTCCTGCAGGCCCACCCGACGACCACCGACGTGGACGCGGCGAGGTCCCTACGGGGCTGCGCGGCGTCCCTGCGCCACTCCGGCGACGCGCTGTTGGGAACGGAGCGGGCGTCCCCCGACCGGGCCGTTTCCAGCGAGCACCAGCAGCCGGACGGCGGGGGATCGGCCACTACCGAGCAGCTCCGCGTGGCCATGATCGTCCGGTCGCTGGCCCGGCACACGGATTTCGTCGCGACTGCCGTCCGGATCGCGGGAGGCCACCCTGGCAACACCCCCCGCCAACCGGGAGGAACGCACAGCTTCTGGTACCTCCGGCGGAGCACCCCGTCGCTGTACTGGCAACGGCTGCGGATACACCTCACCCCACGCTCCGTGTTCTTCCAGCGGGCCCTGCGACTCGCCGTCGCTCTGGCCGCCGCCCGGTTCGTCGCCGGCGCGCTGGATCTGGAGCACGGCTTCTGGGTGCTCCTGGCCACCCTCAGCCTCCTCCGGACCACCGCGGCGGAGACGTGGGCCACGTTCCGCCGGGCCCTGGCCGGCACCCTCGTCGGCGCCGCCGCCGGAGCCCTGTTGCTGCTGGCCTCTCCCGGGCAGGAGACATACGTGGTGATCCTGCCCCTGGCGCTGGGGCTGGCCCTGTGGGTGGGTCCGCTACTCGGGCTCGCCTGGGCGCAGGCGTTTCTCACGCTGGTGCTGATCGCCGCCTTCGCCCAGCTCACCCCGACCGACTGGCATCTGGCCGGTGTCCGCCTGCTGGACGTCCTGACCGGCGCGGCGATCGGCGTCGTCACCGGCGTACTCATGTGGCCGAAGGGTGGCGGTGGTGAGCTCCGCCGGTACACGTCGGCCTATCTCGACGCGGGTGCCGAGGCGATCGAGGAGACGGTCCTCAAGGTGGTGGGACGAGCCCGGGGCCAGCAGGCGCTTGCGGCGGCGCACCGGGCGCAGGTCCTCACCGACGCGTCGTTCTGCCAGTACCACCTGGAGCACACCGCTCCGCGCCCCACCGACGTGGACTGGGAGGCGGCCCTGGCCGCGGGGCATCGCATCGTCCGTGGTGCGGAGCGACTCGGCACCGGCGACCAGGACGGGATGCTGGCGCACCGGTGGCCCGGGCCCACCGGCCAGCTCGTACGCCGGGCTCAGCGGCTGCGGTCCGACTACGCCGACCTGGCCAGCCGCATGGCCCGGGGTCGGCTGCACGGTGCGGCTCCCGTCGCGCAACCAGCGAGGGGTGTCGTCGAACAGCTCCACCAGATCATTCAGGGTGACAACCGACAGGCTGACGTCCTGCACCTGATCGAGGTCGACCACTGGCTGGCCGACCTCGGTCGAAACCTCGACCGAATTCCCGCACCGGCCCAGCCGGGCCGGGGGAACGATCCACCAGAACCGTCGGGCAGCTAGCACGGACGCCCGTGGTGGTCAGGTGACCAACTCCACGCATCTATTGGTCACCCGTATCCGAGAATATGGGCATGCGGATTCTGATGGCCGGCGCGTCCGGCTTCCTCGGCACCCGGCTGGCCGACCGGCTCAGCGCGGCCGGGCACCACGTGACCCGGCTGGTCCGTCGGCCGCCGCACGGTGCCGACGAACGGCAGTGGAACCCGACCGCGGCCGAGCTCGACCCGGCGGTGGTGGCGGAGGCTGACGCCGTGGTCAACCTGGCCGGTGCCGGGGTCGGTGACCGCCGGTGGAACGACGAGTACCGGCGGGTCATCCGCTCCAGCCGGGTGGACACCACCACCACACTCGCAATCACGATCGCCGGGCTGTTGGCCGCCGACCGTCCGAAGGTAATGGTCAACTCGTCGGCGGTGGGGTGGTACGGCAACACCGGCGACCGGGCCGTTGACGAGGAGGCGGGCCCCGGCGCGGGCTTCCTGGCCGATGTCTGCCGGGGATGGGAGGCCGCGACCCGGCCGGCCGAGGAAGCCGGGGTACGCGTGGTCCGGCTGCGGACCGGGTTGCCGCTGCACCGCGAGGGCGGGCTACTCAAGCCGCAGCTGCTGCCGTTCCGGCTCGGCATCGCGGGCCGGTTGGGCAGCGGCCGGCAGTGGCTGCCGTGGATCGCGATGGTGGACTGGCTGGACGCTGCCGCCCTCGCCATTGACCGCGCCGACCTCACCGGCCCGGTCAACGCGGTCGGGCCGGCACCGGTGACCAACGCCGAATTCACCCGGGAACTGGCCCGGCAGCTGCACCGTCCGGCGATCATCCCGATCCCGGCGCTGGCGCTCAAGGTGGCACTCGGTGGCTTCGCACAGGAGGCGCTGACCAGCGCTCGGGTCCTGCCGGGGGCGCTGACCCGAGCGGGGTTCACCTACCGCCATCCGGATCTGGCCAGCGCCCTGCACGCCGCGCTCACGGCGGAGCCGGACCGATGAACGGCGAGCCGGTGCGGGGCCCGGCGACAGCGACGGCGGCGACGGCTACGGCGACCGGCTCTAACGAACTCTTCCGCGCACGTCTGACCGGCGCGTCCAGCTCCGGTTGGTAACGTCCGCTCCGTGCCGACCTCGCCGTCCGTGTCCACGCCGACCCCGCCCACCCGCGTTCGCCGTAGCCGCCGGGCAGATCTGCTCGTGGTGCTCCTCGCGCTCGCCCTCGCGGTCTGGGTGACCAGCGGGCTCTGGCGAGACCCGAACGGTCGCACGATCATGGTCAACTCCAGCGACCAGGCGCTGTTCGAATGGTTGCTGGCCTTCGGCGGGCACTCCCTCACCCACGGGCAGAACCCGCTCTTCACCTACATGATCAACGTGCCCGACGGGGTCAACCTCGCGGTCAACACGTCGATCACGGTGTACGCGGCGCTCTTCGCGCCCCTGACGTACCTGGTCGGACCGCCGGCCACCTTCCTGGTGATCCTCACGCTCAACCTCGCCGCCACCGCGGTCGCCTGGTACTGGCTACTCAACCGCCAGTTCGCCCGCGGCCCGCTCGCCGCCGGGCTGGGTGGCCTCTTCATCGGCTTCTCCCCCGGCATGATCTCGCACGCCAACGCCCACCTGAACTGGACCGCCGGTTGGTTGGTGCCGCTGCTGATCTGGCGCGCCTTCGCGCTACGTCGCAGCGGGCACCGGATCCGAGACGGCGTCATCCTCGGTGTGCTGGTCGCGGTGGCGTTCTCCATCGCCGCCGAGGGGCTCTTCTTCACCGCGATCGCCCTCGGCCTCTTCGTCGCCGTCTGGGCGCTACACCCGGCCAGCCGCGCCGAGGCGCGCGCGGTGCTGCCGGGCTTCCTCGGCGGGCTCGCGGTGACCGCACTGGTGGCGGGGGTGCTGCTGGCGTACCCGCTGTGGCTGCACTTCGCCGGCCCACAACGCTTCGACGGCACCGGCTTCGACCCGGTGATCCACTCCGAGAACATCGCCGCGTACGGCGCGTACCCCCGGCGCTCGATCGCCGGCGAGGCCGGACTCCGGACCGGTCTCGCCCCGAACCCCACCGAGGAGAACTCGTTCTTCGGGCTACCGCTGCTGCTGCTCACCATCGCCGCCTTCGTGCTGCTGTGGCGGCGTGTCCAGCAGGCACCCCAGCGGGCCACCCTCTGGGCACTCGGGGCGGTGGCGGTGGTCTTCACCTTACTGTCGTTCGGGCCGCAGGCCAGGTTCGGCGGCCGCCACTTCGACCTGCCGATGCCCTTCGACCTGTTGGCTCACCTACCGGTGGTGAACGCCGCACTACCCGCCCGGCTGGCGCTGGTCGTGGCGCCGGTGATCGGGGTGCTGCTCGCGTACACGGTGGATGCGCTCCGGGCCGAACCACCGCGCTCCCGACCGGCCCGGCTCGCCTGGCTGGCGGCGTTCGCCGTGGCGCTGGTTCCGCTGACGCCGACCCCGCTGATCACCATCGAGCGGGAGCCGATCCCACGCTTCTTCACCTCCGGCACCTGGCGGGACTACGTCTCACCGGGCGGGGTCCTCACGCCGATCCCACTGGCCGTGGACGTGTACCCGGACGGGCAGCGGTGGCAGGCGCACGTTCTCGCCGACCGGCAGGGCGAGTTCCGGATCCCGGCCGGGTTCTTCCTCGGCCCCGGCGGTCCGGACGGGCGCGGCCGGATCGGTCCGGTGCCCCGGCCGCTGAGCGCCATCCTCGACGAGGCCGCCCGCCTGGGTGTGGTGCCGATCGTCACCGAGGGCACCCGGGCGGATGTCGAAGCCGACCTACGGCATTGGCAGATCGAGGCGGTGGTACTCCCGGACGAGGTACACGGGGCGAAGTGGGCCGTCGATGAGGAGGCGCTCCTGCAGACCGCCACCGAGCTGTTCGGTGAGCCGGAGCGCGTCGAGGACGTCTGGCTCTGGCGGATCCCGCCCAGATGAGCCCCCCGGCACGGGCGCACCGGACCCTCGGGACCGGCGCACCGGTGAGCCGGATCACGAGCCGGGGCGACTGGCGGGTACGGGACTAGGCTGGTCATCGTGAGTACGACTACCCCGGACCTGACCATCGTCCCCGCCGGCACGCTCGGCTACGAGGCCGCGTGGGAGGAGCAGCGCCGGCTGCACGACTCGGTGGTCGCCGACGAACGTGGCGACGCCGTGCTGCTGCTGGAGCACCCCAGCGTCTACACCGCGGGCAAACGCACCGAGCCGTGGGACCGGCCGATGGACGGCACACCGGTCATCGACGTCGACCGGGGCGGAAAAATCACCTGGCACGGTCCGGGTCAGCTCGTCGGCTATCCGATCCTGCGCCTGCCCAACCCGGTCGACGTGGTCGCGTACGTGCGCCGGGTGGAGCAGATGCTGATCGACGTCTGCGCCGAGTTCGGGCTGACGGCCGGCCGGATCGAGGGGCGCAGCGGGGTCTGGGTGCCGGCGGACGACCGCGGGCCCGCGCGCAAGGTCGCCGCCATCGGTATCCGCGTCGCCCGCGGCGTCACCCTGCACGGCTTCTCGCTGAACTGTGACTGCGATCTGACGTACTACGACCGGATCGTGCCGTGCGGCATCAGCGACGCCGGGGTGACCTCGCTCGCCGCCGAGTTGGGCCGACCGGTGACCGTTGCAGACGCCCTTCCGGTGGTCGAGCGGCACCTACCCACCCTCATCGAGCCCTGAGCCACAAGGGCCCGGGCCCTGCCGAGGCCCGCCAGACCCGGGCCGGCGTCGATTGCCGACACCGGCCCGCTGGGTCGGCCGCACACCGGGTTGCTCAGGCTGGCCGACGCCGGATCCACCAGAGCGAGATGAGCGACAGGGCGGCGGCCAGTGTGATCAATATGCCGAGTTCCCGCCACTGCGCCAGCCAGAAATTCCCTGCCGGCACGTAACGCTCCTCCTGCAGCAGCCCCTGTGCGCCCAACCACTCCCGGCAATCCGGGGTGCACTTTTCCTGGTCGGTCGGCCCGTGATACTCCGGTCCACCGGGCGTGGTCACGACGGTGCTCGACAGCTGCCACGAATCAGCCTCGCTCGGCCAGGCTCCGACCTGGAACACTACGTCGTCGTGCGTCCCGTATGAGTAGAACTGCTCGGCGGTCAACGTGGTGATGCGATGTACGGGTTCGGCGATCAACGGGCGCAGTTCGACGGCACCAATCTGTGTCGCCACGACGAGCGCCAGGGTCACCGCCACAGCGGCCAGGGTCCTGCGCAGCATCAATCCGACGGTCACCCCGAGGGCGAAGGCGAAGATGGCGTAGCCGATCGGCGCCACGCCGCGGGTGGGGAAGACCAGCGGGGTCACCAGGCTGCCCTGGGCCAGGATGGCGCGGGCATCGTCGATGGGCTGCGCCCAACTGGTCAGGGCGAGGCTGAGCACACCCGCGACGAGTGCGGTTGCCAGGCCGCCGATCGACAGCTTGACGAGCAGCCAGCGGCGTCGTGAGACGGTTTGGGTCCAGGCGATCCGGTACGTTCCGGTTTCGAGTTCGCGTGCCACCGTCGGGGCGCCCCAGAACGCGCCGACCAGGGCCGGTAGCCCGAAGGTTGCGCCGGCGCTGGCGAGGTGGACCCGGCTGGCCAGGCTCTCCTCTATCTCTTCCAAGAAGGAGGACGCGGCTAAACGGCAGGCGTCCCCGGTGCAGCCGGTGAATCCGGTACTCACCGCCAGCTCGCGGACCTGCCACCAGGTGAACAACAGCGCACCGAGGATCACGGCCAGGCAGGCTGCGCCGACGATGGCCTGAGTCCGGAACTGCCGCCAGGCCAACCAGGTCATCGCTGTGCCTCCAGCACTCGTTCCGGCGCGGCCGCCGGGGCCGACTCACTCAGGTAGGCGAGCAGAATGTCCTCCAGATCGAGCTGGTCAGCCCGCCACGACGGGTCGTCGATCGGGGCGGTGCTGCGTACCACCAGGGTCGACTGCGCGGCGGTGTGCCGGTCCTCGATCAGGGTCCAGCCGTGCGTTGCGACGTCAACGGACTCACGCCGGGGGCCGGTCAGGCGATGGTGGCTGGCGAGCAGGTCGTCGACGTCGCCGGCCAGCCGCACCCGGGAGCCGACCAGCACGATCAGGTGGTCACAGATTCGTTGTAGGTCGGAGACCAGATGCGAGGACATGATGACGGTCATCTCCTGCTCCGCCACCAGCTCCATCAGGGCCTGCAGGAACACCCGGCGGGCGAGCGGATCGAGCGCCGCCACCGGCTCGTCGAGCAACAGCAGCTCGGGCCGCTTGGCGGCGGCGACGGTCAACGCCAGATTGGCCCGCTGGCCGCCGGAGAGCTTGCCGGCCTTCTGACTCGGATCGAGCCCGGCCTGGGCGATGCGCTGCTCGGCGAGCGCGCTGTCCCAAGACGGGTTCAGGCGAGCGCCCAGCCGCAGGTGCTCGGCGACAGTCAGTCCGGCGTAGACCGGGGCGTCCTGGGCAACGAAGCCGACCCGAGCCGAGCCACTGACCGGACGCTCCCCGAGCACCTCGATCACCCCAGCGGTCGGTTCGAGCAGTCCACAGGCCAGCTGCAGCAGGGTCGACTTACCCGCACCGTTCGGCCCGACCAGACCGACAACCTGGCCCACCGGAACGTCAAGCGTGCAACCGGAGAGCGCAGTACGGCGCCCGTACCGTTTGGTCAGATTCTCCACCCGAAGCACGCTGGTCATGCCCTCGCCTCCGCGAACGCGCGGAACGTACTCAGGAACAGCGCCTCAACGCCTTCGTCGTCGAGGCCCGCCGCGCGGGCCTCGACCAGCCACTGTTCCAGCTTCTGCCGCAGCGGCTCCTGCGCCGTGACCGCCGGACCGTCGATCGTCTTCGCGATGAAGGTACCCAGCCCCTGCCGGGCCGTGACCAGACCCTCGTACTCCAGCTCGCGGTACGCCTTCGACACCGTGTTCGGGTTGATCGCGAGCCGGGCCACCACCTCCCGCACAGTCGGCAGCCGATCGCCCTCGTTAAGCACCCCGAGCCGAAGCGCGTGCCGCACCTGCTGGATGAGCTGCATGTACGGCGCGACCCCCGACTTTGGGTTCAAATAAAAATCGATCATCCGTCCGCCTCTATCTGCTAGTTCATTAGTAGAATAGCCCATTCAGGCCACACGTCAAGATCGCCAGGCCGGCGCTACGTGCGGTGTCCGGGGTCACCGCTGCAACGGCGTGATGCCCGTCGCCCAACGTGCATCGACGGTGGGCGACGGGCGTAGGCTCGGCTGCGTGACGATCGAGCACTCCGCGCCGACGACCGGTCAGGCAGCGCGCACCGCGACGCCCGCTCCCGAGGGGCGGCGCCTCCTGCGAATCGAGGCGCGCAACGCTGAGACGCCGATCGAGCGGAAACCACCGTGGATCAAGGTCAAGGCCAAGATGGGCCCGGAGTACACCCAACTGCGCGGGCTCGTCACGCGGGAGGGGCTGCACACCGTCTGCCAGGAAGCCGGCTGCCCGAACATCTACGAATGCTGGGAGGACCGGGAGGCCACCTTCCTCATCGGCGGCGACCAGTGCACCCGCCGCTGCGACTTCTGCCAGATCGACACCGGCAGGCCGGCCGAGTTCGACGCCGACGAGCCCCGCCGCGTCGGCGAGTCGGTGGTCTCGATGGGGCTGCGCTACGCGACCATCACCGGGGTCGCCCGCGATGACCTGCCCGACGGCGGCGCCTGGCTCTACGCGGAGACCGTCCGGCAGATTCACGCCCTCCGGCCCGGCTGCGGTGTCGAGCTGTTGATCCCCGACTTCAACGCCGTCCCGGAGCAACTCGCCGAGGTCTTCGGAGCCCGGCCGGAGGTGCTCGGACACAACGTCGAGACGGTGCCGCGGATCTTCAAGCGGATCCGGCCGGCGTTCCGCTACGAGCGGTCCCTGGACGTGATCCGGCAGGCCCGCGCCGCCGGCCTGGTCACCAAGAGCAATCTGATCCTCGGCATGGGCGAAGAGCGCGCCGAGATCTCGCAAGCCCTCCGGGACCTGCACGAGGCGGGCTGCGAGCTGATCACCATCACGCAGTATCTGCGCCCCTCCCCCCGCCACCACCCCGTCGAACGCTGGGTCAAGCCGGAGGAGTTCGTCGAGCTACAGGAGGAGGCCGAGGAGATCGGCTACGCCGGCGTGATGAGCGGGCCGCTGGTCCGCTCGTCGTACCGCGCCGGCCGCCTCTACCGGCAGGCCCTCGCGGCCCGCGGCGACGGCCCGGCTGACCTGGACAGCTGACCTTTCCGGGTGAGGGCCGCCGCCGTCATCGCGTGGCTGCCACTCCGGGGGTACCGGAAGCCTACGCTCGCCCGGAACGGCAGCCGCCCGCTTACCGCCGCGGTCACGGCTGCCCTCTTCCCGACCCTGGTCGCGGCAGCGGTGGCGCGCTGGCTGGAGGAGCGGGTGCACTCCGACGTCTTTTCTCCGCGCCACTTCCTCGGATAGCGCACCTACCCTCCTCCCGGGGAAGTCCACATGCGCCTTGCTTGACCGCTACCCCTCGGATCCGAGCGCCCGCGCCGATCCCACGCAGACCCCGCATTATCGTGGCCGAAACCGGCCATGCTCGTGCTGACCCTAAAACGGCAACCGACTCGCTCTCGTCCGAGTCCATCGCGGACTCCGGCACGTGCGTCGCAACCTTAACCACCATTTGTACTGGTCAAGATGATGACGCCATCATCAAGACAGATCCCGACGGTCCCGCTGCGCCGCTCGTCCTCACACTTCCACCATGATCCAAACGGTGGCTCCGTACTGGTCGCCCGGTGACAACCAGCTCCTCAGAATCCGCATTAGGGACTAAAGCCGCAGGGTCAGCTGGAATCCGACCACTAGCCTCGGTCTGTCAGCGGAACGGGGGAGGCCTAGCCCTACTCCCACAAATTCACCTATTGACATCCTAGTAATTCCCAGGAACTCTAGGGCTGCAGCCGAGCGCTCCGCCACAATCACGGATCGTAAGGCCGTCCGCAGCGGATGTAGCAAATCCAGAGTTACCGCGTGTAACGTTATTCCCTGCCCATCCATGGAAATGAGACGATCAGTGACCATCGGCAGCGCCGCCAGCGGCGACAGCCGGGTGGAGAATCCTACAAGCCAAACCATCACCCCCTCGGACGATACCGCCGAAGACCCTTCCGAAGAGGCGGTTGAGTTCATTTCGGCCTACTACCAAGAGCAGAAGCTACCGCACGTCACAAAACGAATCACCGACGTCCTCAGCGAGATCGCCACCACCGGTACCTACTGGCAGACACCAGGCGAGCTGACCTACGGCGCGAAGGTGGCGTGGCGACAGTCGGTGCGATGCATTGGTCGAATCCGTTGGGCTGGTCTGAAGGTCCGTGACTGCCGCACGGTTGCCACCGCTAAAGGCATCTCCAACGAACTGGCCGAGCATCTGCGGCTGGCCGATAACGGGGGACGCATTCGATCCGTCCTCACCGTGTTCGCCGCCGACCACCCACAGGCTGGACCACGCGCCCGCATTTGGAACGACCAACTCATCCGGTACGGCGGCTGGCAGCGAGACGACGAGATAGTCGGCGATCCGTCGCAACTGGACATGACTGGTGCGGCGCTGAAGCTCGGCTGGCAGCCGCCCGCCACCCCCGGCAGGTTCGACATACTCCCCTGGGTAATCGAGACTGCGACCGAGGAGCCCACACTTGTGGACCCTCCGCGTGACCTGGTCCGAGAGATAAGGCTGACGCACCCCGATCATGCCTGGTTCGCAGACCTTCAGCTCCGGTGGCACGCACTCCCGGTGATCGCTAACATGCGCCTACGTATAGGCGGCGTGGACTACAGCTGCGCTCCGTTCAACGGGCACTATCTCAGCGATGAAATCGGTACCCGCAACATGTGCGATGCTGCCCGGTACAACCAGCTCCGGCCCGTTGCCGCACGGCTGGGTCTCGACACCGAGGATGAATCCTCCCTCTGGCGGGAGCATGCCGCACTAGTCATCAACCAATCCGTAATACACAGCTTCCGCGCCGCTGGCGTCCGAATCTCCGTTCCGAATAATGAGTCGGAAATGTTTATGCGATTTTGTAACGGCGAAACGCGGGAAGGACGGCCCGTCTACGGCGACTGGTCATGGATTAATGGCTCGGTCGGATGGGCCGCCCTCCACGCCGTACACCATCGCTACTATGACACTCGGATACCCAATCCGAACTTTTGGCCGGCACCCCGCGCGCCGTTCTTCTCGGAACCGACCCTACGCGAGCGCAGCGCTGCACCTCAGCAGGAGGGTTGAGGGGTGGATGTCACAGCACTGCGTTGGAGTTGGAGCCAAGTCACCGCAGCTGGCCCAAAAGCAGCAAAACACTTCTACGCAACCCTGTTCGTGATCGCCCCAGAAACCCGCACCATGTTCCCCACCAACATGCAGTATCAGGAAGACAAGCTCCTCGCCGCACTCGGACACATGATCACAAACATGGACAACAACGATACACTCGCCGCATTCGCACATCACCTAGGCGCTGATCACCGTCGATTCTACGGCGTAGATGTAGAGGGACGACCGGTGCCATTGGCGGAGCGCCACTACATCTGGGTCGGCCAGGCCCTCCTGGCAACGTTAGCGGACTTCGTCGGACCCCAGTGGACCCCGAGCCTCAGGGCTGACTGGGCCGCGGCATACGAAAAAGTTGCTAAGTTGATGCTCGCCGGTGCCGCTGCCTCGGAGCGGCTGACACCCCCGTTCTGGCAGGCCGAAGTCATCAGTGTGGAGCGACGCCGCTCCGATGTCTGCGTGCTCACCGTTCGACCGAACTACCTCTGTAACTACCTGCCCGGCCAGTCCCTACCAACGCACGTACCCGCCCTACGCACCTGGCGATACCTGTCGCCGGCCAACGCACCCCGCCCCAACGGAACACTTGAGTTCCACGTTCGCGCGGCAGGTCGCTTCTCGACCTATCTGGTCCGGCGGGTCACTGTCGGCGAAATTCTCCTGTTGGGGCATCCTGCCGGGAGAGCACTGTCGACGTACAACCGGGCACCGCACCGGCCACTTCTCTTGATCGCTGGTGGCACCGGGGTAGCGCCGCTGCGCGCGATCACCGAAGAACTCCAGCAGGGCAACGGCCGAACCACCACTCTGGTAGTAGGGGGCAAGACCCCCGACGACCTCTATGACCACCAGGCACTCTTGACGCTGGCTGCATCGACCCCAACCAAAAGCACGGCTGCCAGCGCCTTCGAGCCCTGGCTGCGCTACGTGCCAACCGTGGAGATCGGATGGGGCTGGGACGGCGAACTGGGCCGGGCGGCCGATACCGCCCTACGGATCGGCTCATGGAAGGACGCTGACATTCTCGTATGCGGGTCGCCCACGATGACCCGGGCAACGATTGCCGCCCTCAAAGCAGCCGGAATCGATCCCGAGCGATTACTGGTGGAAAGATTCGACCACTCCGTTTATCCGGCTCTGGCTCTAGCCGACACCGCGACACCTGACTGACCTGGGTTCCGATGACCAACGACAATACCATTCACCTCAGACAGCAAAACAATCAAGCACCAGCGGGCGAGGTGACCCAACGCCTCGAACTGCTAGCACCCCGCCGCTTCCGTGGCCAGTGGTGGCACTCTGCCGCAGAGGTGGCGACCGTGACCCAGTTCGCAGATGACCAGCTCGCACTGTTGCGCGGCGAAGCCGAACGCAGGGAGCGGGAGGTTCACGGTCTCCTTAACCAGATCGAGATGCTCCGCCACGGATCCCTACCGAGCATCGCGACACAGGGCGCGGATCCAGTCGCGGTCGCATTGACCATGCGTGCGCAGGAAGATGCCAACCGCACGATCAGCGATGCCAGCGCGGAGGGCGCGGAGATTCTTGCCGAGGCACGGCGCCAGGCAGCGGACATCCTCGCCCTCGCCCACCAGCAGGCCACTCGAGTCACTATTCACCAGGACCCCGAGGTCGCTGAACTTCGGCAACAGCTGAAGGACCTACAAGCAAGGCATAAGGCACTCATCGACGCCACCGGGAATGCACACCGGGATCTCTCCCGGTGGCAGTCATGGCTTTCTGATCAGTCGGAGCAGTTGCGGACCAGCGCACAGGCCCTGGGCGAGGTCGGCCACGATCTAGAGCAAGCAGTCAGGGAGCAGTGAAACGGGCTGTCAATTGCGTTGATGGAATCAGCAACAGGCTGGGTCACTGGTCACCGCGCCCCGGCCGCTGACGACCGGCCCACCAGACGCCGCCAACAAGCAGTCACGGCGGCGGGAGGCCGCAGGTGCGACCCAGCCCAGCCACCGATGCCGGCCGCCAGGCAGCGCGAGATTCGCCGCCCACTAGACTCGAGGGCATGGCAAAGCCCCAGGAGAAGGTCTCGTTCGGCCAGCGGCTGAAGCAGATCGGGATGGTGTTTCGGTTCACCGCCAAGCAGGACCGGTGGTTCGCGCCGCTGGCCTTCGCCGCGGTGGTCATTCCACTCGCCCTGACCGTGGTGGCGTTCTTCGTGTGGGGCTGGCTCTGGATCCCACTGGGCATCCTGTTGACACTGCTCTCCCTGCTGATCGTGCTCAACCTGCGCTCCAACCGGGCGATGATGAACGCCGCCGAGGGACAGCCGGGCGCGGCCGCACAGATCATCGAGAACATGCGCGGCGACTGGCGGGTCACCCCGGCGGTCAGCTCGACCACGCAGATGGACATGGTGCACCTGGTCATCGGCCGTTCGGGAGTGGTCCTGCTGGCTGAGGGGAACCCGCAGCGGGTGCGCGGCCTGCTCGGCCAGGAGAAGCGTCGACTGGCCAAGGTGATCGGCTCGGCGCCGCTCTACGACTACGTGATCGGCCAGGAGGAGGGCGAGCTGCCGGTCCGCAAGCTGCGGATGACGCTGATGCGGTTGCCGCGCAAGCTCAGTGGCCGGGATGTCAACGCGCTGGACAAGCGCCTCAAGGCGCTCAGTGCCCGCCCACAGCTACCCAAGGGCGCCATCCCGAAGAACATGCGTCCGCCGAAGGGCGCCTTCCGCCAGGCCCGCGGTCGCTGACCTGCCGCGACCACGGCAGACCCCCCGCTGAGCTGCCGCAACCGCCGCGGCTCGTCCCGCTGAGCTGGCGCAACCGCGGATCGTCCGCTGGCCCCCGGACGGGGTCAGCGGACGACGGGTGTGATGACCGAGCCCGCGACCCGGTCGTGCAGGCCACGGCGGTCGGCGTCCATGATCAGGGCGGGTAGCACGAGCGCGAGCAGGCCGCCGCGGAGTAGCGCGCGGAGCACCCCGATCCGACCACCGCTGGTCCAGGAGACACAGCGGACTCGGGTGAGGTACATCCCGGGGGTCTGGGCGAAGAGGCCGATGAAGAAGCCGTACTCGACGACGAGCACGAGCACGGGGGCCCACCCGTCGCGGAACGGATCGGCGAAGATACTGGCGACCAGTATGCAGAGCACCCAGTCGATCACTAATGCGCCGAAGCGCGGGCCCAGGCCCTGACTGGCGGAGATGCTGGAGCGGGGCGGTACGGGCTGGTCAGCCGAGGTCGTCACAGCGCTCAAGGGTAGCCAGTGCCACCGTCGGCTACACGCCGACCTGCGTCACAAAAACGGACCAAGCCTCGCAAGTTTCACTACACTGGCACACTGCGCCCTCCCGGGAGCATCAGGACTACCGCTCCACGCAGCGAAGGCTTCCCGGAGCCTCCGCGGGGGACGTAACACGGCAGAAACATTGAAGACATGGCCGGGCAACCGCTCGGCCATAGCGTCGCCAGAAGCCTAGCCACTTCAGTGGACGAGCCAGGAGGACGAGTGTTCGCCAATCCCGAGGAACTCCTGCGTTACCTCAAGAACGAGGACGTGAAGTTCGTCGACGTACGTTTCTGTGATCTGCCCGGCGTGATGCAGCACTTCAACCTGCCCGCCGAGTCGATTGACGACGAGCTCCTCACCGACGGCCTCGCATTCGACGGGTCGTCCATCCGCGGCTTCCAGGCGATCCACGAGTCGGACATGCTCCTGCTCCCGGACGTCGCCACCGCGTTCATCGACCCGTTCCGCGCGCAGAAGACCCTCGCGCTCAACTTCTTCATTCACGACCCGTTCACCCGCGAGGCCTACACCCGCGACCCCCGGAACGTGGCGAAGAAGGCCGAGGCGTACCTGGCGGCCAGCGGGATCGCCGACACCGCCTACTTCGGCGCGGAGGCCGAGTTCTACATCTTCGACTCGATCCGCCACGAGACCTCGGCCCACCAGTCGTACTACTACATCGACTCGGTCGAAGGCTGGTGGAACACCGGCCGTGACGAGGAGGGTGGCAACCGCGGCTACAAGACCGCGTACAAGGGCGGATACTTCCCGGTGCCGCCGGTTGACCACCACGCCGACCTACGCGACAAGATCGTCCGTCGGCTGATCGACGCCGGCTACACCGTGGAGCGCTCGCACCACGAGGTCGGCACCGCCGGTCAGGCTGAGATCAACTACAAGTTCTCGACCCTGCTGCACGCCGCGGACCAGCTCCAGCTCTTCAAGTACATCGTGAAGAACGAGACCTGGGGCAACGGCAAGACCGCCACCTTCATGCCGAAGCCGCTCTTCGGGGACAACGGCTCCGGCATGCACACCCACCAGAGCCTGTGGTTGAACGGCGATCCGCTCTTCTACGACGAGACCGGCTACGCCGGCCTCTCCGACACCGCGCGCTGGTACATCGGCGGTCTGCTGCAGCACGCACCGTCACTGCTGGCCTTCACCAACCCGACGGTGAACTCGTACCGCCGCTTGGTGCCGGGCTTCGAGGCGCCGGTCAACCTGGTCTACTCGCAGCGCAACCGCTCCGCGTGCACCCGCATCCCGGTGACCGGGAGCAACCCGAAGGCCAAGCGAGTCGAGTTCCGCGTGCCGGACCCGTCGGCCAACGTCTACCTGGCCTTCTCGGCGATGCTGATGGCCGGCCTCGACGGCATCAAGAACAAGACCGAGCCGCCGACTCCGATCGACAAGGATCTGTACGACCTGCCGCCGGAGGAGTGGGGCGACGTCAAGCAGGTGCCCGGCTCGCTGCCGGCGGTGCTCGACTCCCTCGAGGCCGACCACGACTACCTGCTCGACGGCGGCGTCTTCACGCCGGACCTGATCTCCACCTGGATCGACTGGAAGCGGACCAACGAGGTCGACCCGGTGCGGCTGCGCCCGACCCCGCACGAGTTCGCGATGTACTTCGACTGCTGAACCCCTGCAGCGACCGGCCGGGTTGGCGCCACAACGTGGTGGCGCCAACCCGGCCGGTTTCGGTTCAGCCCGACGGGAACGGGGCCCGGCCGGCCCGGGACCGCCACAGCCGCGGCACCCCCCACCCGGCAGCCGCCACCACCAACCCGGTCATCGCCAGCGCCCCCGGCGCCTTCACCAGCCGGGCCAGGTTGGTGCCGTCCGGCAAGGTGAGAAAGGCCGCCGCCGCGCAGGGCAGCACGAACCAGGTCGTCCGCGTCGCGGCCGCCGCGAGCAGGACCAACGGCCAGGTCGCATACCAGGGGTGGAAGACGGGGGCGAGCACCACCGTGGCGGCCAGCGCCAGGCCGGCACCGAGCAGGGCCACCCGAGGCCGGGCCGCCTCCAGCCGGACCACCCGTTGCCGGACGTCACCCAGCGCGCGCAGGGCCGACCAGGCCCGCCACCACAGCACCGCCAGGACCAGCACCAACACGGCCAACGCCAACGCCCGGACCACCGGCACCGCCACGGGGCGCCCCCCAAAGAGCTCACCGGCATAGTCCAGGACCATGCCGACCGCCGTGGGAGGTGACGTCCACTGCTCCAGGTCACCGCTGTGGCGTAACCCGTCCACCCAGCCCAGTCCCAGGCCGGAGAAGACCGAGACACCCCCCAGGGCGATCAGGGTGCCCACGGCCAGCCAGCCACCATCGCGCAGCAGCGACCGCACGGTGAACCGACCGAGCACCGCGGCGAGCGCCGCGAACGGCAGCACCACCACCGCAGTCGCCTTAACCCCCACCGCCAGCCCGAGCAGCGCCCCCGCCACCAGCAGCGGCCACGGTCGGCCCGGGAACCGCACCACCACCAGCAGGCCGAGCAGCAGCAGCCCGAGCATCACCGCGTCGTTGTGCGCGCCCGCCACCAGATGCACCCCCACCAACGGGCAGGCCAGCGCCAGCCAGACCGCCCGCCGGGTCGGCACCCCCGCTGCCCGCGCCAACCCGAGCAGACACACCGCGACGAGCAGCACCCCGGCCACCGCGATCAGCCGCAAGACCACCACCGCGCCGACCAACCCACCACCGAGCGCCACCGCCAGCGCGGCGAGCAGCACAAAGCCCGGCCCGTACGGCGCGGGCGTGTCCCGCCAGATCGGCGAGACCGCCTCCACCCAGGGGCAGCCCGCCACCGCCACCCCGACCGCGTACGGGTCAACGCCCTGCCCGTACGCCCAGCCCTGGCAGGCGTACGAGTAGACATCCCGGCTACCCAGCGGCGGCGCGACGAGCAGCGGCACCGACCACAGCCCGGCGGTGCGGTACGCCCACCCGGTTGACGGCGTACCGTGCCGTAGCGCCCACCACGCGCCGGTCAGCAGGCCGGTGCCGACCAGCCAGAGCAGTACGGTCAGCGGGCCGTCGGCAGCCTGCCACACCCGCTCGTCGGTCGCGTCGGGCAGCGCTCCCCCGACGTACCCGGCGACGGCCAGCAGCACCGCACCGACGAGACCGAGGTAGCGGAGCGCTCCCGCGCGGACCGGGGTCCGCCCGGACCCGCGCGGAGGTACGCCAGCCTCGGTCACCGGGGCACCCCGGCGGTGGGGAGGGTCGTCGCGCCGGTCCGGCCGACGAGGTGGATGGGCACGGTAGAACATGCTGCCAGTACCGTGGGCGCGGATACGGAGGTAGGCATGCGGGGCACACGGACGGTGGTGGCGACGGCCACCACGTTGGCCGTGCTGCTCGGCGGGACGTATCTGCTGCTGCCGCCGATGGGCTCGGACCTCGCCGCCCAGGTGGCCCGGGCCGACTTCTTCACCGCCCACGGCGCCACCCCGGTCGACCTGCGATGGTACGGCGGGGTCAACCAGTTCGGCTACAGCCTGCTCTCCCCGCCGGTGATGGCGCTGCTCGGCGTCCGGGTGACGGGGGTGCTCGCCCTGGTGGCGTCGACCGTCGCCTTCGCTGCCCTGCTGTGCCGCGTCGACGTACCCCGGCCGTTGACCGGCGCCCTGGTGGGGGTGGTCACCTTCGCCGGCAACCTGGTCGCCGGCCGGGTCACGTACGGGCTCGGGGTGGCCTTCGGCCTCGCCGCCCTCCTCGCTCTCACGCTGCCGGCCGGGCGACGACGACTCGTGCTGGCCACCGCCGGGGCGCTGCTGGCCGCCGCGACCAGCCCGGTGGCCGGGCTCTTCGTCGGGCTGGCCGGTGCCGCGCTGCTGCTCGTCCGCCGCTACGTTGACGGCCTCACCCTGGGGCTGGCGGCGGCGCTGCCGCTCGGGTTCACCGCCCTGCTCTTCGGCGACGGCGGCTGGATGAACATCAGCCGCACCGACACCGTACGGGCGGTGGGGAGCAGCCTGCTGGTGGCGGCGTTGGTGGCGTACCGGCCGGTGCGGGTCGGCGCGCTGCTCGCCGCGGCCGGAGTACTCGCGGCGGCGCTGCTGCACACCCCGGTCGGCCTGAACGCGACCCGCCTGTCGGCGATGTTCGCGCTCCCCCTGCTGGCCGCCGCCGCGACCGTCGGCACCGGTCGCTGGTTGCCGCGGCACACCGGCAAGCGAACTCACCCCCGTTGGCCGGCCCGGCCCGTGCCCGCCGGCGGCACCGGGCTGCGCCGGTGGCGGGCCGGCGGCGGACTCACCCTGGCCGTCCTGCTCGCCGCCGTGTTCTGGTGGCAGCCACCGGTCGTCCCGGCAGACCTGCGCAGCGCCACCGACCCAGCCGCCCGGCCCGCCTACTTCACGCCCCTACGCGACTTCCTCGCCACCCAACACCTCACCGGGCGGGTGGAGATCCCACCGACGCGTACCTATCGGGAGTCGGCGGCGCTGGGCGAGGTTCCGCTGGCGCGGGGCTGGCTACGCCAGGCGGACATCGACCGCAATCCGCTCTTCTTCACCACGGTGCCGGGCGCCACCGGGACCGGGGTTCCGCTGACCGCCCAGACCTACCACGGCTGGCTGCAGACGAACGCGGTGCAGTTCGTGGCCGTACCCGACACACCACTGTCCTGGGTCGGCCGGGCCGAGGCGGAGCTGGTCCGCGACGGCCTGCCCTACCTGCGCGAGGTGTGGTCCGACCCGCACTGGCGGGTCTGGGCCGTGGTCGAGCCGACCCCCCTGGTCGGTGCCCCCGGCACGATCCTGGCGGCCGACGGCGCGACCGTGACGTTCCAGACCGACGGGCCCGCCACGGTCCCGGTACGGGTCCGACACAGCCGCTGGTTGAGCGCCACCGGCGGCACCGTCACGGCAGCCGGCGAGTGGACCGCGGTCACCGTCCCGCGGGCCGGGATCTGGACCCTCGGCAGCTGACGACAGCCACCGCTCGCCGACCCGCTCGGCCCCGGCGCCGAGGCCGCCTGGTCTGCTGCGCCCCCGGGGCCGTCCTCAGAGCTCGAAGACGCGTTGCATGGCGGCGCGGGAACGGCGGCCGGTACGCAGATAGTCGTCGAGGAACTCACCCGGATCGTCGCGGCCCAGAAGCCGAACCACCCCCGCCAGGTCCGCCCCGTGCCGGGGCAGCTGATCAGCAGCCCGGCCGCGCACCAGCATCAGGGCGTTGCGGACCTGCGCGGTGAGGGTCCAGCCGGCCGCCATCGCCGCGGCGTCGTCCGGGTCCACCAGGCCCGCGTCCCGGGCCGC
The DNA here is from genome assembly GCF_013416675.1 of Salinispora sp. H7-4. Classification (NCBI taxonomy): domain Bacteria; kingdom Bacillati; phylum Actinomycetota; class Actinomycetes; order Micromonosporales; family Micromonosporaceae; genus Salinispora; species Salinispora sp. H7-4. The sequence goes on from NZ_JABZED010000016.1 coordinate 208,171, forward strand.
CGCGAGGGCGTTGAGGGTACGCGTGCCCCGCAGCTGTGGCAGCTGCCCGGCGTGCCGGAGCTGAAGCAGCTGCACCGCCCACTCGACATCGGCCAGCCCGCCCCGGCCCAGCTTGGTGTGGGTAGCCGGGTCGGCGCCCCGGGGCATCCGCTCGGTCTCCACCCGTGCCTTGATCCGCCGGATCTCGACCACCTGCTCCCAGGTCAGGCCCGCCGCCGGATAACGTAGCGGCTCGACCATCGCCAGGAACTCGGCGCCCAGTTCCTCGTCACCGCAGACGAACCGGGCCCGCAGCAGCGCCTGCGCCTCCCACACCCGCGACCAGCGGGCGTAGTACTGCTGGTACGCGGCGAGGCTGCGGACCAGCGGCCCCTGCCGCCCCTCGGGGCGTAGGTCGGCGTCAACGCCGAGCGCCGGGTCGGGCGCGGGCATCCCGAGCAGTCGACGTAGCTCCTCGGCGACCGCTCGCGCGGCAGCGCTCGCCGTGCTCTCCGCCATCCCGGCCGGCGGATCGTGGACGAAGAGCACGTCGGCATCGGAGAGATAGTTGGACTCGTATCCGCCGAGCCGACCCATGCCGATCACGGCGAAGCGCAGACCGGGCATCAGTGGCTGGGACGCCCGGGCCGCAGCCAGGGCGGCGGCCAGGGTGGCGTCGGTGACATCCGCCAGTGCGGTGCCGACCGCGCCCACGTCGGTCAGGGCCGGAGCCGCCCGACCCGGCGCACCGGGCGGCGACGGGGCCAGCGAACCGGCCCGGCTCAGCACGTCGGCACAGGCGAGGCGGAGTAACTCCCGACGGCGCAGCGCGCGGACCGCCCGGATCGCCTCCACCGGGTCGCCGGCGTGTCGCGCCGCCGCCGCCGCGAAGCCCTCGCAGAGCACCGCCCGGGGCCGTGCGGCCAGTTCACTCTCCTGCGCGAGCAGACGCAGCGCCTCCGGCTCGCGGGCGAGCAGGTCGGTCACGTACCGGGAGGAGGAGAGCACGCGCGCCAGCCGGCGGGCCACCGGCCCCTCATCGCGCAGCAGCCGCAGATACCAGGGGGTACTGCCGAGCTTCTCGGAGACCTTCCGGTAGCTGAGCAGCCCGCGGTCCGGCTCGGGAGCGTCGGCGAACTCGCTGAGCAGCACCGGCAGCAGGGTGCGCTGGATGGCCGCGGTGCGGCTTACCCCGCCGGTGAGGGTCTGCAGGTGGCGCAGCGCCCCGGCCGGATCCTCGAAGCCGAGGATCTCCAGCCGGTTGCGCGCCGCCGCCGGGGTGAGTCGCAGCCCGTCGGCGGGCACCCGGGCGACCGACTCCAGCAGCGGCCGGTAGAACAGCTTGGCGTGCAGCCGCCGTACCTCGGCGGCGTGGGTGACCCGCTCGATTCGAAACGCCTCGACGGCGCTGCGTCCCGGTGCCGCCGAGTAGCCGAGCGCCCCCGCCAACCAGCGCAACGCGTCCTGGTCGGTGGGTACGGTGTGGGTCCGGCGCAGCCCCTGCAACTGCAGCCGGTGCTCGACGGCGCGCAGGAAGTGGTAGCCGCGCAGCAACGCCTCCCCGTCCACCCGCCCGACGTAACCGCCGCTGACCAACGCCCGCAGGGCGGGAATGGTGCCCGGCACCCGCAGCGCCTCGTCGCCACGGCCATGCACCAGTTGCAGCAACTGCACCGCGAACTCGATGTCGCGCAGCCCACCCGGGCCGCGCTTGATCTCGCGCTCCTGCTCCGCCGGCGGGATGTGATCGATGATTCTGCGCCGCATGGCCCGGACATCCTCGACCGCCTCCGGGCGCTCCGCGGCCCGCCAGAGCAGCGGCGCGAGCTGCGCGATCCACTCCTGGCCCAGCGCCAGGTCACCGGCGGCCGGCCGCGCCTTGAGCAGCGCCTGGAACTCCCAGGTCCGCGCCCACCGCCGGTAGTAGGCGAGATGGCTGGCGAGGGTACGCACCAGCGGGCCCCGATTCCCCTCGGGGCGCAGCGCGGCGTCTACCGGCCAGGCGACCAGGCCACAGACGTGAATCAGGCGGGTGGCGATCGCGGTCGCCGCGGGAAGGTCGTCGTCCTCGGCCGCGACGAAGATCACGTCAACGTCGGAGACATAGTTCAACTCGCCGCCGCCGCACTTGCCCATCGCCACCACGGCCAGCCGGGGCGGCGGCGTACCCTCCGGCAGCTCACCCTGCGCGAGGTCATAGGCGGCGGCGAGAGTCGCGTCGGCCAGCGCGGAGAGCGCGGCCATCGTCTGCTCCATACCCCGGTTGCCGGTCAGGTCGGCCGCGACGATCCGGAGCAACGCCAGCCGGTACGCCGACCGCAGCTGGGCGATCGAACCGTCCGTGCCGGTCAGCTGGAGCCGGCCATCGGCGGTGGGCGCCAGCCCGTCCGCGGTGCTCCGGAGGTCAGCCCACTGGCCCGGGTTGGCGACCAGGTGGTCGCCGAGCGCCGAGGAGGCGCCGAGGACAGCGACCAGGCGCCGCCGCAGCCCCGGGTCGTCGTACAGGTCGGCGAGGAGCCTGGATGCTGCTCCGATCCCCACCGGGTCATCGCCATTGGCCGTTTCACCGGCTCCCGCGGCCCGGTATTCGGCCTCGACCAGCCGGTGCAGCTGGCGCAGCGCCAGATCCGGATCGGCGGCCCGGGACAGCGCGGCGAGTAGCTCCGCCGCCCGCTGGTCCACGGGTTCCTGCGTCTCCGGCTGCCAGAGCGCCAGGCCCGTCGGGCCGAGCAGGTCGCCCGCGCGGACACTGTTGTCGCTGGTGCCGAAGCCGTAGCGGGCGAGCCGTCCCGCGGCCCGGGCCGGCCGTTTCATTCGTGCCCGAGCAGCGGCAGGCTACGGCGGGCCCCCTCGTCCAGCTCGCCACGGGCCAGGGCGGCGAACCGCGCCGCGAAGGGCTGCCAGACCTCCTCGACATCAACCATCACCGCGGCGCAGGCGGCGACGACCAGCTCCGGGTCGTAGTCCAGCTCGGCGAGCAGGTCCGAACCCGCCGCCCAGTCGGCGATCATCGCGGTGTCGCACTCGATGTGGAACTGCAGGCCCCAGGCGCGGTCACCGAGGCGGAAGGCCTGATGTGGGTAGCGGGTGGAGGCGGCCAGCAGGGTCGCCCCGACCGGCAGCTCGACGATCTCGTCGGCGTGCCACTGGAACACGTCCGGGATCAGCGGAACGTACTTGAAGAGCGGATCCGTCTCGGCGGCGTCCCGGCGGCCCACCACCGCGGGACCGACCTCCGGCCCGGACCGGCTGCGCTCGACCGTTCCGGCGTGCGCGGTCGCGAGCAGCTGCGCGCCGAGGCCGATCGCCAGGGCCGGCACCCGGTGCCGGACCGCCTTGCGCGACAACGCCTCCACCTGCGGGAGCCAGGACGCCGACGGCTCACCATCGGGCCGTGGGTACGCCTGCTGCCCGCCGCCGAGGACGACCAGCGCCGCGTATCCGTCCAGGTCGGCCGGGAGTTCGTCGCCGACGTACGGCCGGGCGAGGTGCAGCCGCAGCCCAGCTTCGGTCAGCCACTCCCCGAGCCGACGCGCGTCTTCGGTCGGGTCATTTTCGATCACCAACGCGGTTGCCACGCCGTCGAGGCTATCCCGTACCAGCGCCAGAGGGCTGGTTAGGCTCGCTTGTTGTGATCACCGACGAGGTACTCCGTCCGCCCGCGCTACGTCCGGGCGACACCGTACTCCTGGTGTCGCCGTCCGGGCCCACCCGGCCGGAGCGGGTCGCCCGCGGCATCGAGTTGCTGACCAGTTGGGGTCTGCGGCCGGTGCCCGCCCCCCACGCGTACGCCCGCCGGGGCTACCTCGCCGGCGCGGACGAACTGCGGGCGGCGGACCTGAACGCCGCGTTCGCCGACCCCGCCGTGCGGGGGATCATCTGCACCCGGGGCGGGTACGGTGCGCAGCGCATGGTGGACGCGATCGACATGGCAGCCGTACGCCGGGATCCGAAGGTGGTGGCCGGCTTCTCCGACATCACCGCCCTCCAGTTCGCGCTCTGGCGGGGGGCCCGGTTGGCCGGGCTACACGGCCCCGGCGCGGCGTGGCGGGACGAACGGACGGCGTTGAGCTCTGCGCAGTCGCTGCACGCCGCGCTGACCACCACCGAACCGGTGACGGTGACCGCCCGGGAGGACGAGGAGACCTTCGGCGTCCGGGTACCGGGCCGGGCCAGCGGCCGGCTGCTCGGTGGCAACCTCTGCCTGATCGTGGCGTCGATCGGCACGGTGGACCTGCCGGACCTGACCGGGGCGGTGCTGCTGCTCGAGGAGGTACAGGAACCCCCCTACAAGATCGACCGGATGCTCACCCAGCTTCGCCGGGCCGGGGTGCTGGCCGGGCTGGCCGCGGTGGCGGTCGGGCAGTTCACCGACTGCGCCGACGGGTGGCCGGTGGACGTCGCCGATGTGCTCACCGACCGTCTGGGGGACCTCGGCGTCCCCGTACTCGGTGGGCTGCCGATCGGGCACGGGGCGGGCCAGCTCACCGTTCCGGTCGGCACCGAGGCGGTTCTGGACGCGGACGCCGGCACGCTCACCGTCGCCCCGGCTGTCCGCAACTGACCCGGCTGCCCGGCGCCCCCGACTGTCCGCGGCTGACCCGGCTGCCCGGCGCCCGGCTGTCCGCGGCTGGCCCTGTCGGAGCAGTGGGTGGTTCACCGGCCGCCCCGGGCAGTCGCCCAGATTGTCAGCTGGCACACAGCCTCGCCACGGTGTTCCTCCAGCCGACGCGGTCACTGTCGGTCGCGTACCGCATCACCGACGAGTTGGAGGATCCCCATGTCCCGCACGATTCGTAGGAAGCACCTGCTGGCCGGGCTCGCCGCAGCCGGCGTGCTCGGCGTCGGCGTGGCCGCACCGGCCATGGCCGCTGCCAACACCTCGCCCGCCGCGAGCGCCAGCGCCGACGCCGACGCCGAGAAGGGCACAGCCAGGGAACAGCAGCGCTCCGACCGGCAGGCCGCGTTCGCCGAGGCGCTCGCCGAGAAGCTCGGCGTGGAGGTGAACGAGGTAACCACGGCGCTGGAGGAGCTGCGCGAACAGCGGGCGGCCGACCGGCCCGAGCGGCCGGAACGGGGCGAGCGGCCGGAACGGGGCGAGCGGCCGGAACGGGGCGAGCGGCCGGAACGGGGCGAGCGGCCGGAACGGGGCGAGCGGCCGGAGCGGGGCGAGCTGGGCGAGCGCCCGGACGCCGCTGACCGGCAGGAGGCGCTCGCGCAGCGCCTGGCCCAGGCGGTCGAGGACGGCACCCTCACCCAGGAGCAGGCCGACGCGATCACTGCGGCGGCCGCGGCCGGCATCCTCCGGGGCCCGGGCGGGCATGGCGGACCGGGTGGGCACGACGGCTCCGTGGGTAAGTAGTTCGCCCCGCCCCGACGGCGCTTCAAAGGCGGCGCGCCGGTAACCCGGCGCGCCGCCTTTCGCCGGGATTGGACGACGGCACCTCGCCCGCACCGCGGTCCTCGTCGAGCCCCGGTCGGACCAGGGTCAACGGCCGGCACGCCGGCCGACGCCAGGAACAGGGCCGACCGGGACCGGAAGATCAGAGCGAGAGGTAGTGCTGCCGCTCGTACGGCGTGACCTCGCGGCGGTACTGCTCCCACTCGGACCGCTTGTTGCGCAGAAAGAAGTCGAAGACGTGCTCGCCGAGCACCTCGGCGACCAGTTCGGAGCCGGCCATCACGTCGATCGCCTCGGCGAGGTTCTCCGGCAGTGGCTCGTACCCCATCGCCCGGCGCTCGGCGCTGGTCAGCGACCACACGTCGTCCTCGGCGCCCGGCGGCAGCTCGTACCCCTCCTCGATGCCCTTGAGGCCGGCGCCGAGCATGACCGCGAAGGCCAGGTACGGGTTGGTCGCCGAGTCGGGCGATCGGACCTCGACCCGGGCCGAGTTCGGTTTGCCGTACGCCGGGACCCGAACCAGCGCGGAGCGGTTCAGGTGCCCCCAGCAGACGTACGCGGGGCTCTCGGTGACCCGGTTCGGCAGGGCCTGCGGGAAGAGCCGTTTGAACGAGTTGACCCACTGGTTGGTGACCGCCGTGTACTCCCGGGCGTGCACCAGCAGACCGGCGATGAACGCGCGGGCGACCTTGGAGAGCTTCATCGGGTCACCGGCGTCGTGGAACGCGTTGCGCTCCCCCTCGAACAGCGAGAGGTGGGTGTGCATGCCACTGCCCGGCTGGTCGGTGAAGGGCTTCGGCATGAAGGTGGCCTGCACGCCGGTGGAGAGCGCCACCTCCTTGACCACGTGCCGGAACGTCATGATGTTGTCGGCGGTGTTGAGCGCGTCGGCGTAGCGCAGGTCGATCTCCTGCTGGCCGGGGGCGACCTCGTGGTGGCTGAACTCGACGGAGATTCCGATCCGTTCGAGCGCGAGTACCGCCTGTCGGCGGAAGTCCCGGGCGACCGCGTGGGTGGTGTGCTCGAAGTAGCCACCGGTGTCGACCGGGGTCGGCACCGAGCCGTCGGGCGCCCCATCCTCCAGCAGGTAGAACTCGATCTCTGGATGGGTGTAGTAGGTGAAGCCCTTCTCCGCTGCCCGGGACAGCGCCCGACGCAGCACGTGACGCGGGTCGGCCCAGGACGGACTACCGTCGGGGAGCAGGATGTCGCAGAACATCCGGGCGCTCTCGCCGCTGACCCCGCCCTCGAAGGGGAAGACCTGGAAGGTGGTCGGGTCCGGCATCGCCACCATGTCAGATTCGACGACCCGGGCGAAGCCCTCGATCGCCGAACCGTCGAACCCGATGCCCTCCTCGAAGGCGGACTCCAGCTCGGCGGGGGCCACCGACACGCTCTTCAGCGTGCCCAGCACGTCGGTGAACCACAGCCGGACGAACCGGATGTCCCGCTCTTCCAGCGTACGGAGGACGAACTCCTGCTGACGGTCCACTTCCACCCCTTACTACCCTATTGTCCGCTTTCAGCCCGCGAACGACCCGGCCTGACCGATCAGTCTCCACCGGCCTCGTTACGCCGACGTTACGCGACCTTCCCACGCCCGCACCGGCCTGTCCCACCCCCGTCACCACCAGCTGGGAGCCCCTCTCCCCGCACGCGCCACACCCCGCTCGGACCGCTGCGGCAAGATAGGGACATGACCACCCTGCGTCTCGCACTCTGCCAGGTCAACCCGACTGTGGGTGACCTCGTCGGCAACGCCACGAACATCCGGGAATGGGCCCGACGCGCCGCCGACGCCGGCGCCCAACTGGTCGCCTTCCCGGAGCTGACCCTGACCGGCTACCCGGTCGAGGACCTGGTTTTCCGCCGCTCCTTCATGGAAGCGTCGAAGACGGCGCTGGGCCGGCTCGCCGCCGACCTCGCCGCCGATGGGTTGGGCGACCTGCCCGTGGTGGTGGGCTACCTGGACGCGGACGGCCCACCACAGTTCAGCGGCGACGCCGAGCCGGGGCACGGGGCACGAAACGCGGCGGCCCTGCTGCACAGTGGGAAGACCGTGGCCACCTACTTCAAACACCACCTGCCCAACTACGGCGTCTTCGACGAGGACCGCTACTTCGTACCAGGCGAGACGCTGTCCGTGGTACGGGTCGGCGGGGTGGATGTCACGCTGACCATCTGCGAGGACCTGTGGCAGGTCGGGGGGCCGTTCGCCGCCGCCCGGCAAGCCGGCGTCGGCCTCGTTATCAACATCAACGGCTCGCCGTACGAGCTGAAGAAGGACGACGTCCGGCTACCGCTGGTCCGCCGTCGGGCCGCCGAGGCCAGGGCCACCATCGCGTACGTCAACATGGTCGGCGGCCAGGACGAGCTGGTGTACGAGGGCGACTCCATGATCGTGACGGCGGAGGGGGAACTGCTCGCCCGCGCGCCGCAGTTCGTCGAGCACCTGCTGGTACACGACGTGGATCTCCCCGCGGCCACCGACGGCCCACCCGCCGACATCGAACTGGCCGACGGGATGCGGGTGCTCCACCACCACGTTGACACGCTGCCGGCCGCACCCACCGAAGAGTCGGCGGCCGGGGAGCTCCTCAAACCGGCGGCTGACGAGGCGGAGGTGTGGCAGGCGCTCGTGCTGGGCCTGCGTGACTACGTCGACAAGAACCGCTTCCCCTCCGTGGTACTCGGCCTCTCCGGCGGCATCGACTCGTCGGTCGTGGCGGCACTGGCCGTTGACGCGCTCGGCGCGGACCGGGTGGTCGGGGTGTCACTGCCGAGCCAGCACTCCTCCGAACACTCCCGGGAAGACGCAGCGGAACTGGCCCAACGCACCGGACTGGACTACCGGGTCGAGCCGATCCAGCCGATCGTCGACACGTTCCTGGCCAACCTGTCACTCTCCGGCCTCTCGGTGGAAAATCTCCAAGCCCGGGTCCGCGGGGTGATCCTGATGGCCCTGTCGAACCAGGAGGGCCACCTGGTACTGACCACCGGCAACAAGAGCGAGCTGGCGGTCGGCTACTCCACCCTGTACGGCGACTCGGTCGGCGGTTTCAACCCGGTCAAGGACGTCTGGAAGACCCTGATCTGGCAGCTCGCCCGGTGGCGAAACGCCGAGGCGGTCCGCCGCGGCGAGACCCCGCCGATCCCGGAGAGCTCGATCAACAAGCCCCCGTCGGCCGAGCTGAGCCCCGGCCAGCTGGACTCCGACACCCTGCCGGAGTACGACCTGCTCGACCCCATCCTCATCGGCTACATCGACGGCGACCTGGGCCGGGACGGGCTGATCGAGGCCGGCCACGACCCGGCGCTCGTGGAGCAGGTGCTGCGGATGGTGGATACCGCCGAATACAAGCGGCGCCAGTCCGCGCCCGGCACGAAAATATCGATGAAGGCGTTCGGGCGGGACCGCCGCCTACCGATCACCAACCGCTGGCGCGAGGACGGCGGAGCGGCCGCAGCCGCCGAGCGCCTCGGCGGCGAATGAGCGGCTCGGGGAGTGACATCCTGCACTGCCCCCTGCCGCGAACCGCCGTGCGGTGCGACGATCGCGGCAGAGCCCGGGGACCGCGTACGCGGCCTCGAGGAAGGAGAGAACCATGCGGGAATCCAACCCAGCCGAGGTGACCGCCCTCTACGGCGGACCGGCGACCCGACGGGTCCGCGCCCGTGACCTACTCGCCGCGAAGGAGCGTGGCGAGCGGTGGGCGATGCTCACCTCGTACGACCAGTACACGGCGGGGATCTTCGACGCCGCCGGCATCCCGGTGCTGCTGGTCGGTGACTCGGCCGCGAACAACGTCTACGGCTACGACACGACGCTACCGGTGACCCCCGACGAGTTGCTGCCCCTGGTCCGGGCCGTGGTCCGGGCCACCCGGCACACGCTGGTCGTCGGCGACCTGCCGTTCGGCTCCTATGAGGAGGGGCCGACCGCGGCCCTGCGCACCGCCGTACGGTTCATGAAGGAAGGCGGCTGCCACGCGGTCAAACTGGAGGGTGGCCGCCACTGCGCCGAACAGATCGCCGCGATCGTTCGCGCCGGCATTCCGGTGATGGCGCACATCGGCTTCACCCCGCAACGGGAGCACACCCTGGGTGGCTACCGGGTCCAGGGCCGGGGCGACACCGCCGAGGAGGTGATCGCCGACGCCCACGCGGTCGCCGAGGCGGGGGCCTTCGCGGTGGTACTGGAGATGGTCCCCGGCGACGTGGCGAAACGGGTGACCGCCGAGCTGACCATCCCGACCGTGGGCATCGGCGCTGGCCCGGACACCGACGCCCAGGTGCTGGTCTGGCAGGACATGGCGGGCCTCCGTACCGGTCGGACGCCCCGCTTCGTGAAGCGCTACGCCAACCTCGCCGACACCTTGGGCGAGGCGACCCGTCGGTTCGCCGACGAGGTCCGCGACGGCGGGTTCCCCACCGCCGAACACACCTTCTGACCGGGTTTGACGGTGGCCCGGCCAACACCGGGCCACCGCCGACCAGCCACTCCGGACGAAACACGTAAGATCATCGCGTGCTGAAAACACGTTTCTTCCGGGCCCTGCTGATCCCGACCGCCGTCCTCGCCCTCACCGCCTGCGGCGGTGAAGACGACTCGGAGCCGGCCACCTCCGAGTCGAACGCCCCCTCGGCGGCTTCCTCGTCGGCCCCAGCCGCAGCTGCGGCCAAGAGCGACGAGGAGCTCTGCGCGGCGTTCAAGGAAAGCCAGGAGCAGTTCCAAAAGACCTTCACGGAGACTATGGCGGATATCCTCACGGCGACCGAGGAGGAAATGGAAAACGCGATCGGTGAGCTCATGACCGAAATGGCGACGGAGGTCACCGAGATCGCCGCTACCGGCAACGCCGACAGCGAGGTCACCGCCACCCTGGAGGCACTGAGCATGGAGGCCGAGAAGGCGGCCGCCAACCTGGACAGCGCGGACGACGCCGCCTACGAGGCGGCCGGCGAAGCCGCCATCGCGGCTTGCCAGAAGGTTGGCGTAGAGATCAATTACTGATCGCGATCTCATCGGCAGGCCGGACAGCCCCGGCTGGCCAGGATGCCGCTCGTGCGCTCCGCCGGGGTTCCGGCGGAGCGCACACTCCGCCCACGTCCACCCACAACCCCGCGGCGGCAGAGGATCATGATCCGCTGCGAGCCGGGGTTGCCCGGGCAGCGGGCTCCCACCCGGGGCTCACCGTCCGACGGGTCTCCATTGGGGATCAATTCGAGTAGCATTCCCTTTCGTGCGTAAAACAACTCTCTTCCAGGCTCTGCTGATCCCCGCCGCTGTCCTTGCCCTCACCGCTTGCGGTGGGGACGACCCGGAGCCGACGGCATCCGGGACACCGACGACCGACCCCACGGCGGCCTCCTCCTCGGCGCCACCTGCGGCTGCCGCCGGCAAGGGCGACAAGGAACTCTGCGAAGCCGCCAACAAGGCCAGTATGGAGCTCCGGCAGACCCTGCTGGACGCCGTCTCCGGCGGCGAGGAGCCGGATCCGGGGCTGTTCGAGGAGATCTTCACCGGGTTGGCGACCGAGTTCGGCGCCATCGCCGCCACCGGAGACGCCGACAGCGAGGTTGCCGCCGCGCTGACCGCGTACAGCGAGGAGGCCGGCAAGGCAGCTGCCGCCGGGAGCCCGGAAGCCGCCGACAACCCCGACTTCCTCAAGGCCACCGAGGCGGCCGTCGAGGCATGCGAGACGGTCGGGGTTTCGCTCGACCTCTGACCCGCACGGCAGCTTGGGCTAACCCACGACGTCTGCCGGCTAGCGGTGGCCCGGCAGGACAATGGTGCGGCCCGCTGGAAGCCCAGCGGGCCGCACCGCGTTTCGCCCCACCTCCGAACGCCGCCCCGATGAAGGGGGCGCGTCCGGACCCCACCACCTTCAGAGGTCGGTGACCCGGATGCCGGCGTGGGCCTTGTAGCGCTTGTTGATGGCGATCAGGTTCGCCGTGAAAGCCTCGATCTGGTGGGCGTTCCGCAGGCGACCGGCGTAGATGCCGCGCATGCCGGGAATCCGGGCCGCGAGGGCACCAACGATGCCGGCCAGTTCCCGCTCCTCGGTGCAGATCAACACGTCCAGCTCGATCCGGTCGATCTGCGGATCCGCCAGCAACGGGGCGCTGACGTGGTTGAACGCCGCGCACACCCGGGACTGCGGCAGCAGCGCGGCGGCCTGCTGGACCGCGCTGCCCTCCGGCACGGTGAGGGCGTACGGGCCCTGCTTGTCGAAGCCGAGCGGGTTGACGCAGTCGATCACGATCTTGCCCGCGAGGGGCTCCGCGAGCGCGCCGACGATGCTGGCGTGGCCGTCCCACGGCACCGCGATCACCACCACCTCGCTGCGCCGGGCGACCTCCTCGTTGGCGGCCCCGGTGACACTCGCGTCGGCGGACACCCCGGGCAGGGCGGCGATCTCCGCGGCGGACTGGGCAGCGCGCTCGGCCGAACGGGAACCGATCAGCACGGTCTGGCCGGCACGGGCGAACCGGTAGGCGAGACCACGCCCCTGGTCGCCCGTGCCGCCGACGATACCGACAGTTAGCCCGGACACATCGGGTAGGTTGCTCGCGTCGTAAGCCATGCGAACATCCTCGCAAACCGCCGATGCACGAGCAGCAGTCGATGCTGTGACAATCCCCGCTGGGGTCAGGCCCGCTCCACCGGAATCCACAGTTCGGACTCGGCGGTCGCGCCGTCCGCCGCGACACTGGTGCGGGAGATCTCCGGACCCGGACGACTGCGGTACGGGTTAGCCGGGAACCACAGGGTGAAGACGTCCCGCCACAGGTGCTGGACGGTCTGCGGGAACGGACCGGAGGTGGTGAAGACCGCCCTCCGCCCGACCGTCAGCAATCTTGGTGCTGACGTTGACGATGCCCTTTGGCTCCTGGTCGGACAGCGCCGCCATCCGGTCGGCTGTCTCCTGGTCGATACTCCGGACGAACTCGACGATCGCCGGGTTCATCCCCTCATGCACCAGGGGCACCCGGGCTCGCCGGCCCACCAGGCGGAAACCGTCCTTGTCAACGATTCGGTAATCCATACTGCTACTCCCGTCGATGGTAAGACGGAAGGAGATCCGGGGCTGGGCGCGCAGGGTCGCCCCCGTACGGCGGGCCTCGCCCGGGCTGACGCCGTGCACGGCCTGGAACGCCCGGCCAAACGCCTCGGTGGAGCCGTAGCCGTACCGCACCGCGACGTCGAGCAGCGACTGCTCCCCCGACAGCACCTCCGCCGCGGCAACGGTCAGTCGCCGACGGCGGACGTACTCGGACAGTCCGATCCCCGCCAGCGCGGAGAACAGCCGCCGCAGGTGGTACTCCGACGTCGCGGCGATCCGCGCCAGTTCGGCCACGTCGACCGGCTGGTCGAGTTGCTGCTCGAGGTGGGCCATGACATCGTTGAGCCGCTTCAGCACCCGGACCTCCTTCCCTTGCGCCCACGACGCTAGGGCCACGCGGGCAGCACCAACCCGACAAGCTATGCCAGATTCGATCAGGTCATCCCAGGCCGGGATGGCTACCCGGCGGCGGCGCCACGCGTTGCGGGACCAGGCTCCGATGCGCCGTTCCAGTCGACGAGCTGGACGATGACACCGTTCGGATCGCGGACCTGGAAGGCGCGCTCGCCCCACTCCTCGGTGGTCAACGGCATAGTGATCTTGACACCCTCGGCCTGCAGCCGCGCCAGCTCGCCCTCAAGGTCATCAACCACGAACGCCAGAATCACACCGCGGGCATGGTCGTCACGCTGGTCATCGGGGAGAGTGGCGAGTCCACGCTGCAGGAAGACAACGTGGACGCCGGCGTCGTCGCGGGTCAGCGAGGCGAACCCGTCCGCGGCCATCTCCTGACGAAACCCGAAGTGGGTGGTCAGGAAGGCGGCAGCGGCGGGGACATCCTCGACATTGAGTGATACGGCAGTGGAGGTGATCTTCATGGCAGAGTCCTTCTCGCGATGATCTGGGTTACCTCGTACGTCGTACGCTGTACATTGTACAGCGTACGGAGAAATTGGGGAGATGACTGTGCGTACACCTGACGTAACCAGCGGCGGAGACCCCGGGCGTACGCTCGCCCTGCTCTGGCGAGAGCCATCGACGGCGGCACGCCGGGGCCCGCAGCGCGGGCTCAACCTGGACGCGGTGATCGAAGCGGCGACCGCCGTCACCGACACCGAGGGGCTGACCGGGCTGACCATGCGCCGAGTCGCCCAGGAGCTGCGAGTCTCCCCCATGACCCTCTACACGTACGTGCCCGGCAAGGCGGAGCTACTCGACGTGATGCTCGACGCCGCGTACGGCCGGATGTCGCGCGCCGACACCACCGGACAACCCTGGCGACTACGGCTGACCGCGGTGGCCGAGGAGAACCGGACGCTCTTCGAGACCCATCCGTGGACCGCGACGGTCTCCACGCTGCGGCCCCCGCTCGGTCCGGGCGCGATCGCCAAGTACGAGCACGAGCTGACCGCCCTGGACGGCTTGGGCCTCGACGACGTCGAGATGGACGACTGCCTGACCCTCCTGCTGAGCTTCGTCCAGGCCAATGCCAGAGTCGCCGCCGATGCCCGGGCTACTGCCCAGCTCACCACCATGACCGACGAGCAGTGGTGGGCGGCCGCCGGGCCGCTGCTGGCCCGGGTCCTCGACCCCGCGGCCTACCCGCTGGCCACCCGGGTGGGCAGTGCCGCCGGCACGGCGCACGGCAGCGCCCACGACCCCGCCCACGCCTACGAATTCGGCCTCCGCCGCCTCCTGGACGGGCTCGCCACCCTCATCGAACGCACGACACCCGCGGCATCAGAGAACTCCTGACGCCGCTCCAGGCCGATCAGCGACTGGTGAGGTTAAGGGTCACTCGGCGGGGCGACGGAGCAGAGTGACGGCGAAGTCGCTCTCCTCTCGCCACGGGCGCAGATCCCAGGTGGCGAAACGGTGCTCCCGGCGTAGCCCGGCCGCAGCCGAATCCTCGTCGAAGGCCGACAGCGGGTAGCCCCGGTCAGTGCCGAAACCAACCGCCACGATCCCGTCGGGACGCAGGTGGGCCGCGATCCGGCGGAGCACGTCGGCCTCCGTGCCCGCGGCGACGAAGGTCATCACATTGCCGGCGACCACGGCGGCGTCGAAGGGTTCCGGCTCACCGGCGGCGGCCAGATCGAGTTCAGCCAGGTCGGCCACGAGCCAGCGCGGACCGGGATAGGCGGCCCCGGCCGCCTCGACCAGGACGGGATCGGCGTCAACACCCACCACGGTGTGCCCCCGCAAGGCCAGCGCGGCCCCGAGCCGACCAGTGCCGCAGCCGGCGTCGAGGACCCGAGAACCCGGCGCTACCAGGGCGTCGATCAGCCGGGCCTCGCCGGCGAGGTCTGCCCCCTCCGCCGCCAACCGACGGAATCGGTCGATGTACCACTGGGAGTGCTCTGGGCCGGTGTCGGTCACCCATCGGGTCGGCTTTGCCATGACGACAACCGTATCCCCTCGGGCTTTCGGTCAGTCCGGCGCCGGGCACCGCTGACCCCAGCCCCAACCAGCGGATTTCCCATCCGTGGCGGGCCTGGTGTTCGCCCGGACATGGCTGTTGGCCGGCACCCCGGTTCGGGTGCCGGCCAACAGTTTCTTTCCCCCTTGGCTGGGTCAGATCTGTGGGTGGGGGTGTGGTAGAACCCGACCGGGCTACGCTGGGCCGCGTAGATCAGGAAATCGGGCCAAACTCGGTTGGGTCATCCCACCCCGGACCGCCTGGCGTCCTCGCGGGGTAGCGCCACACCTGCCCACTCGCCGACGCACCTGCAATCAGGGCGTCGCGCCCGTCCTGATCGGAGCGAATTGAGATGAGTTCGTCGCGTTCGGCCCAACCGCCGCTCGCGACCTGAACTCGGTCGTCGAAGCCGCCACCGGCCTTGCCCGGATACAACCATAGTTTGCCAGTGTCTTCCTCCACAGCCACCAAGTCGTCGTACGAGTCGTCGTTGAACTGGCCTCGCGCCAGAGCGCCAAGCGTGTTCCAGTTCGCGGTGTCGAGGTCGACGCTCGTCGCCCAGGTGGCATTGCCGCGCCCTGCCCACATGCGCAGTTTGCCAGTATTCCTATCTACAGCTACGAGGTCGTCGTAGACGTCGTCGTCGAAACGGCCAGCGGTGAGCCGCTCGTTTCCGTGCCAGCCCCATCCGACAGGATCCGTGCCCTTGTAGCCCCAGTCAGTTCCGCTCTCCGTGCCCGGCCATAGCCAAAGGTCGCCGGTGCTAGAGTTGATGGCTAGCAGGTCGTCGTAGCTGTCCGCGTTAAACCGGCCCACCGTCAAGTCCCGGAACCCGGTCCAGCCTGTACCCACCTGGATTCGGGGAGCCCACACGCCGGCGCCCGTGCCCGGGTAAAGCCAAAGTCGGCCAGTATCCTTTTCGACGCCGATCAGGTCCGCGTACTCGTCGCGGGTGAACTCGCCGGTGACCGCCTCCAACAACCTGTGCGGCTGCAGTGCTGGAACACGCCCGATCGGTGCTACCCGCTCGCCAAGCAGGCCGCCAGCCACAGTGCCGGGGTAAAGCCAGAGCTGGTCGTGTTCGGTGGCGATCAGGTCGTCGTAACCGTCGGGATTTAGCTTGCCGGCTGCGAGCGAACTAAGCGCGCTACCGCCCCCGGCAATCGTGATCGCCTGACCCCAGACTCCACCGCCAGCGGCGCTACCGGGATACATCAGGAGATCACCGGTGTCCCTCGCCAATGCCACGATGTCGTCATAGCCGTCCCGGTTGAAGCGGCCGACGACCAGTTCGGTGAGATTTCCCCAGCGCTTGCCAATCACCGTTGACGCACTGAAACCACCAGCGCCGTTGCCCGGCCACATCCGCAGTTCGTTCGTGGAACGCGCGACCGCTGCGATGTCGTCGTAGCCATCCCGGTTGAACTGGCCAGCGACCAGGTCGGTTTTGCCTTGCCAACCGCTGCCGACCTGCACCCTTTCTCCGAGCCCTCCGGCACCGTCGCCGGGGAACAGCCAGAGTTCCGCGGTAGCGGTTTCGATGACGAGCAGGTCTTCGTTGGCGTCCCCGCCGAACTGGCCGACAGTAAAGTCGCGGTAGTCGGTCCAGCTGACATCCGATCGGACCTGGATCCGGTCGCCCCAAAACCGGTCGATGGCGGTCCCAGGGTAGAGCCAGAGTTTACCGGTACCCGGCTCGACCGCCATCAAATCATCACGGCCGTCTCCCGTAAACTCTCCCGTGACCGTGTTGGTCAATGCATACGGCTGCAGGCGGGTGCTCTCCCGGAACCAGTCGGCTAGATCATCGAGGCGAGTCTGGGTAGCATCGGTCCGGGTTTCGGTCTCACCGAGACAGCCGCCTTGCCAACTGGTGTTGTTGATCGCAACGAGTTCGACACCTGACTCGGTCTCACGAAACGCCGGCCCACCACCGTCGCCCTTACAGATCGTTGCTGCGGCTGAGGTGCCGATGACCCCGATTGTCGTGGCCGCCACCTCGGAAACCGTAAAAGTAGCTGAATGTAAACGGTCGGGCACCCACTCGGTCGCAGTGCGACCATATCCGGTAACCCTCAGCGTTTCCTGTGCCAACGGTGCGGCAGTTGACCATTCCACTGGCGTCACATCAGTGACCGGCGCCGACAGCTCAACCAGCAGAACATTGCGGGTTGGATGCGGAACTAGAGTCGTCACTCCGAGACGGTGGCCCGCGTTGCCGGCGAGATTGGTTCGCCCAACCAGTACGCTGGTCGGACGGCTGGGAACGGCCCCAGCAGGCGCTGACCCCCCTTCGGCAAAACAGGATTTCGCTGTAACGACCCATCGACTGGCAACGAGAGCGCCGGTACAACTATGCAGTTCACCAAAGTTCACCTTGGCCGAAAAGGGATACCCCCCGTCAGGGACCTCTTCTCCGCCGGAGACTGCAGATACGGCACTCCCCGTCAGCACACCAGCGGCCAGCCCGGCCACCAGCATGACGCCAACCCTGACCCGTAAGGATCTACTAAACAATTTTGCTCCAAACTATCCAGCCATCGGCTGGACCATCAATCAACACAACACCCAAGGATAGCCTCCCGCCGAAAAGCACCCCACCCAAGGGGTAAGCTAGGCAAATCACCCAGAGCTGAAATTTTTATACAATATTAAGATCAGTGGAAATTTGCCTAGATACACGCCCCAGCGCGTTTGCCTCAATCAGTACATGGAGCTGGCGGTAACGAATGAGTCGACCGGCACGCCGGATATCAAGTGAAACTAAGCAGGCGCCAGGCCTTCGCTCGCTCTACCCCGGGGCGACGGCATGACGCACTGTCAATAACAACCATTTTCGCCCGAATTACCCGCTCCTACAGCACGCTTCGATCAGTGCCATGTACACAAACACGCAAGCCCAATTGGGGCGGACCTGCCTTCGAGCGCACTCCCACCATGAGCAAGTCGCGCAGATACTCGCTCCCGAAGGGGTCGGAGCTGCGATCCCTTTAGGGCGATGAGCGACCCAAACCTTAAGGCTGTCGAATGCTGGCCGAAGTGGATCATGAGCGACTATCGACGCCCGGATATAGAGCCAGCTCAGAGCCTTGATCAGGTCTCTGAGCTGGTGGGCGACGGACGAGTCGACCTGTACGCCGGATTCTGTGCGCGACGCGGACCCGAGGGCACGCGCCGGCGGCGGTCATCCATCTCGGCCTGCCGTCACCGGCAGGCTCCAGCGGCCTACCCGCAGACATCGGGCGGGCCGCCCTCGATCGTCTGCGCGGGTCGTCGTCTCAGCTGATGACGCCCCTTCTTGGCCTTGCTCCGGGTGGGGTTTACCGAGCCACCCCGGTCACCCGGGGTGCTGGTGGGCTCTTACCCCACCGTTTCACCCTTACCGTCCCCGTCCGGAGACGGCGGTCTGTTTTCTGTGGCACTGTCCCGCGGGTCACCCCGGGTTGCCGTTAGCAACCACCCTGCCCTGTGGAGTCCGGACGTTCCTCGACGGCGGGCCGGAGCCCGCCGACGCGACCGCCCGGTCGACTCGTCCGTCGCGCACTCATCCTAACGACGCGGTCGCCGCACCCATTTCCGCCCCAACCACCACACCTGCGCCCGCCGACGCGCCGCAGCGGGCGCCGCGGGGTGGAGGGGGCACCGCGACGTACTAGCCTGCCTGAGCATGCACATCGCCGACGCCGCGCTGCTCGTCACCGCCGGCCTCGCCGCCGGCACACTCAACGCGGTGGCCGGTGGGGGGTCGCTGATCACCTTCCCGGCGATGATCGCCGCCGGGTTGCCGCCGGTGTCGGCGAACGTGAGCAACTCGGTGTCGGTCTTCCCGGGATACGCGGCGAGCGTCGCAGGCAGTCGCGCGGAGCTGCCGCGTGGTCGGGAGCTGGTGGCTCTGCTGCCCACCACCGTCCTCGGTACGGTCGCCGGCACCGTGCTCCTGTTGGCCACGCCGGCCCGGGCGTTCGAGCTGGTCGTACCGTTTCTGGTGCTCGGGGCGACGGCGGTGCTGGCCTTCCAGGGGCCGCTGCGCCGGTTCGTCGGGCACCCCCGCGACCGGTCGACGCGCCACCGTACCGTCTGGGTGCAGGCCATGGTCGCGCTCGCCGCGGTGTACGGCGGCTACTTCGGGGCGGCGCTGGGGGTGATGGTGGTGGCGGGCCTGGCGCTGGTGCTGGACGCGTCGCTGGTCCGGGTCAGCGCCATCAAGAATCTAATCTCGGCGGTGGTCGGGCTCACCACGCTGGTGGTGTTCGCGCTGTTCGGGCCGGTGAACTGGGTGGCGGTCGCCGTGGTCGCACCGGCGACGCTGGTCGGTGGGTACGCGGGCGCGCGGCTGCTCCCCCGGTTGCCACCGATGGTGCTCAGAACGGTGATTGTGGCCTTCGGGACAGTCATCGGCCTGTACCTGCTCTGGCGGACCAGAAGCTGAGCGAACCGGGGGTGGTCAGCTGGACGGGAGGTGGGCGGTGTCGTTGACGGAGCAGACGGCCACTCCGCCGTCGGGCCAAAGGTCCACCACGGAGATGCCGGCCGCGGCGAGCAACAGCCGGTACAGCAGCGTGTCTCCGCCCCCGAGGGCGTCCCGCAGGATCAGTTTGATCGGCGAGACGTGCGAGACCACCACGACGGTCTCCCCCGGGTACGCCTTCCGCAGCTCATCCACCACCCGTCGGCTGCGCGTGGCGACGTCGGCGAATGACTCTCCGCCGGGCGGGGCGACCGTCGTGTCGGCGAGCCAGGCGTCCATCTCGCCGGCCCAGCGCTCCCGCACCTCCGCGAAGGTGCGGCCCTCCCAGGCCCCGAAGTCGCACTCGACCAGGTCGTTGTTGTCGCGGACCGGCTTTCCCCCGAGCGCCGCGGCGATGGCCTCGGCGGTGTGCCGACACCGGCTCAGTGGGGAGCTGACCACGGCCGCGGCCGACGGGGCCAGCGCGGCCACCCGGTTCGCGGTGGCTTCGGCCTGGGCCCGACCGAGGTCGGAGAGGGGTACGTCCACCCGGCCGGAGTAGCGGCGTTGTTCGGTGTACTCGGTCGCCCCGTGCCGGACGAGAACCAGCCGGGTCGCGGTGAAGCTGGGCCGCGGCTCCCAGGAGGCGGGGGTGGTGGCCGGGCCGCTGCCGCTGGTACGGGCGGTGGCGGCGCGGGCCGCGGCCTCGCGGGCCGCCGCGCGGGCGGGCGAATCGGCGGCGGCCACCGGTCGGGGTTCCTCGACTGCTCGCTTCGCTGGCTGGGTTGGTGCTCCGGCGGCGGCGTCCATGGCGGCGTTCGCCAGGGCGTCGGCGTGCCGGTTGCGGTTTCGGGGAATCCAGGTGAACCGGACGGCGGCGAACTGGCCGACCAGCCCGGCTGCCTGCGCGGCGAGCGGACGCAGGCCGGGGTTTTTGATCTGCCACCGGCCGCACATCTGCTCGACCACGAGCTTGGAGTCCAACCGGGCTTCCACCTCGGCGGCCCCCAGCTCGGCGGCGGCCTCCAGGCCGGCGATCAGGCCCCGGTACTCGGCGACGTTGTTGGTGGCGGTGCCGATCGCCGCTGAGCGTTCGGCGAGCACCTCGCCGGTGCCGGGGTCGCGGAGCACCGCGCCGTATCCGGCCGGACCGGGGTTCCCCCGAGATCCACCGTCGGCCTCGACGACAACCACGCGCGGCGCCACGACTACAGCCCGGACTCGTTGGTACGGATCATGATCCGGCGGCACTCCTCACAGCGCACCACGTCGTCCGGATCCGCGGCGCGGATCCGGGCCCGGTCCGCGCCGGAGAGCTCAAGCCGGCACCCGCCGCACCGACCGCCGGTGAGCAGGGCCGCGCCGAGCCCGCTCTCCGCCCGGATCCGGTCGTAGAGCGCGACCAGCTCACCGGGAAGGTCGGCGGCGAGGGGCTGGCGGGCGCCGCGCTTGAACTCCTCCTCCTTGGTGATCTCGCTCAGGCTGTCATCGCGGCGCCGCTCGACGGCGTCCCGCTTCTCCCGGGCCTCGGTGATCCGCTTCTCGATCCCGGTCAGGACGCCCTGCGCGGTCTCCCGCTGCTCCATCAGCTCCAGTTCGGCGTCCTCAAGGTCACCCTGGCGGCGGTTGAGGGAGGCCAACTCGTGCTGGAGCGCCTCCAATTCCCGGGCCGGTCCGACGCCGGCGGCGAGGCGGTCCTCGTCCTTGCGCTTACGGGCTCGCACCTGGTCAACGTCCTGCTCCAGCCGGTCGATGTCCCGGTCCAGGTCATCGATGGCCACCTGGGCGCGGGCGCGCTCGTCCTCCAGCGCGGACAGCTCCCGGGCGAGGGCGTCCAGCTCGGCCCGCTCGGGCAGCGTCCGGCGACGGTGCGCGAGTTGGGCGAGGGTGGTATCGATCCCGGCCAGGTCGAGCAGGCGGCGCTGGACTAACGGTTCAGCCTTCACAGTGGGGCTCCTTGTTGTCCGCCGCGGGCGGGGCGGCGTGTACGGTCCACGGGTCAGTCTCCAGGTCGGACACGAGCGTATCGACGCCCGTCGCCTCCCGTAGGACGGCGGCCAGGTCGTCCAGCCACGGGCGTTCGGTCGCCCAGTGCGCGGCGTCGAGCAGCGCCGGACCGCCGGTGGCCAGATGCTCGCTGGTGGGGTGGTGCCGCAGGTCAGCGGTGAGGTACGCGTCCACCCCGGCGTTTGTCGCGGCGGTGAGGAAGCTGTCGCCCGATCCGCCGCTGACGGCGAGCGTACGCACCGTGCGGTGCGGGTCACCGGCGGCGCGTACGCCCCAGGCGGTGGCCGGGAGCACGGCGGCGGCGTGCCGGGTCAGCTCGGCGAGGGTCATCGGCTCGGGTAGCTCGCCGATGCGGCCGATCCCCCGGCCGGCACCGTGTGCGGGTGCGCCGACGGCGGGGGGTGCCAGCGGCCGGAGCCCGGTCAGCCCGAATCGGGCGGCCAGCGCGTCGGAAACTCCCGGTTCGGCGACGTCCGCGTTGGTGTGCGCCACGTACAGCGCGACATCGGCCTTGATCAGCTGGTGGACGATCCGCCCCTTGTAGGTGGTCGGGGCGACCGAGGACACCCCCCGCAGGAGCAGCGGATGATGCGCCACGATCAGGTCGGCCCGGGCGTCGATCGCCTCGGTGACCGTCTCCGGCACCACGTCCACCACACAGAGCACCCGGCGGACCGGCGCGTTCGGGTCGCCGAGGACCAGACCGACGCGGTCCCACTCCTGCGCCCACGCTGGTGGGTAGCGCCGCTCCAACTCGGTCACCACGTCGGCGACGGTCGGCGGAAATTCGGGTGTCCTCACGGCGGGCCAGCTTACCTACGAGCGCGGGGACGGGATGCGTCGCCACCCGGGGCGGGCGGTCAGGCGACCCGGATCGCCACGGTTGGCTCCGGCAGTGCGGCCACCACCGCCTCCCAGGGGAAGGCGGGTAGGTGGCGCTCACCGGACCCGGGCGGATGCAGGGGGATGACGTGATCGCCGAAGAGCACGGTGATGCCCCATTCGGCGAGCCGGCCCAGGGCTGCCTGGAACGCCGGGTGGGCGGCCATCGCCGCGTTGGTGAACGGGACCGCGACCAACGGCACCCCGCGGCCCTGCGCCTCCACGAGCAGGCCGAGGGGGAGGGTGTCGGCTATCCCCGCCGCCCATTTGGTGATCGTGTTCACCGTGGCCGGGCAGACGATCATCGCGTCCGCCGGCGGTAGGACATCTGGATCGCCCGGGTTCTTGTAGTGGCTACGGACCGGGTAGCCGGTCTGTCGGACCAGCGCCGGCCGGTCAACGAACTTGGCCCCGTCGGGGGTGGTGACGACACAGACCTCCCACCCGGCCTGCTGGGCCAGTTCGACGAGCCGGCCGACCCGGCGGGCGAGCGGCGAACCGCAGGCGAGCACGTAGAGCACCCGGCGTTCGGCGCCGGTCGACTGCGACGTGGCCGGCGATGCATCCAGACTCATATTCCGACTCCCATGTGTTCGGCCAGCTCCGCGATCGAGGCGGACGGGGTGCCCCGGGTACGCCGCAGGATGTCGGACATCACCTCGTGGGCGATCGGGCGACAACGGATCTCGGACGGAGCGAGCCGGTCGCCCTGCAGCAGCATCTCGCCGGCGTTGACCACATCACCAACCTGTGCGTAGCCCCGGGCGATGTCGAGCAGGTGGTGGGCGCGGCGCTCGGGTAGCAGGGCGTTGAACTCCGGCCCGATCCGCTGGTGGACCTCGACTGCTCGGCCGCCGTCGCCAAGTTCTACGGCGGCCGCGGCGCGGTGCAGCTTCACGTTGGTGGGCCCGAACGAGGTCCAGTAGTGGTTCTGGTCGCCGCCGAGCAGGGTGGCCGCCTCGTCGGCGCCACCCAGCAGGTCATCCACTGTGGCGGTGTCACCGATCCGGGAGGCGGCCATCGCGCCCTGGAGCAGCAGCATGCCGTAGACCGACAGCCGGTCCGGGGTAGCGTCGTTGGTACCGCCCGGGGCCAACCGGTTCGCGATCGCGACGTTCACCTCCAGCGCCGGGAAGGGGCGCCCCATCGCCACCAGGGCGTTACCGACCCGGGCTGTGGCGATGCCGGCCAGCAGCGGATCGTCGGCCCGCTGGGCGACCGCCATCGCCCGATCGGCCGCGAGCCATGCCAGATCGCACTCCCCCAGCTTGCGCAGGACCGACGAGGCGATCTGGTAGACCTGCCCGAGCAGGTGTGCCGCCTCGCGGTTGTCGTCGCCGGCGAAGCCGGCGTCGGCTGCCTGGGCGTCCCGCAGCAGCTTGGGGAGCGAGCGGGTCAGCATCCCGTATCGACCGTACTGATAGGTCAGCCAGGCGTGGCTGACGGCCTTGCGCATGTCGGGCAGGGGCGGCGGGTACGGCGCCGCGTCAAAGTAGGCGCTCATCGCGTCGTACCGCTCCAGCGCTGCCCGAATCTCCTGGACCTCGGTCTGGTCGATGCAGTTCAGCGCGTCAGAACGCCGTTCCGGGTCCTTGCCGAGCAGTAGCTGCACGTCAACCCGGAGAGTGTCGGCGATCTCGTAGATGACGGAGAACTTGTCCAGCCGACGTACCCCGCGCTCGACCTTGTCCACCCAGCTCTTCGACTTACCCAGCCGGTCCGCGAAGACCTGCTGGGACATCTTGCGTCGCCCCCGCCAGTAGGCCACCCGACGCCCGATGGGTAGCTCGTCCATGTCCCATCCCTTTCCTACGCGTCCATTCCAGCCGATAAGCCGGGTTTGTCGCGGGCACGGCGCTTTGTTCAGATATTTCCTGATCGCACAGCATGTACGTCAGCTGATCAGCCGACGCTCCTAGCGTTCATGCAAGTTGCACCAGCCGTTCGTCAACTCAACGATCGCGGGTCAAGGCAGTGACGGTGCTCGACAGACGCCACCGGCACGACCAGATCCGGCAAGGGGAGATGGCACATATGTGGGGGAATATCGGACCGCGGGTCGCTCAGCTGTCACCCCTGGAGCGGGTACGGCTACGCCGCGTCGCCGTACGCTACGCGCTGCACGGCTGGGAGGTGACCCCCGGCGCGTGTCTGGCCCGCAGCCGCTTCGTCTGCGGGCGGGCGGGCTGTCCCACCGTCGGCTGCCATCCCGCACTGGTGGATTGGGAGCACTCCGCCAGCGCCGACCCGGCCCGGATCGCGACGTGGTGGCGCACCCGGCCGCACGGCGTGCTGCTACCCACCGGGCGAGCCTTCGACGTCCTGGAGGTGCCGGGCCACGTCGGACGAGACGTACTCCTCGCGGTCCAGAACCATCCGGCCGGCCCGGGAGTACGCGGGCCGGTGCTGTCCACCCCCACCGGCCGGTGGATGTTCCTGGTCCGACCCGGCGACCCACTTCGCCCCGAACTCGAACACTGCTTCCACGTGGTACGGCACGGCCCGGGTTCGTGGATCCCCGCCCCGCCGACGCGGCTACCCGAGGGGGCGGTGCGCTGGGTGGTCGCCCCGGAGCAGGCCCGCTGGCAACTCCCCGACTCGTACCTGGTGCAGAGCAGCCTGATCGCGGAGTTGCGGGCGAGCGGGGTACCACTGGCAGTGGAGCAGCTGGTCCCCGGCCACCTGCCGCTTCCTCGGCAGGGATACTGACCGGCAGGGGCTATACCAACCCTATGTTCGGAGCTGCCGCTAAGGGCGCTGACCTGCACAAGGACACCAAGCCAGGACAAAAGCCCCAGCTACCTGGCCGGCGACACCGAGCCGCCCCCGAGCCGCCAGCCCAGCGCATGCCGCCCGTACGTCGGAAAGTGTCAGCAGCAGGAGCGTGAGCCGCTACCGCAGCGGGTATGCCCGGCGAGCCGCTGAACACGTGAGGGGATGGCACATGCTCAGCAAAGAGGATCAGCGCAGGTTCGAGCAGATCACCCGCAACCTCCGGGAGAGCGACCCGGCATTCTTCGCCCGGCTGGACCATCGCGCGAAAGGCCACCGCGGCCGGTGGTTGATGCTGTTGACCATCGTGCTCTGGGCGGCGCTCCCCGCGACAACTGTGCTTGCCGGCCCGACGGCTGGTGCGGTCTGCGCGGTGGTCCTGGTAGCCAACGCCGTGGTCATGTGGCGCTTCCGGCGCCGCTGGCTATGAATCACCCGGTCTTCCGCCACGCACGGTCAGCCGCTGCCCTGCTCGCCGAGCCGCCGATAAGCCCGGCGTAGTCGCTCCACCAGCCCGGGGCCACCGATGGCCGGGGCGGGCGCACCAAGCTGCCGCAGCAGCAGCTCGGTCCCCGCCGCCAAGGTCGGCGGTCGGTCGGGCAGCGGAACCGGCGCGGACCAGAACCGATCGACCGCGTCGGCCAGTGACGCCGCCGGCAGACCCGCCACCGACCGCGCCGCACCGGTCACCGGCACCGAAGACGCCTCGTCGGGCACCGGCACCGAAGACGCCGCACCGGTCACCGACGCCGAAGAAGCCTCGTCCGAATCAGACCGTTCGGCTACGGCGGCGGCACCGCCCCGGCGCACCCGCAGCCGGTCCAGCAACTCGGCTCGACCACGGCCGCGCCAGTGCAGCAGCGCGAACGGGTCGGCGTCGAACGCCTCGGCGAGAAGGTAGAAGGTCGCGGCGAGATGTTTGCACGGCACCGCTGCGTCGGGGCAGCTGCACCACTGGCCCAGCTCGGCCAGACCGGCGGGGAACAGCGGCGCACCCGCCGCAACAAACAGCTCCTCCAGCTCAGCGGGGAGATCACCGGCGAGTAGCCGCGCGCTGAAGAACGCCTGTGCGGCCAACTCCTCCTCCACCCGAGACCAGAGCGTCGCCGGGAAGGGCGCCAGCGTGATCCGCACCTCGTACGGCCGGGATCGCGAGCCCTGCACCGCGGCCGTCACCTCGCCCGGCGTCACCTCCAGCCGCAGCACCTGCCCCGCCCGGGCGTACGACCGACCACGGGTGAGGCGGGTGCCCAGCGCGAAGGACTCCAGCACCTCCAGGAACCGGCGGGACCACCAGGAGGTGCCGATCGCGCCACGGGTACTGCGCGCTCGCAACCCGCCGGCGACCCGGCGCGGCGGACCGTAGTCGGCGAACCGGTCAGCCCGGCGGCCCGGCTTGTCGCCGCCGGCGGCCCGCGGGCTCATTCGGCCACCGCCCCGGCCTCCAGCTGGAACAGCTCCCGCAGCTGCGCCGTGGACAGCTCGGTCACCCACTGCTCACCGGCGCCCACCACGGTCGAGGCGAGCCGGCGCTTGTCGGCGATGAGTGCGGCGACCTTCTCCTCCACCGTGCCGGCGCAGACGAACTTACGGACCTGAACGCGCCGCCGCTGCCCGATGCGGAACGCCCGGTCCGTGGCCTGGTCCTCCACCGCCGGATTCCACCAACGGTCAACATGCACGACGTGGTTGGCCGCGGTCAGGGTGAGACCGGTACCACCGGCCTTGAGCGAGAGTACGAAGAGCGCGGGGCCATCCGGGGACTGGAACCGGGTCACCATCGCGTCCCGGTCGGCCTTACCGACGCCGCCGTGCAGGAACAACGTCTCCTGTCCGAACCGCGCCGACAGGTGGCCGCGCAGCATCCCGCCGAACTCGGCGTACTGGGTGAAGAGCAGGGCCTTCTCCCCCGCGGCGAGCACCTCGTCGAGGATCTCCTCCAGCCGGGCCAGCTTCCCGGAGCGGCCGGTCAGCGCCGAGTTGTCCCGCAGCAGGTGCGCCGGATGGTTACAGACCTGCTTGAGCCGGGTCATGGCGGCCAGCACCAGCCCTCGCCGCGCGATCCCCTCACTGGACTCGATCTGGGCCAGCATGTCGTCCACCACCGCGCGGTAGAGGGCCGCCTGCTCCGCGGTCAGACTGCACACCACCTCCATCTCCAGCTTCTCCGGCAGGTCAGAGATGATCGAGGAGTCGGTCTTGAGTCGACGCAGCACGAACGGGCCGGTGATCCGGCGCAGCCGCTCGGCCGCCTCCGCGTCGCCGTGCCGCTCGATCGGTTCGGCGTACCGCTTCTTGAACTCGGCGGCCGGGCCGAGCAGTCCGGGATTGGCGAACTGCATGATCGACCAGAGATCGGCGAGCCGATTCTCCACCGGGGTGCCGGTGACCGCGATCCGATGCCGGGCGGGCAACGCGCGAACCGCCTCGGCTTGCCGGGTGGAGGCGTTCTTGATGGCCTGTGCCTCGTCCACCACCACCCGATGCCAGTCGACCCCCGCCAACTCCCCCGCGTCGCGGGCAGCCACCGTGTACGTGGTGAGGACCAGGTCCGCGCCCGCCACCGCCGCGGTGAACGCCGCCCCCCGGGCCCGCTCGGCGCCGTGGTGCACCTGGACCCGTAGGCCCGGGGTGAAGGTCGCCGCCTCCCGCTGCCAGTTACCGACCAGCGACATCGGAGCGACCAACAGGGTCGGGCCGACGCCCGGGGGATCGCCGGCGAGCAACGCGAGTAGCTGCACCGTCTTACCGAGACCCATGTCGTCGGCGAGCACCCCGCCCAGGCCGAGGGACTGGAGGAAGACCAGCCAGGCCAGCCCCCGCCGCTGGTAGGGGCGGAGCACGCCGCGGAACGACGGGGCCGGGTCCACCGGGGTGAGCTGCCGCTCCACGGCTCCGGCGAGCAGGTCACCCAACGCGCCGTCGGCCGCCACCTCGAGCACCGGCAGCGCGTCGGCGCCGGGGTCGGCGAGGCCCTGCCGCAGCAGGTCGCCGACGGTCAGCTCGCCGGTGGAACGGAGCAGCCGCAGGCCGGCGGCGAGACGCTTCGGATCCAGCTCCACCCAGCGCCCATGTAGCTGAACCAACGGGGATTTCAGCGCGGCCAACGACTCCAGCTCCGCGGCGGTCAGCGGCTGGTCACCGAGGGACACCTCCCAGCGGTAGTCAACCAGGGCATCCAGCCCCACCCCACCGCCCGCCCCGGCCACGGTGCCCGGAGCGGTGCGACTCTGGGCCTGTAGTCGGGCGCCGAGCCGGGATGAGGGACGCCGCCACCAGGAGGGCAACAGCACCGCGAACCCGGCCGCGTGCAGCACCGGCGCGCCGTCGCGGAGAAAGTGGTGCGCGCCCGCTGTGTCCAGCTCCAGCGCCTCGGGGGTGGCGGTGCGCAGGGCCGAGTTCAGCTCCGGCCAGAGCCGGCTGGCCCGCCCCAACTCGGCCAGCAGGGCTTCCTGCGGAGCGGCTGGACCGGGCAGGGTCACCGGCTCGTGCCAGATCCGTGCGGCGTCAACGTGCAGGCCGGGCTGGTCAGCGGGCTGCAGGCCGAACTCGACCCGCCACGGCCCCTCGGCCGCGACCGGCCCGCCGGCCGCCGCCTCGACGAACCCGTCCGTCGGCGGCTCCACCAGCCGGAAGCTGGCCCGGACCGATCCTCCCACCGCATCGCGCTGCCAGGCGTCCAGCTCACCGCGCAGGGTGTCGAGCTCCGCCGCGTCGGCGAGAAAGTCACGACGCGGGCCGGTGAGCGCCGCCAGCCACGCCGTGACCGCACCCCGCGGCCGAGCTCCCCGGGTGAGGGAGGTCTCCGCGAGGGCGGCCCGCACGGCCGCGTCGGTGAGAGCGTCGAGCGCCTCGGCCACCAGTTCCCCGGGTTCCCCGACGGCCGCCGTTGGTCGCCTCGCACCCCGCGCCCGCGGCGGCGCACCACCACCCTTGGCGGGCGCTTCGGCTCCGCCGGTTACCGGCATCTCCGGTGCGCCGGTCACGGCAAGCGGATCCAGATCGACCTCGACGGCGGCGCGGGCCGCGGGCGGCAGGGCGAGGGCGAGGGCACGAGCCCAGCCGGCATCCGCGCCGGTGAGCAGCGGCCGCCACACCGCCCACGCGACGGCGCTGGCGCCCTCCCCCGACGTCGACGTCACCCGGTCCGGGGCGGCTCGACCGGCGCGGGTGACGCCCGTACGTCGCCGGGTCCGCGCAACCGGTCGCGGGTCATCGCCGGGCTCCGGCCGGACGGCGGGCAGGACCCGACCGCGGGCGGCGAGGTCCACCGCGAAGGCCGCCAGCTCCGCGAGGTGACGCAGGGTGGCGCCGGGTACGGCGTCCGGTAGCGCACCGGCCGCGGTGATCCGCGCGAGTAGCGACAGGGCGGTGTCCGGGGCGTACACCAGGGCCGGCACCCGCCACCCGGCCAGCGTGACCGGTCCACGGAGCGGATCGACCGGCGCGGAGCGGACCAGCTCCGGCGAGTCCAGCGGCGAACCAGCTCGGGTGGGCAGGGTGAGCAGCGCCGTGCCGGGCACGGTCGGCTCGGCGACCTCGGCCAGGGCTGCGGCGAGCACGGGGTGCCCAGCGGCGAACGGGTGTGGTCGCTCGCGGGGCGCCCGCCCGGCCCGCGGAGCTGCCCGGGGTGGCGATGTGCTGTCCTCGGCCCAGACGGCGAGGCCGCTGTCGAGCCGCCACGACCCGTGGACAACCAGCACGCGATCTCCCCTCGTTGGCCACCCCGGCCCAGGATAGGCGGGGCGGCAGCGCGGCTCGGCACCGCTGTAGCAGACCCGCTCCTGGCCCGGACCTGTTTTCCGGGGCCGACGCTTCCGCTCCGCCGGCGCGCCGGTCGGGGCAGGATGGGCGCATGGCGCCAACCGTGGAGATTCCGCTGGCCGGTGGTTCGTCCGACGGGCAGACCGTCACCGTCGAACTGGACCCCAACGGTCGCCCACCGCTGACCCACCACCACCTCGGCGACGGCGGACTCGCCGACGCCGAGATCTACGAGCTGGAGACGGTGGGGGGAGACGCCCGGAGGTGGCGCTACTGCTGGCGGGGTTCGGCGGTCTGACCGGCTCACCCGTCCACGGAGACCATCGACTGGGTCCGGAGACTCTCCAACACCACGCGGGTCACCTTCGAGGTGCCCCGGGCCTCCTCACACACCTCGGCGACCCGGCGGGCGGTGGCCTCGGCGCGCTGTTCCCGCTCGTCCCACAGCCGGTCAACCTCGGCCAGCAGCGGGCCCTCGACCTCCCGCTCCAACCCACGCAGAGCGGGAACGCCGAGGCGCTGGGCCAGGTCGAAGACCTTGCCGGCGTACGGCAGGGGAAGAAACGGGGTGTTCACCATCGCGGCGAAGATCAGAAAGTGCAGCCGCATGCCGACCACCAGGTCGAAGTGGCGCATCAGGCCGAGCACCTGCTGGGGTGAGTAGCTGCCGTGCAGGATGCGCCCCCGTTCGGCGGCGACCATGTGTGACAGCACGCCGTGGGAGTGCCGGATGTCATCCCGCTCCATCGGGACAAAGAGAACATCAGCATCAATTCGGTGGACCAAGAAGTCACCGATCTGGGCCAGGAGCCGGTGGTAGCCGTCCACATCGAGCCGTTCGGCGGCCCGCCCCGGTTCCCGCACACTCATCCCGACCAGATGCCGACCTGCCGGCACTCCCTCCTCCCGAAGCAGGTGTACGGGGAAGTCCTCAGGCTCCAGGAGAAACGCCGGATCCGCGGTGACCGTGATCGGATTGAGCAGCCCAGCCTCCTCCAGGAGCATCCGGGACTCCTGGTCCCGCACCGTGACCTGGGTTGCCCCGGCCAGCGTCTCCCGGACCATCCCGGTATCCACCATCTCGCTGAGCGGTCCGACCCCCACCGCGTACGTGAGCAGCGGCAGGCCACGCTCCTGGGCGACCCGGACAACCCGCAGGTAGCGGCGGGCCTCCTGGTCGTAGAGGATGCCGCCGCCCCCCAGGATGAGCAGATCGAGCTGAGCCAGCAGCGGGGACGAGTCGGTGCGGCTCACCCCCTCCCACGGCACCGCCTCCACCTCCGGGTGCGCCGCCCGGGTGTGATCGGGGTTGCGGGAGAAGACGATGATCCGGGCGTTCGGCTCCTGCTCCCGCAGGTCGGCCAGGAGGCCGGTGAGGATCGCCTCGTCACCGAGGTTACGACCGCCGTACGAGCCGAGCACACCGATGGTCAGGCCGGTGCCAGCTGTCATCCGTCGCTCCTCCCCGGGTGCGTCCACGCGAATTCCCGGTACACCGGAGAACAGTCCTGCCCCGGGCGACGGGTGGGACCCGCCGGCGGACAGACAGCGGGTGAGGCCGGACGGACGGCGGGTGACCGTCACCGGGCCGGGGCTGGCGTCAGCCGGGAGGACCGGCGGGGTGGGTGAGGAAGGGCAACACCGCCGCCGGCAGGGCCGGGGACGAGAGGATGTCGTAGTGGGTGAGGCCGGGCAGCACCGCCAACCGGGCGGCCGACCGACCGGTGCCGTCCCAGCCGGCGTCCCGGTGCCCACCGCCTAGCAGCCCGAAGAACTCCACCATGTGCGCGGTGGTCACCGAGTCCGCGTCGGCGAAGACCAGCAGCGTGGGCAGGACGAGGGCGGCCACCTCCGCCGACCAGTCGTACTCGCGCCGCAGCAGCTCCCCCGACTTCGCCCACAGCCGGGGCCACTGGGCCGGCTCGGGCGCGACCCGGAGGTAGCGCTGGTGCGCTGGAGTGCCCCGCATCCGCTCCCCCACCGCCTCGTCCTGCTGGGCCATCTCGGCGCGGGTCTCTCGATACCAGCCCTGCTGGCGGCAGGGCGCGGAGACCACCACCAGCCGGCCGACCAGGTCCGGATGCTGGATCGCGGTACGCAGCCCCACCCCGCCGCCCAGCGAGTATCCGAGCACGTCCACCTCAGCCAGACCAAGCTTCGTCATCAACGCGGCGACATCGTCGGCCAGTGACTCGTACCGGAGCGGACGGTCCACGTCAGCAGTGCGGCCATGCCCCTGAAGATCCACCGCGAGGACGCTGCGCCGCTCCGTCAGGGCCGGCAGGAGCGGGGCGAACAGCTCAGTCGACCCGAAGCCGCCGTGCAGCAACACCAGCGGATGCCCGGTTCCGTGCCACTCGTACCACATTCTAAGCCCGTTGACATCGGCGTAGCTCACGGTTTCCCACCCGACTCCGGTGGCCCCGCACCACCGTGCATACCGGTGATCCTATTGCCCGGATGTCGCCGTCGGTGCTGGCTGTTCCAGGTCTGTTGCGGAACCGTTCCGACTGCTTGCCGGTGACCTGGCGGCTCTGGTGACGGAAACCCGGGTGGGCGTCGGCTCGCCCGGGGCTGCCCGGCGCACCGCGCACGAACGGGGGCGATAGGAGGCGATGGCTGCGGCGGCGAGACAGACCCCCGCCGCAGCTGAAAGTGGGACCGTGCTGCCGAGCTGAACAGCACCGGCGCCGAGTGGAATCGCGAGCGCAACAGGCCCGAACATCGCCATGTTGACCAGGCCGGACGCTCGCCCGAGCACTCCCGCCGGAGTGTACCGCTGGGTCGCGGTCACCGCTGCTACCAGCGTCCAGGGCAAGCCGACTCCCACTGCCACGGAGGCCCCGAACATAGCCGGCGACCACGGCAGGCAACGACCGAGGCAGCCAACGGCGAACAAGGCCGTACCGGCTATGCCGACCGCCGCCGTCCCCCGTCGGGTGATCAATCGGCCCACGATCAGTCCACCAAGGATGGAACCCAGTCCCTGAACACCGGCGAGAACCCCCAAAAACGTCGCCGGCAGGTTCAGCTCGGTAGTGACCATCGCGTAGTAGCCGGCCGTCGTAAAGCCCGACATCGCGATCGAGACGGAGGCGAGGGAAACCGGGACCAGAATCCCGGTACGCCCAAGTAGAACGGCAAGCCTGGCGCGAGGGATCCGCTGCCGATCGCGTGTTCTTTCGAGTGGCTCCGGAGCCAACCACAGGCCGGCATAGAGGGCGGCGACCAAAACTGGTACGACCCCCAGCACGCCCACTGCGCGACCGCCCTGCCCGGCGTAGAGACCGATGCCCGTTAACGGAGCCACGAGCTTCATGCCTTCCCTGGCGCTGGACCGCCAACCGTTGACGCTCCCGAGCTGCCCTGCGGAAAGAGCAGCTGGCAGGAGCGCCGTCTCGCCCGCATCAACCAATGTGCGACTGACTCCGAAAGCGAAAAGAACAGCGAATATGAGCCAGATCTGGTGCGGCCCCTGCACGGCAAACAGGCAGGAAAGGGCCAACGCCAAGGAGAGATTCACTCCGATGAGTAGTGGCCGCCTGGGCGTTCGGTCGAGCAGGCCGCCCAGCCAGGGAGCACCCCACACCGGGGCGTACAGGCAGAGTTGCGCGAGCGCGGCGAGGCTACTGGAATCGGTGAGATCGAGGATCCAGATTCCGGGCACCAGAGACAGGACCCCACCAACAAGTCCCGACAGCCCGGAAATCGCCACAAAAAGCCCAACATTGCGCTGCATTGACCCCCCAAGGTTGAGTTTCGGTGACTCACATCCTCAATCCTTGAGCCGAGTCCAGGCAAGACTGTCGGGGGACGTCAAGCTTCTGTTGACATCGCTACCTCGATCCTGCTGGCGGCCGCTTGAACCGGTAACGGCAGCCGGCCCGCCCCCACCTCCGCCAGGTCCGCAACGAGGTGCCGGGCCAGGGCGTACAACGCGCCCGGCGCTGAATCCAGCGCATGCGCTGCCGTCCCGCGCACCAGCGCCGCCGCCGGGAACCGGGCATCCCAGCCCCGGTCCGCGTCAATCCACCGCTGAAGATCAGCCACGGCCACCCGCAACGCGGCGATCCGGGCAGAGTAGCGACGATCGAGTGCTTGCCGCCGGGACCGTCGGGCCACTGCGAGACGCTGGCGGCGCTGCTCCGCGGCCTGCCGGCTACCCAAACCCAACGCTGCGGCTATCTCCGCCCAGGTGACGCCCGCATGGCGGGCCCGGTCGATCAGTTCCAACTCCCGCTCATCGAGGCGGACTCGAGCATTCCTGACGTCGGCCAGGTGTGCGATCACGGAGGTCACGCGTCAACATTAGATTGACATCGGAGGGTAGCCATCACCCTTCCCGTGAACATGCCTCATGTTGCTGGGTATGATCCGCCGATGACAGGCAGGCCGGAGGCGACTGACGGTCGGAAACGACCAACACAATTATTCAGCCGCAGAGGAATGCTGACGCTGGCCGGCGTCGGAACACTAGGCGGGCTAGCCGCCATCGCCGGGGCGCGCACTGCCCCCTGGCGGACCGACCGCAGTGCCCACGGAGACGTTCCTGCCTGGATAGAGCCCGTCGACACCAGCGCCACCCCAGCGCCACCACCACCAACGGCTACCGCCCCCGGCACGCTACCGTCCCGAGAAGAGATCATCAGCCACTACGGCGCCCGGACACCCCGCTACTGGGGATTACATCCGGACAGTTCCTGGTCAACTTTTCCGACCGACACCGCACTGACCCGCGACTCCGTCTGCCTGACGTTCGACGCTTGCAGCGACAGCAGCGGCTACGACGAACGACTGATCAACACGCTGCGGGAGCAGCGCGTACCGGCGACGCTGTTTGTCAACCAACGCTGGGCGACCGCCCATCGACAGGAATTCGAAAGCCTCGTGGCTGACCCCCTGTTCGAGATCGGCAACCACGGTACGAACCACCGCCCGCTATCAACTTCTGGTCGCTCCGCATACGGAATCGCCGGCACGAAAAACGTTGCCGAGGTGTACGACGAAATCGCCGGAATGCACACGTGGATGGCCACCAACTACAGCCTCCAGCCAAAGTTCTTCCGCCCGGGAACAGCCCACGCCGACAACGTGGCCACCCAGGTGTCCCGGGCGATGGGCGAGTGGACCGTGATGTTCAGCGTCAACGGCGACTTCGGTGCCACCGCAAGCGCCAACCAGGTCTACCAGCAGTTCCTGCAACTCCGCCCCGGCGGAATCCTGCTGGCACACTTCAACCGTCCAGACTCGGAGACAGCCGCCGGCGTCGAACGCGCACTTCCGGTTCTCAAGGCACGCGGCCTACGTTTCCGAAGACTCGACGAAGTGATCCCTGCTACCACTTCCCCGGAGCAACCTCCCCGTTGGTGAACCGTCCGCAGCAGCCACGTCGGCGCTGCCACGACGGCACTCGCCATTGCATGCGCGTGGCACCCATCGCCTGGCACCCCGCACCGCCCATTCCGCAAAGGTCGTCCACTCCGGTCGACTGAGGGCAGTTTCGCCACACACTCCGCCCCGGCCGGGTGACGATCAGTGTGCGGATCCAGCAGGGGGCGGGGTGACGTGACGCAGGCGGGCGGAGGGCCGAGGCACCGGTATCGGCGAGACAGCGAGATGTCCCGGGACACCACCCGGGTGGAGGCGTTCAGCGACGCCGTAATCGCCGTCGCACTGACTCTGATGGCGGTGGAACTGCTCCAGTTCAACCCAGCGGGAGCGGCCGACACCGACCTGGTGTCGCGGCTCCAACAGGAGTGGCGGGCCTTCCTCGCCTACGTCATCACCTTCGCCATCGTCGGCCAGATCTGGCTGGCCCACCACAACAGTTGGCGCTACGTGGTCCGGGTTGACCAGATGCTGTTGGTGCTGAACCTGCTGATGCTGATGTTCGTGGCCGCAATCCCGTTCACGGCCAACCAGCTCTCGGATCATCTTCGCGGCAGCGATGTGGACCAGCGGTTGTCGGCCGCGATCTACGTCGGCGCCGTGCTCGGCGAGGCGCTGTTTTTCAACCTGGGCTGGTGGTGGGCACGCTGGCGGGGACTGCTCCACCCGGATCTCGATCCCCAGCTGGCGGCGTCGGTCTCCCGCCGATACCTCATCCGCCCGCTGCTCTACCTGATCGCCTTCGCCATCGTCTTCATCAATCCGATCCTCAGTCTGCTGGCCTACCTACTGCTGGTGGCGATCTACCTGATCCGCGGCCCGGGCGACCTCCCGCCGGCCGGACGGGCGGAAGACGAGTGTGGCTAGCACTCGCCCACGGGGCCGGTCAGGTCGAGTCGGAGTAGGCGAGGTGACTGCCGCAGCGCCGATGGAATCCGTCCCACAGGGTCGCGCAGCTGTTGCTATGGCTGTCCCAGCCCGGGAAGTGACCTCCGGGCCATCGTGAGTGCTGGTGGTACGGGGTGGGCGCGGCAGGTTTCGAACCTGCGACCCCTCGCTTGTAAGGCGAGTGCTCTCCCACTGAGCTACGCGCCCCGGGCGCCGGTGAGACGGGCCGGAGGCTGGCAAGCTTACCCTGCCGCCACCGGCGCCGCCCCGACGGTCGACCAGGTGTCAGGCGGCCGCAACCTCAGCCAGCGCCTTACGCCAGCTTTGCTGGTCACGGGCCTCACCCGGCGTGTTCATCTCGGCGAAGCGGACCACACCCGCCTTGTCGATGACGAAGGTGCCCCGGTTGGCGATGCCAGCAACGTCGTTGAAGACCCCGTACGCCTGGGCGACCGCACCGTGCGGCCAGAAGTCGGAGAGCAGCGGGAACTGGTAGCCCTCCTGGTCCGCCCAGATCTTGTGGGCGTACACCGAGTCAACGCTGACGGTGAGCACCTGAACGTCGTCGTTGACGTACTGGTTCAGGTTGTCCCGTACCTCGCACAGTTCACCCTGGCAGACACCGGTGAAGGCGAGTGGGTAGAAGACCAGGAGCACACTGCGCTTGGCACGGAAGTCGGCGAGCCGAACCTCCTGGTTGTTCTGGTCCTTGAGCACGAAGTCCGGCGCCTGCGCGCCTACCTCGATGGGCATACGGAACTCCTTGCGGGTCGGGTCAACGTCACGAAAGCCTGCCATACGGCGGGCGCTGAGCGGTGTGGAGTCAGTTACTTCTTACTCTTCGACCCACGGCGCAGCACCAACCGGGCGCCACTCCAGTCCCGGCCGGCGTTGATCGTGGAGGTCTGCTGCAGACCGGCGGTAGGCGCGGACTCGGCGATCTCGCTGGGCTCCACGTGCCCCTCACGTCCGGCCTTCGGCGTCAGTAGCCACACGATTCCGCTGTCCGCCAGCGGGCCGAGGGCATCAACGAGCAGCTCGAAAAGGTCACCGTCGCCGTCCCGGTACCACACCAGTACCGCGTCGACCACCTCGTCGGTGTCTTCGTCAACCAGTTCCCCACAGCGGTCGGTCAGTGCGTCTCGGAGATCCTGGTCGACGTCGTCGTCGTACCCCATCTCCATGACGACCATCCCCGGCTCGATTCCGAACCGGTCCGCCAGGCTGCGTACCCCGTCGGCGGCCTGACCAGCGGTCGCGCTCACTGTCGCGTGCCTCCTCTTTCATCCAGCTCACAGCGTCGGTTGACGCCGTGAGCCAAGTCCACACAGTTGCGGCTCGGCGCGCAAGTGGCACACCGGGTCGAACGGAATTTACCCTGCCAGGAGTGTGCGGGCACCCTGGGTGATGGCATCGTCGGTGACCAGAACCTGACGGGCCAACGGGCCTTATGGTACGAACGAGTCAACTGCCGCAACACGCCGCACCACTCCGACGTATCCGGCATCGACCAGGGCCACGATGCTCCTCCGCAGCGGCAGGGGCGCCCGGTCTACTCCGTCGCGCCGGTCGGCGGGCAGCCACACTCGGACATTTTGGTTACCAGGGCACGCAGGGCACTGATTTCCTCATCGCTGAGACCGGCGAGGAGCCGGGACTCGGACATCGCCTGGTGGACCCGCACCCGTACCAGCCGCCCGGTGGTGGTCACCACAAGTGTCTTCTGCCGCCGATCGGCCGGGTCGATCCGGCGCTCGACCAGGCCCGCCTGCTCCAGCCGGTCTACCAGGGCGGTGACGTTGGACCGGTCGCAGCGCAGCTGCTCGGCGAGTTCCCGGGCCGGCAACGGCCGGTCCGGGTCGAGTTCGTACAGGGCGCGGGCCACGGCGGGGGTGAGCCCCAGCCGGTTGATGTCGATTTCCTGGTCCTGCCGGATGGTCGAGGCGATCTGCATGATCCGACGGATGGCGTCCCCGGCCAGCTCAGACCGGTTGCCAGCGGGGAAGTCGACCCGCTGGACGGTGCGATGCGCCATGACCGGCACCCTACCCGCCACACCAGTTGAGGTGGCCGGTTCCCGAAACGACGGCACCCGGTGTCGGAACGCGCACCGCCCCGCGGAGGGTTCTCCTCGCCCCCGCGGAGGGTTCTCCTCGCCCCCCGAGGAGGGTTCTGCTCGTCCGGCCGGCAAGCCGGTTCGTCGGTGCCGGTCAGCCGGACAGAAACGAGAAACGAACCTGGCGGGTTGGGTTGTCCCCGTTCGGGTCAACCAGGCACAGCGACTGCCAGGTGCCGAGCATGAGCCGCCCGGCACACACCGGCAGCGTCGCATCCGGCGACAGGAAAGCGGGCAGCAGATGGTCCCGCCCGTGCCCGGGCGACCCGTGCCGGTGTCGCCACCGGTCGTCGGCGGGCAACAGGTCGTTGAGCACCTGACGTAGGTCATCGTCGGACCCGGCGCCGAATTCGATGAGCGCGAGCCCGGCGGTGGTGTGGGGCACGAAGACGTGCAGCAGGCCGTCCCCCTGTCCGGCGACGAACCGGTCCGCCTCGTCGCTGATGTTCCGGACGGTGAGGCGTGAGCCCGTCTGCACGGTTATCACTTCGGTACGCATGGGTGAATTCTGCCCGCGGCCGGTCCTGGTCGACCCGTGACACCGAGACATCGTCGGGCCACCCAGATGAAGTTACCGACGAGTACCTGTGTCGAGCGTCGCGTCTCCTGCGGGTGAAGTGACGGGGAGCGCCTCGAGAAGGCAGGATGGCGCTATAACCTGACCAAAATCCAACCGAGGGAACGCCTGTGGCCACGGAACGCAAGCGCCCGGTGATCAGTGCCGGTCTGCCGAGCCAGCTTCCGGATATCGACCCCGACGAGACCGGCGAATGGGTCGAGTCGCTGGACGGTGTCATCGACGAGCGCGGGACGAAGCGCGCCCGCTACGTCATGCTGCGCCTGCTGGAACGAGCCCGCGAGCGTCAGGTCGGGGTGCCATCCCTGACGACCACGGACTACATCAACACCATCGCACCGGAGCAGGAGCCCTGGTTCCCCGGTGACGAGCACGTCGAGCGGCGGATCCGGGCCTACATCCGATGGAACGCGGCGGTGTTGGTGCACCGGGCCCAGCGGCCGGAGATCGGCGTCGGTGGGCACATCTCGACGTTCGCCAGCTCGGCCTCGCTCTACGAGGTCGGCTTCAACCACTTCTTCCGGGGTAAGGACCACCCGGGGGGCGGCGACCACCTCTTCTACCAGGGACACGCCTCCCCCGGCATGTACGCGCGGGCGTTCCTCGAGGGACGGCTCAGCGAGCACCAGCTCGACGGGTTCCGCCAGGAGCTGTCGCACCCCGGCGGCGGGCTGCCGTCGTACCCGCACCCCCGGCTGATGCCGAACTTCTGGGAGTTCCCCACCGTCTCGATGGGCCTCGGCGGCGTCAACGCCATCTACCAGGCCAGGTTCAACCGCTACCTGCACCACCGTGGCATCAAGGACACCTCCGACCAGAACGTGTGGGCGTTCCTCGGCGACGGCGAGATGGACGAGCCGGAGACGCTGGGCGCGATCGGGACCGCCGCCCGGGAGGAGCTGGACAACCTCACCTTCGTCATCAACTGCAACCTGCAACGCCTGGACGGACCGGTCCGCGGCAACGGCAAGGTGATGCAGGAGCTGGAGGCGTTCTTCCGGGGCGCCGGCTGGAACGTCATCAAGGTCGTCTGGGGCCGCGAGTGGGACCCACTGCTCGCCCGGGACACCGACGGCGCGCTGGTCAACCTGATGAACACCACGCCGGACGGTGACTACCAGACCTACAAGGCGGAGTCCGGGGCGTACATCCGGGAGCACTTCTTCGGCCGCGACCCGCGGACCCGCAAGATGGTCGAGCACCTCAGCGACGACGAGATCTGGAACCTGAAGCGGGGCGGCCACGACTACCGGAAGCTCTACGCGGCGTACAAGTCCGCGGTGGAGCACACCGGGCAGCCGACGGTGATTCTGGCCAAGACCATCAAGGGTTGGACACTCGGCTCGCACTTCGAGGGGCGCAACGCCACCCACCAGATGAAGAAGCTGACGCTGGAGGACCTGAAGACCTTCCGCGACCGGCTCTACCTGGACATCCCGGACAAGGCGTTGGAGGAGAACCCCTACCTGCCGCCGTACTACCGGCCGGAGGCGAAGTCCGACGAGATCGAGTACCTGCACGAGCGGCGCCGACAGCTCGGCGGCTACCTACCCTCCCGACGGTCCGGCACGAAGCGGCTCGCCATCCCCGGCCCCGAGAGCTTCGCCGACGTGAAGCGTGGTTCCGGTAAGCAGAAGGTGGCCACCACGATGGCCTTCGTCCGGTTGCTCAAGGACCTGATGAAGGACAAGGAGTTCGGCCGACGCTGGGTACCGATCATCCCGGACGAGGCCCGCACCTTCGGGATGGACTCGCTCTTCCCGACGCGGAAGATCTACTCGCCGCACGGCCAGCGCTACACCTCGGTTGACCGGGAGCTGTTCCTGTCGTACAAGGAGGCGACCAGCGGGCAGATCCTGCACGAGGGCATCAACGAGGTCGGCTCGGTCGCCTCCTTCACCGCGGCCGGCTCCGCGTACGCCACGCACAACGAGCCGATGATCCCGATGTACATCTTCTACTCGATGTTCGGGTTCCAGCGGACCGCGGACGGGCTCTGGGCGGCGGCCGACCAGATGGCCCGTGGCTTCCTGCTCGGCGCCACCGCCGGCCGGACCACGCTCAACGGCGAGGGCCTCCAGCACGAGGACGGTCACTCACTGTTGATCGCCGCCACCAACCCGGCGGTGGTCGCCTACGACCCGGCGTTCGCCTTCGAGATCGCGCACATCGTGGAGAACGGCCTGCACCGCATGTACGGCGAGGCGCAGGAGAACATCTTCTACTACCTGACGATCTACAACGAGCCGATCGTGCAGCCGGCGGAGCCGGCGGAGGTCGACGTCGAGGGCATCCTGAAGGGCATCTACCGGTACGCGCCGGCGCCCCAGGTGGACGGCCCGTCGGCACAGCTGCTCGCCTCCGGCACCGGCATGCAGTGGGCGCTCAAGGCGCAGGACCTGCTCGCCCGGGACTGGGGGGTGGCCGCCAGCGTCTGGTCCGTGACCTCCTGGACCGAGCTGCGCCGCGACGCGGTCCAGGCGGAGGAGCACAACCTGCTCAACCCGACCGAGCAGCAGCAGGTCCCGTACGTGACGGCCAAGCTGGCCGACGCCGACGGACCGAAGGTCGCGGTCAGCGACTGGATGCGGGCGGTGCCGGATCTGATTGCCCGCTGGGTGCCCGGCGACTACACCTCGCTCGGCACCTGCGGGTTCGGCAAGTCGGACACCCGGCACGCACTGCGTCGGTACTTCCACGTGGACGCGGAGTCGATCGTGGTCGCGACGTTGCGGCAGCTCGCGCTCCGCGGCGCGGTCCCGGCGGGGGTCCCCGCCGAGGCGGCCAAGAAGTACGCCATCGACGACATCGGGGCCGCCCCCGTCGGTGAGACCGGCGGCGACAGCTGACCGACGGTCACGGCTGGCCCGGCGCGGAGTGTTCCACGCCGGGCCGGTGTCGTCTCTCGGGGTGTTCCGTCCACATCCCCTCGTGCGGATACTGACCGCAGGTGGCTGCTGGCCGCAGGTGGACGCTGGCCGCGCCGCACCCGGGAGTGGGGAGCTACCCAGTGGCGGTGGCCCGGATCCCTGGCTAGGACCTCAGGCCACCGCCGGAACGGGTTGACGCCAGGACGGGACCCGGTCAGCCGACGGCGGCCAGGTCGGTCAGCCGGGCGAGCGAGTCCTCCAGGTCGGCGCCGACCCGACGCAGACCGAGCCGGAGCAGGGCGGCTTTGACCGGACCAGCCGGCCAGCGTACGACGATCAGCCGCACGACCGTCGCGCCCGGTGCCTCGTCCGCGGTGAGCTGGACGTAGATCTCGGTGCGCGCCTCCGCTCGGGCACCGGCGCCCTTGGCGCGTTCCCGCCAGCCGATCAGGGTCGGCTCCTGGTAGGCGATCACCTCGGCCTCATGGGCCGCGCCCCGCCCCGCCTGGACCCGCTGCCGCCGGCCGAAGCCCTCCCCGGAGAGCACTTCCGCCGCCCGGACCCCGGCCAGCCAGGCCGGTAGCTGTTCAGCCCGCTGCACGACGCCCCAGACCGCTTCGATCGGCGCGGTTACGTGCGAGCTGCGTTCCACGAGGATCATTTTCCGTCTTCCTCCAGTGCGGACAACCCACGATATCGGCACTCTATGCGCTATTTCGGACTTAAACGGACAGGTAGGTAAAAGACACGCCGAAAACCCTTGCCTCCGTCCGGGCACTATGGGTATGGCCTCCGTCGACGGCAAGGGGCCCTTCCCGACACCGACCCGGCCAGCCGTAGGCTGGGGGCGTGACGGTACGTGTGCGCTTCGCCCCCTCCCCGACCGGAATGTTCCACGTCGGCGGTGCCCGTTCGGCTCTGCAGAACTGGATCTTCGCCAAGCAGCAGGGCGGGGTGTTCGTACTCCGGGTCGAGGACACGGACGCGGCCCGCAACAAGCCGGAGTGGACCGAGGGCATCCTGGCGGCACTGGAGTGGATCGGCATCGCCCGCGGCAGCTACGAAGGGCCCTACTTCCAGTCCTCGTACGCGACCGAGCACCGCGCCGCCGCGAGCCGGCTACACGAGGGCGGGCGGGCGTACTACTGCGACTGCACACGGGAGGCGGTCCAGGCCCGTACCGGCTCACCACACACCGGCTACGACGGCTTCTGTCGGGATCGAAAGCTGGGCCCGGGCGCCGGCCGCGCCCTCCGCTTCCGGACCCCGGACGAGGGTACGACCGTGGTGGTCGACCTGATCCGCGGTGAGCCCACCTTCGACAACCGGCTGATCGAGGATTTCGTGATCGCCCGGAGCGACGGTTCACCGGTCTTCCTGCTCGCCAACGTGGTGGACGACATGACGATGGGGATCACCCACGTCATCCGGGCCGAAGAGCACCTGCCGAACACGCCGAAGCAGCAACTGCTCTGGGACGCACTCGGCGTGAAGCCGCCGGTGTGGGCGCACGTCCCGGTCGTCGTCAACGAGAAGCGGCAGAAGCTGTCCAAGCGCCGGGACAAGGTGGCCCTGGAGGCGTACCGCGACGAGGGCTATCTGGCCGACGCGATGCGCAACTACCTGATGTTGCTCGGCTGGGCCCCGGCCGGCGACCGGGAGATCGTGCCCTGGCCGGCCATCGAGGAGGAGTTCCGACTGGATGAGGTGAACCCCTCCTCGGCCTTCTTCGACGAGAAGAAGCTGCGCGCGTTCAACGGCGAGTACATCCGAGCGCTGCCGGTCGCCGATTTCGTCGCGGCGTGCCAGCCATGGTTGACCGGGACCGCGACGATCGCGCCTCCGCCGTGGCAGCCGGACGAATTCGACGCCGAGGCGTTCGAGGCGGTGGCACCGCTGGCACAGACCCGGATCGCGGTACTCAGCGAGATCGTGCCCAACGTGGATTTCCTCTTCCTCGACACGCCGCTGATCGACGAGGGAGCGTGGGCCAAGGCGATGAAGGACGGCGCCGGCGACCTGCTCGACGCGGTGATCGCCGCCTTCACCGAGGTGCCGTCGTGGGACGCGGATTCGACCAGGTCGACACTGGAGGCGGTCGGCACCGCGCACGGCTTGAAGTTGGGCAAGGCCCAGGCACCCGTCCGGGTCGCGGTGACCGGCCGCCGGGTCGGCCTCCCCCTCTTCGAGTCGCTTGAGGTCCTGGGCCGCGAGCGCACCCTGACCCGACTACGAGCCGCCCGGCTCCGTCTCCCCTGAGGAGAGATACACCCCGCCGTCCGGTTGCCCGGCGCGGTAGGTAAAATGCGCGGGTCGACCGGCCGCGAGCGGCGACTCCTGGGTTGAAGATCACAGATAGCTGAAATCTCTTCACCGGGAGGTGCAACCAGCTGTCGCGTGACGGAGTCTATTGAGGTGGAGGCGTCCGGCCTAACATCCGGCGTCCACGGCGATCCGCGTGCACGAAGCCCGCAGCGATGCCATCCATCGAACGGGGGCGAGGAGGCAGCGATGGTCCGTAGGGTACGGCGGTTGGTCGCCATCATGGCTGGTGGTCTCACGGCGGGAGTGCTCACGCTCGGCCTCGCCGCACCCGCGTCGGCGACGACGAAGCCGCCGCCAGCGGGGGTGGATATCACCGGTGCCGGAATGGCCGAGCCGCTACACCTACGCGCCGACACGCACCCGACCCAGGTGACGGCCGTCATCGACCAGGTTAACTTCCTTGGCGACGCCGGCCAGAGCAGCAAACCGGACAAGGCCGACCTCGGTCCTAAGTACACTATCGTCGTGCTCGTTGGGGACAAACCCCAGCAGACCTACGACCTGTACCCGAAGGCCGCCGGCGGGCCCCGTATCTACCGACCTGCCAAGCAGCCGGACTCCGAGCAGGCCGCCGCCGGCTGGTTCTTCGGCCGATTCACCATGTCGGAGACGCTGCGGACCGCTGGTGTGCCGTTGGAACGGCAGGTGGACGCGGTTGTCGGTGGGGCCGGCGGCAGCGAACGGATGATTCCGGAAGATGCGCTCGACCCGGCTGGAAACATCGACGAGGCCTTCAGCGGGTTGCCCCGGCTGCTCTTGGTCAACGTAGCCGTCGTGCTGACGATCACCTTCGGGCTGGCCGGGATCGCACTGCTGATCCGGCGTCGGACCCGCTGACGCCGCCGGTCGATCCGCGGACGCCGCGGCCGACCGCCGCGGCGCTATCCGTCAGCCACC
Source organism: Salinispora sp. H7-4 (assembly GCF_013416675.1). Classification (NCBI taxonomy): domain Bacteria; kingdom Bacillati; phylum Actinomycetota; class Actinomycetes; order Micromonosporales; family Micromonosporaceae; genus Salinispora; species Salinispora sp. H7-4. The sequence goes on from NZ_JABZED010000016.1 coordinate 252,970, forward strand.
GCTTCCCCGCCGCCGGATCAGCACCAGCGGCTGGGCGGTCGGCCGGAGCGCCCCGCCCGCGTTCGGGGTCGAACCGGGCCGTGCCGGTGCGCGCCCGCCCAGCCCGGCAGGCCGCTGAGACAACCCCGAACCGGGCTTGACGGCGACCCGACCGACTCGGCGGACCGTTGACGCGGCACCGCTGAATCCTCCTCAGCGCACTCCGGTAAGGGCCCGCTGGGTGTCTCGGCCGGAACGCCGCCGGCAAGCCACCGGTGCTGCTTGGTTGCCGGCAACTCGTGGTGGCCCGGCCGGCAGTGCCCGTCCTGGGCGCAGCCGCGCTCGGCCTCCCCGTGCGCCATCCAGGTCTCCTCACCCTCGCTGTCGCCCACCGGCGCTGCCCCGGCGTGCCCCTGTCACCGTACTGGCCGGGACCGACGGGCGGTGCGGCGCGCGTACCAGGTCACAACTGGAATCGACGCGAATCACCGACCTCGGACGAACCGCCCAGGTGCCACACCGCAGGTAGCGACGTGTCAGGCTAGGGCGGTGAACGAGCCGGGAACCGAACTGGCGGCCACGCTGCGCCGGATCGAGCGGGCGGCGGGAGCACTCGCCACCGCCAGTGTGGCGCGGATGGACGAGACACTGCCCTGGTTCCGCGAGCTCCCGGCCGACCAACGCTCCTGGGTCATGTTGGTGGCGCAGGCCGGTGCCCGCTCCCTGGTGCAGTGGCTGCGCGCCGGCGGCGGCACCGCGGACAGCACCCAGGAGGTTTCCGACGAGGTCTTCGCGACCGCGCCGCAGGCCCTGGCCCGCTCCATCAGCCTCCAGCAGACGGTAGCCCTGATCAAGGTGACCATCGACGTGGTGGAAGAACGGGTCCCGACCCTCGCCGCCCCCGGGGAGGAGCAGCAGTTACGGGATGTGGTGCTGCGCTACTCCCGGGAGATCGCGTTCGCCGCCGCCCGGGTGTACGCGCGGGCCGCCGAGTCCCGTGGTTCCTGGGACGCCCGGCTCCAGGCCCTCCTGGTTGACGCGCTTCTCCGTGGCGACTCACCAGACGTGTTGGCCAGCCGGGCGGCGGCGCTGGGCTGGGCGGACGCGCCCCCGGTGGCGGTGGCGGTGGGCCGCTCCCCAGGCGGGGAGGTCTCCGCCGTACTGCACACCGTCTACCGGCTGGCCCGGCGCATCGGTGCCGAGGTGATCGGGGGCGTGCACGGCGACCGCCTGGTCATCGTGCTCGGCGGGGTGGCCGATCCGGTGGCCGCCACCGGCAAGCTGCTCGACGCCTTCGGCACCGGCCCGGTCGTCGTGGGCCCGGCCGTGCCGAGCCTGGACGAGGCCACCGACTCGGCCCGGGCGGCCCTCGCCGGATTCCGGGCCGCCCCGGCCTGGCCGGCCGCGCCCCGACCGGTACCCGCCGCCGACCTGCTACCGGAGCGGGCGCTCGCCGGAGATGCCGAGGCCCGCCGCCGGCTGCGGCACGACGTGTACGCCCCGCTGGCCCGCTCCGGTGGGGAGCTGCTGGAGACGCTGGATGCCTTCTTCACCGCCACGGGCACCCTGGAGAGCGCGGCCCGGGCGCTGTTCGTACACCCGAACACGGTGCGGTACCGGCTGCGGCGGGTGGCGGAGGTGACCGGGCTGTCTCCCCTGGCGGCCCGGGATGCGTACGCGCTCCAGGTGGCGCTCACCGTCGGCCGACTTGACCCGGTATTCGCCCGGACATCGAACCGGACAATAAGCACGGTTACTCCTAAAACAGGGCAATAGACTGACAGTATTAGTGGATCTTTGTAGGATTCCTCCAAAGGTTCTAGTGCGGTTTGGTGCAAGACGGCACAGCGCTACCCGCGCGGATCCGGGAGAGTCGTACCCGTGCTCGCCGTACTCTCCCCCGGCCAGGGTTCACAGAAACCCGGCTTCCTGACCCCTTGGCTCGACCTTCCCGGCGCCGAGGCGCGGTTGCGCTGGTGGTCCGCGCTCGCCGGGGTCGACCTGGTGCACCTCGGCACGGCCGCGGACGCTGACGAGATCAAGGACACCGCCCGTACCCAACCGCTGCTCGTCGCGGCGGCGCTACTCGCCGCCGAGCAGCTACCGATGCACGATGTCACGCTCACCGCCGGCCACAGCGTCGGCGAGTTGGGCGCGACCGCGCTCGCCGGAGTGCTCACCCCGGAAGCCGCGGTCACGCTGGCCGCCGTCCGGGGGCGCGAGATGGCAGCGGCCTGCGCGCTGGAACCGACCGGGATGGCCGCGCTACTCGGCGGCGACCCCGACGAGGTACTCGCCACCATCGAGAAGCACGAGCTACACCCGGCCAACCGCAACGGCGCCGGCCAGGTCGTGGCCGCCGGATCCCTTGGTGGGCTGGAGAAGCTCGCCGCTGAACCCCCCGCCCGCGCCCGGGTCCGCCAGCTACAGGTGGCCGGCGCCTTCCACACGCCGTACATGGCCCCGGCCGAGGCCGCCCTCGCTGCCGTGGCCGCCGGCGTCACCCCCACCGATCCGACTCATATCCTGCTGTCAAACCTCGACGGCGCCGCGGTGAACCACGGCCGGGAGATGGTGCAGCGGCTGATCCGCCAGGTCACCGCCCCGGTCCGTTGGGACCTGTGCCTGCGCACCCTCGCCGACCTCGGTGTGACCGGGGTGATTGAACTACCCCCGGCCGGCACCCTCGCCGGCCTGGTCAAGCGGGAGCTGAAGGGCGAGGCCGCCCCGGAGATCGTCACCCTCAACACCCCGGACGACCTGCCCGCCGCGCGAGACCTGATCGCCCGGCACAGCGGCCCCGCCGGCCACGAGCCGGTCATCCAGTTCCGGGTCGTGGTCTCCCCCGCCGCCGGCACCTTCGTCCCCGCTGACGAGCTGACCGAAGGCGTTGACATGCGCGCCGGTCAGATCATTGGCCACATCGCCACCCGGCAGGGCCCGGTCGAGGTCACCGCCCACGACAGCGGCCTGCTCACCGAATGGCTCGCCCACCACGACGATCCGGTGGCCCCGGGCCAGCCGCTGGCCCGGATCGGTGGCCACACATGACTTCGCGGTACCCATGGCCGCATAGGGAAGGACAGCGTTGATGACGGGCAGCCGGATCGTTGCGCTCGGCCACTACCAGCCGTCCCGGGTGGTGACCAACGACGAGATCGCCCAGCTGGTGGAGACCAGCGACGAGTGGATCCGCGACCGGGTCGGCATCGTCAGCCGCCGGATCGCCGACGGCGAGACGGTCACCGACATGGCCGTCGCCGCCGCTGGCAAGGCGCTGGCCGGCTCCGGCCTGACCGCCACCGACATCGACCTCGTCGTGGTGGCCACCTGCACCTCGATCGATCGCAGCCCGAACGTCGCCTCCCGGGTCGCAGCCCGGCTCGGCATCACCGCGCCCGGCGCGTTCGACCTCAACACCGCCTGCTCCGGCTTCGCGTACGCCCTCGGCACGGTTGACCACGCTGTCCGGGCCGGCGCAGCGCGGAACGCCATCGTCATCGGCGCGGAGAAGCTCTCCGACTTCACCGACTGGACGGACCGTTCAACCTGCATCATCTTCGGCGACGGGGCGGGGGCCGCGGTGGTCACCGCCACCGGCGCGGATGAGCCGGCCGGCATCGGCCCGGTGGTGTGGGGTTCGGTGCCGGAGCGCGGCGACGCGGTCCGGATCGAGGGATGGCGCCCTTACGTGCGGCAGGAGGGACAGAGCGTCTTCCGCTGGGCCACCACCGCGCTGGCGCCGCTCGCACTCCAGGCGTGTGAGCGGGCCGGGATCGCCCCGTCCGAGCTGGCGGCGTTCGTGCCGCACCAGGCCAACACCCGCATCATCGACGGCATCGTCAAGCGCCTCGGCATCCCCCAGGCGATCGTCGCCAAGGACCTGGTCGAATCCGGCAACACCTCGGCGGCGAGCATTCCCCTGGCCCTGTCGAAGCTGGTGGAACGGCGCGAGGTGCCCTCCGGTGCACCAGTGCTGCTGTTCGGCTTCGGCGGTGGCCTGACCTACGCCGGTCAGGTCGTCCGCTGCCCCTGAGACCCGGTGTGCCGCGGCACACCGCCCTTCGCCACCGCGGCGAAGCAACCCCCCGATGAGAGGAACCAACAGCAATGACCCGTGACGAGATCACCACCGGCCTCGCCGAGATCCTCGAAGAGGTTGCCGGGGTGACCCCGGACGACGTGGCCGAGGGGAAGTCCTTCACCGACGACCTGGATGTCGACTCGCTGTCGATGGTGGAGGTCGTGGTGGCCGCCGAAGAGAAGTTCGGCGTCAAGATCCCGGACAACGAGGTGCAGAACCTGAAGACGGTCGGGGACGCTGTCAGCTACATCGAGGCGCAGTCCTGATCATGACCCACCCTGACGTCGTCGTCACCGGTCTCGGCGCGACCACCCCGCTGGGTGGGGACGTCGCGTCAACCTGGGACGCCATGCTCAATGGCCAGTCCGGGGTGAGCGCGCTCACCCCGGACTGGGCCGAACAGCTACCGGTCCGGATCGCAGCCCAACTCGCGGTCGACCCGGCTGAGCTGCTGGACCGAATCAAGTTGCGCCGGCTGGACCGCTCCGAGGCGATCGCGATCATCGCCGCGAACCAGGCTTGGGCGGATGCCGGTCTCGCCGACTCCGGGCTGGACCCGGAGCGGCTCGGCGTCAGCATCGGCTCGGGCATCGGCGGCGCACTGACCCTGCTCAACCAGGACGACATCCTGGAGGCCTCCGGCCCGCGGCGGGTCTCCCCGCACACCATTCCGATGCTGATGCCGAATGGCCCCGCCGCCTGGGTCGGTCTGGAGCTGCAGGCCCGCGCGGGCGTGCACTCGGTGGCCAGCGCCTGCGCCACCGGCGCGGAGGCGATCACCCTCGGCATGGACATGATCCGTGCCGGGCGCGCCGATGTGGTGGTGGCCGGCGGCACCGAGGCGGTCATCCACCAGCTGCCGATCGCCGGCTTCTCCTCAATGCGGGCGATGTCCACCCGCAACGACGAGCCGGAGAAGGCCTCTCGCCCCTGGGACAAGGCCCGCGACGGCTTCGTACTCGGCGAAGGCGCCGGAGTGCTCGTGCTGGAACGCGCCGACCACGCCGCAGCCCGCGGCGCCCACGTGTACGCACGGCTCGCTGGCGCCGGAATAACCTCCGACGGCTACGACATCGTTCAGCCGCACCCGGAGGGCGCCGGCGCGATCCGGGCCATCACGAAGGCGATCGCCGACGCGGACATCGACCGGGGCGACATCGTGCACGTCAATGCCCACGCCACCTCGACCCCGGTCGGCGACCTGGCCGAAATCAAGGCGCTGCGCCAGGCGCTGGGCGATCATCCCGTCCTGACGGCGACGAAGTCGATGTCCGGGCACCTGCTCGGCGCGGCCGGTGCGCTGGAGTCGATCGCTACGATCCTGGCGATTCGGGATGGTGTGGTACCGCCCACGATCAACCTGGATGACCCGGACGACGGTCTCGACCTGGACGTGGCCGCCAACAAGGCGCGCCACCTGGAGATCCCCGCTGCGCTGAACAACTCCTTCGGCTTCGGCGGGCACAACGTGGCTCTCGTCTTCACGCGGGCCTGAGACCAGCCTTGGAGGCTCACGTGACCACCACTGTTGCCGGCCCCGAAACCTCTACCGTGGACTATCGGGATCCGGAGCTGCGGCTCCGGTCCCTGTTCGACGCGGGCACGCTCCGCCTACTCGCCCCACGCGACAGCTCCGGTGTGCTCTGTGCCCGCGGCGAGATCGAGGGCACACCGGCCATCGCGTACGCCACCGACGCCACGAAGATGGGCGGCGCGATGGGCCTTGACGGCTGCCGCCACATCGTTGACGCGATTGACACCGCCGTCCGGGAGCGGGTGCCCGTGCTCGGGCTCTGGCACTCCGGCGGAGCCCGACTCGCCGAGGGCGTGGTCGCGCTCGACGCGGTCGGTCAGGTCTTCGCCGCCATGGTCCGCGCCTCCGGCCGGGTACCACAGATCTCCGTCGTGCTCGGTCCCGCGGCGGGGGGCGCCGCCTACGGGCCGGCGCTCACCGACATCGTGGTGATGAGCGGTGCCGGCCGGATCTTCGTGACCGGCCCGGAGGTCGTCCGCAGCGTCACCGGCGAGCAGGTCGACATGGCCCGCCTCGGTGGTCCCGAACCGCACGGCCGGCGCTCCGGCGTCGTCCACGTGACGTGCCGGGACGACGAGGAGGCGCTGGCACAGTCGCGCCGACTCGCGGCCCTCCTCGGCCACCAGGGCCGACTCTGCCCAGACGATGTGCCGGCCACCGCCGAGGACGGGCACGACCTGGCCGCGAAGATGCCGGCCGAGACCAACCGGGCGTACGACGTCAAGCCGGTGGTCAAGGCGCTGCTCGACGCGCCCGGTGTCGAGCTGCACGCCAGGTGGGCCCCGAACATCGTCACCACCCTGGGGCGGTTCGCCGGCCGGACGGTCGGCGTGATCGCCAACAACCCGCTGCGACTCGGCGGCTGTCTCGACGCATCCAGCGCCGAGAAGGCGGCCCGCTTCGTGCGGATGTGCGACTCGCTCGGCGTACCGCTGATCGTGCTCGTTGACGTCCCCGGCTACCTGCCCGGGCTGGGCCAGGAGTGGGACGGGGTGGTCCGGCGCGGGGCGAAGCTGCTGCACGCCTTCGCCGAGGCCGTCGTGCCGCGGGTGACGCTGGTGACCCGCAAGGCGTACGGCGGCGCGTACATCGCGATGAACTCCCGTTCCCTCGGCGCGACCGCGGTCTTCGCCTGGCCGAACGCGGAGGTCGCGGTGATGGGCGCCAGCGCGGCGGTGAACATCCTGCACCGCAAGAAGCTGGCTGCCACGCCGCCGGAGGAGCGGGAGGCGCTGCGCGCCGAGCTGATCGAGGAGCAGGTCCGGGTCGCGGGTGGCGTGAACCGGGCGTTGGAGATCGGTGTGGTCGACAACGTCATCAAGCCCGCCGAGACCCGCCGACAGATCGCTGAGGCTCTCGCGGCGGCACCGGCCGGTCGCGGCGCGCACGGGAACATCCCGCTCTAACAGATATCGGACAGCCCCCGGGTGCCGCCGACCGCGGTGCCCGGGGGCTGCGGTATACCTCTATCCCGGTGGGTAGCCGGCACGCTGCACAGTGTCGGTCCAATTCGATCCTGAGGATGTGTACTGTGCTGCGTCATCGTCTACCGGCCACGCTGGCCGTTCTCGCCCTCCTGGTGCCGGCCGGCTGCGGCGCGGCCGACGAGCCGGCCGACGCCGACTCGTCGGCCGAGAACACCGCCGTCGGCAAGCCCTGGTACGACGAGATCACCCCGGCCAGCGCCGACGGGGCCGCCGGTGGCGCGGACGGGCCGTGCCCGCTGCCGGTCACTTTCCCGGTCGCTGAGGGCTGGCAGGCCGAGACCGTCGAGGTTGACCTGACGACCGCCGAGGATCCGGAGTTGGCCGCCGAGATGGCGGCGATGATGACGCTGCGCGGTGGCGCCACCGTACAGTGCGAGGTGGGCCGCGGCCCCGGTGGCGGTTTCCTCCGGGTCTGGACCACCGAGCAGGGTGTCACGCCCCGGGCGGCCCTGGACGCCTTCCTCGCCGACACGTCGCTCGAGCAGGCCACCGAGGCGCAGTTCCGGGACCTGACCGTCGATGACCTCACCGGTGTGGAGGCGACCTGGGTCAGCAAAAACTCGCTTGACGAGGTCAACCGCGGCTGGGGAGCGGCCGTTTCGGCGAACGGGCAAGCCCTGCTGTTCGTGACCAACGAGAGCGTGTTCACCGACCGTTCCGACCTGTTGCCGGTGTATCGGTTGGCGGTACAGGGGGTGCGTACGGCGGGCTGACCGGTCCACCGACCGGGCCCCGGCCGATCGGGGTAACTCAGCTGCCGCAGGTCGTGGCGGGCAGGCCGGATACCGGCACCGGTGCGCGGCCGGCCGGGATGGCCTCGCCGGCCAGCACCTCGGCCAGCCCGGTCATCGACGCCGGGCTCGACGAGTAGGTCGCCAGCAACGCCGGGGAGTCCGCCTCGGCCAACAGGTACGGGGTGTCCATGGCGACGGTCACGGCAGCGTCGGCGCTCAGGTCGTCGGCGCTGTCGCCGTAGCCGACCAGGTGGACCACGGCACCGCCGGTGTCGGTTACCGGCACCCCGGCCGCGGTCAGCTTCTCGACCAGCATCGCCCGGGTGTGCTCCCGACCGTCGGAGGCGGTCACGGTGACCGGCCCGGAGACCGGGCTGTCACACGGGCCGCGCAGCGCCGTCACCGCGGCGGTGGCGAGTTCGGTGGCCGCCGCCTGGTGTGCCGGCGCGCCGAGGACGGCCAGTTCCGGGGTGGCCGCACCGGCCAGGGTGAACTTCATGGTCAGCACCCGGGTCACCGCCTCCACCAGCCGGGTTCGGGGCAGCGAGCCGTCGCGCAGCGCGGCGAGCAGCCCGTCGTACGCCTGGCCGACGTTCGGCGGCATGAGGATCAGGTCGTTGCCGGCGTTCAGCGCCCGGACCGCGGCCTCGCCGGGCGACCAGCGCTTGGCAGGGGCCATGTTCATCCCGTCGGTGATCACCACCCCCGGAAAGCCGAGCTCGCCGCGGAGCACCTCGGTGAGCAGGGTGTGCGAGAACGTCGCCGGGGTGCCCGGGTCTACCGCGGTGACGTCGAGGTGCCCGGACATCACGGCAAGGGCGCCGGCCTCGATGCCGGCCGCGAAGGGACGCCATGCCTCCAGCTCAAGCACGGTGCGGGGCTGCGGCAGCACCGGCAGTTCCTGGTGGGAGTCGGTGGCGCTGTGCCCATGGCCGGGAAAATGCTTCAGCGTTGCCGCGACGCCGGTCGCCTGTAGACCACTCACTGCCGCGCTGACCTGCTCGGCCACTGTCGACGGATCGGCGCCGTACGACCGGGACCCGATCACGGTGCTGGGGGTGACCAGCACGTCGGCGACGGGAGCGAAGTCCAGGTTGATGCCCATGGCGGCGAGTTCGGTGCCGGCGGCCCGCCAGGCGGACTCGGTCAGCCCGGGTTCGCCGGCCGCCCCCGCGGCCAACGCGCTGGGCAGCAGGGTGACCCCGTCGGTGATCCGGGTGACCACCCCGTACTCCTGATCGGTGCCGATCAGGAACGGCGCCTCGCCGGTGGCCAGGCCGGCGGCGGCGGACCGCAGCCCGGTGGTCAGCTCCCGGACCTGTTCCGGGTTGTCGACGTTGGTGGTCTCCTGGTTGCCGCTGGTCGGGTCGTCCGCGCTGAAGCCGACGAGGATGAGCCCGCCGAGGCGGTACTTCGCGATCATCTCGGCGGGGGTGTCGACGCCGGCCAGTTCCTGGTTGCCGGCGGCCGAGCCGGCCGAGACCTGTTCGGCGGCGGCACCGTAGGCGTACGGCATCAGCACCTGGCCGACGAGGTCCTCATCCGCCAGCGTGCTGGCCAGGGCGGCGGCCCTGGCCGCTGGATCCTCGACCGGGCCGATGGGCGACCGGCCGGCCGCCGGGCCACTCGTCGCCGGGGTCGACTGCGCGCGCCCCGGGCCACCGGTGCAGCCGGCAAGAAACAGGGCGGTGAGTACGGCCAGCGCGATGACCGCGACACCATTACGTCGTGCAGGTATCGACACGCGAGCCATCCCACTCTTTCGACGCTGGTTGGGGCAGGTCGACCCTACCCGCGCCGAATAGCCGCCACCGAAACACGTAGCGACCTCACCTTATGGGTTGGACCTCAGCCGACGCGGGTGAGCAGCGTCACCGGGGCCCCGTCACCGGCGTACCGGTAGGGCTCCAACTCGGTGTCCCAGGCCACCCCGAGGGCCTTCTCCAAGGCGTGGGCGAGGGCCTCGGGCGCCCGGGCATCCGCCATGATGCTGCGCAATCGGTCCTCACCGAGCTGAATGTCGCCGGCCGCGCCGACGGTTGCCCGGAAGAGCCCGCGGCCGGGGACGTACATGAAGCGTTCCCCATCCGCGCCGGGGCTCGGCTCCTCCGTGACCTCGAAACGGATCATGGGCCACTGCCGAAGGGCAGCAGCCAGCTCGGCGCCCGTTCCGGGGCGGCCGGTCCACCCGCACTCCGCCCGGCGGGCGCCGGGGTCAACGGGCTGAGCTGTCCACTGCAGGTTGACCGGCGCCGCAAGGACGCGCGCGATCGCCCACTCGACGTGCGAGCACACGGCGAGCGGGGTCGAGTGGACGTATACGACGCCACGCGTTGGCACGGTGACCTCCCGGGGAGCGAGGTGCGTCTTCCCCTACGACCTCGTCGCGCCAGGTGGCTACCGGGGCACATCATGACTGGTGTGACGGATGATGCGCTAGGGATTCGGAAAATCCGGGTCCCGGAATAGCCGGTCGGGTGAGCCCGTTGCACCAGCCCGAGGCGGTGGCCAACCCGGACCCCCGCTCGTGTACAGTTCCATTGGCGGCCTGTGCCGCGAACTTCTGCGCGGGATCACCCACCGGGTGAGGTCCGCACCAGCCCCCGGACGTCTTACCCGCGTCCTCACCGTACGTCTGCAAGGAGTACCTCCGTGGCGAGTAACACCTCGAAGACCGCGCGCGCGTCTGTCCGGGCCGGCCAGGCTGGCCAGGGTGGTGCCCTCAGCGTGCTGGGCGAGTTCAAGTACGTGATCCCGCTCAACGGCGGCCGGAACGCCTACGTGCGTAACCTGACCAACGGCAAGACCGAGCACCTGCGCACCGACTCCGACGCTTTCGTCGAGGAGATCCGGACGCTGGCCGCCGCGGGGCACGCCACCAAGATCCGGGCCGAGCTGAGCGCCCTCAACACCACCCACCCGGGTGACGGCTGGGACGCCACCGAGAAGCGCCTCGTCGAGGCCGGCGTCTTCGAGGGCTGACCCTCCCGCCAGCCAGCTGCCCCGCTCGGGGAGCGACGAACAGTGCGGCCCGTCGGGACATCCCGGCGGGCCGCACTGTTGTTCGGGTGCCGCCGTGCTGCCACACGGCTGGACGTTGAACGGAAGTATCTGGCACCGGCAGCTCGCCGAGTTACGAGACCGCTTCGGCACACAGGTACGGGTGGTGACCTACGACGCGCGCGGGCACGGGCGATCCAGCTGTATGACGCTGCCCACCGCCACCCTGGCCCAGCTCGGCGACGACCTCGCGGCGGTCGTCCGGTAGGGCCGCACCGAACCTGAAACTTACGGGACACGGCCGGGGCGTACCCTCGTGCGGTTGACCACCGCGCTGGTCACCGACGCCAGGAGGAACGAACGTTGACCGACCGGACCGAGCTGGAACAGGAGATCGCCGTCGAGCAGCGGCACCTGGACCAGGTGTACGCACGCCTCGCCGAACTGCGCCAGGCGGCGGTCCGCGCCGAGTCCGACGGCTACCGCCTGGCCCGGGTCGGCAACTTCGGCGCGCTGGTCGAGCGGGACGCGATGGTCTTTCACGCGGCGCAGCGCCGGCACCTGCTCGACGCTGAGCACGAAGGGCTCGTTTTCGGCCGACTCGACCTGCACAACCGGCAGGTGCTGCACGTCGGCCGCCTCGGCATCCGGGACGAGAATGCCAGGACGCTGGTGGTGGACTGGCGGGCCCCGGCAGCGGCCGCCTTCTACCAGGCCACCCCGGCACAGCCGCTGGGCGTGATCCGTCGCCGCATGATCTCCTCGAGCGGAGAGCGCGTCACCGGAATCGAGGACGACCTGCTGGACCCGGCTGCCACTCCGCCGGATATGACGACGGTCGGCGACGGCGCCCTGCTGGCCGCCCTGTCCCAGGCAACCGGACGGGGAATGCGGGACATCGTGGCGACCATCCAGCGGGAGCAGGACGAGGCGATCCGCTCGCCGGGCTCCGGTGTCACCGTGGTCTCCGGCGGCCCGGGGACCGGCAAGACGGCGGTGGCATTGCACCGCGCGGCGTACCTGCTCTACACCGACCGCAGCCGGTACGCCGGCGGCGGCATTCTGGTGGTCGGGCCGTCGGCCGTGTTCGTCGAGTACATCGGGTCGGTGCTGCCGTCGCTGGGCGAGGAGACCGCCACCCTCGCCGCGCTCGGTGGGCTCTTCCCGGGGGTCCGGGCGACCCGTACCGACCCACCGGAGGTCGCCGCGGTGAAGGGCTCGCTGCGGATGCGGCGGGTCTTGGAGCGGGCCGCCCGGGACGCCGCACCGGGCACACCGGACGAGCTGCGGCTGCTCTACCGGGGCGAGCTACTGCGGGTGACCCGTCGCGAGCTGACCGCGATCCGCGATCGGGCGTTGCGGCGGGGCGCGCGGCGCAACGAGGTACGCCGGGTCGGCTTCGACGGCGTCTTCGCCGCACTCTGGGCGCAGGCCCGGCAGCTGGGCATTCCCGGCCTGCCGCAGCAGCGGGCGTTCGAGGATGAGCTGGCCGACCGGACGGACTTCCGCGAGTTCCTCAAGGCGTGGTGGCCGCGGCTCCACCCGCGGCACGTACTCGGCTGGCTGGCCCAGCCCGAGCGGCTGCGCCGCTACGCCGCGGGAGTGCTCTCCGCCGACGAGGTCCGCCTGCTCAGCGAGGCGTACCGGGCCGGGGCCGCCCTTGGATTGACTGTGGCCGATGTCGCGCTGCTCGACGAGTTGGATGCCCTGCTGGGCAAGCCGATGAAGCCGGCCCGTCCTCGGCGGGACCCGTTCCAGCTGGCGGGTGGGGTACGCGAGCTCAGCACGTTCAGCGATCGGCAGCGCGCCGCCCGAGCGGCGGCCCGGGAACGCCCCGAGGACTATCGCGAGTACACGCACGTGGTGGTGGACGAGTCCCAGGACGTGTCGCCGATGCAGTGGCGGATGATCGGCCGCCGGGGGCGGTTGGCCTCGTGGACCGTCGTCGGCGACCCCGCGCAGACGGCGTGGACCGGCGACCCGGCGGAGTTGGCCCAAGCCCGCGACCAGGCGCTCGGCCGACGCACGCGGCACCACTTCACCCTGACCACCAACTACCGCAACCCGGCGGAGATCTTCGCGGTGGCGGCGGCCGAGATCCGGCGGGTTGATCCGGACCTCCCGCTGCCGACCGCCGTCCGCTCCACCGGGGTTGACCCGGTGCGGCTGAGCGTGCCGCCGGCTGAGTTGGAGACCACCGTGCTGGCGGCGGTCAACACCCTGCTCGCCGAGGTCCCCGGCACGGTCGGCGTGGTCACGCCGGTGCCGCGCCGGGCCGAGGTCGCCGGGTGGCTGGACGGGATCGACGCACCCCGGTTGCAGGTGGTGACGAGCCTGGAGGCCAAGGGCATGGAGTACGACGGCGTCGTCCTGGTCGCCCCGGGCGAGATCCGGGCGGAGCCGGGGTCGGGCGTACGGACGTTGTACGTCGCGCTGTCCCGCGCCACCCAACGGCTCACCACGGTTGACCTGTCCGGTTGAGCCGGGTTCGACCGGTTCGCGCCGCCCGGTGTCACCGCCCGGGACATCGCCACCCGGTGCCACCGTCCGGGGCGGGGGCCGACGGGGTGTCACCGCTGGTCGCGGGTCCGCGGCACGACTCAGAGCGATTTCCCGCAGATAGCTATACACATGGCAATGTGAACATAGGTTGGGTGCAGGACCGGACAGCCGGCGGAAGGTGTCCGAGTGGGTGCAGCACATGACCACCACGGGGCGGTGGCCAACGCGGGGCAGCGGCATCGGGGGCGCCTCTGGGCGGCCTTCGCCCTGCTCGCCGCCCTGATGGTGACGGAAGCGGTGACCGCCGTCCGCACCGGATCTCTGGCCCTGCTCAGCGACGCCGGGCACATGTTCACCGATGTCCTCGGCATCGGCATGGCCCTCGCCGCGCTGACCGCCACCCGGCGCCGGGACAGGGACCCGCAGCGGACCTTTGGGCTCTACCGGCTGGAGGTGCTGGCCGCCCTCGCCAACGCCCTGCTCCTCTCCGCCGTCTCGATCTATGTGCTGGTGGAGGCCGTCCGCCGGTTCGGTGATCCGCCCGAGGTAAGCACGGGGCCCATGCTGGTGGTGGCCATCCTGGGCCTGCTCGCCAACATCGTCGCCTTCGCGCTGCTACGCCCGGGCGCACAGGAGAGCATCAACATCCAGGGCGCCTACCTCGAGGTGCTGGGCGACCTGCTCGGCAGCCTCGGCGTGATCGCGGCGGCACTGGTCATCGCCGGCACCGGCTGGTGGTGGGCCGACCCGCTCGTCGCGGTGGCGATCGGGCTGTTCATCCTGCCGCGGACCTGGCGGCTCGGCCGGGCAGCCCTACGCATCCTGGTGCAGGCCGCGCCGGAACACCTGAAAGTCACCGCGGTGCACGACCGGCTGGTCGCCGTATCCGGGGTGAGCGACGTGCACGACCTGCACATCTGGACCCTCACCTCCGGGATGGAGGTAGCCTCCGCGCACCTCACCATCGACCCCGCCGCCGACCTCGGCACGGTCCTCGGAGCCGCCCGGTCCGCGCTGAAGGAGGACTTCCGAATCGAGCACGCGACAATACAGGTCGAGCCGGCGCCAACCAGTGGGGACTGCGGTTCCGTCGGGTGGTAGTAGTCCCTGATCAACTGCCGGGTAAGCCCGACTCAGGAGCACCGGTTAGGCTCTGAGCCGGCCTGCGCCAGGCGGCACCCACCGGTGCCGGCGGGGCCGCCGCCTAATCGCCCGCCAGGGTGAGCCGGGGAACCAGGTACCCGGGGTGCATCCGCGTCAGCGGTAGGGATCTTCCGTCCCGAACCCGTCAGCTAACCCGGTCGGCGGTCGACGGAAGGACATCTACATATGCCAGCAGTGGCACCCGTACGACACCGCGCCGCCCGGGCGGCGGCACTGATCGTCGTGGCGCTCACCCTCACTGTCGGCCTCGCCCCGGCCGGCCCCGCGGCAGCCGCTCCCCCCGCCCGGCAGGTCGCGGTGACCGACGATCCGGAGGGCGGCACCCCCGCCCTTCGTGCCGAGCTCGAAGCAGCCAGCAAGGGATACCTGGACGCCAAACAGGCGCTGACCGAGTCGGTGCAGCGGCAGCAGCAGCTCACCGCGAAACTCAAGACCACCAAGACCGAGCAGGCCGAACGCACCGAGCTGGTTGAGCAGATCGCCGACCAGGCATATCGGACCGGTCCACTGCGCACGGCGTCGGTGCTGCTCGACAACACCTCACCGGCGAACTTCCTGGACCGCGTCGCGACGCTGGAGGCGATGGCCGCCAACGAGAACCGAGCTCTAACCGAATTGCAGCAGACCCAGGAACAGATCGCGCAGGACACCCGCGCGGTCGAAGCGGAGATCATCGAACAGCGCAAGCAAGAGGCCCGGATGGCCAAGCGCAAGCAGCAGGCGGAGCAGGCGCTGACGGTCGCCAATGAGCAGGCCAGCGCCGCAGCCGCAGCCACAGCCACCACCCAGAACTCGACCCAGGCAGCTCCGGCCCCGCGCAACCCGGACGGCTCCTGGCCGGCCGAAACCTGCAGCGTCAATGATCCCACGCCGGCGGATGGTTGCATTACCCCGCGAACGCTGCATGCGCTGAACGAGACCAAGGCGGCCGGCTTCACCCGCTATGTGTCCTGCTATCGCCCCGGCAGCTCCGGTGAGCACCCAAAGGGCCGGGCCTGCGACTTCGCCGCTCAGCAGGACGGCTTCGGCGGAGATGCCACCGGCGACGACCGGACATACGGCAACAACCTGGCGGCGTTCCTGGTGGACAACGCCGACCAACTCGCGGTGCTATACGTGATCTGGTATCGGCAGATCTGGCTGCCCAGCAGTGGGTGGAAGTCGTACAGCGGGGCCGCCGGCGACCCCTCCAGCGACCACACAAACCACGTGCACCTGTCGGTCTACTAACCCGGGTGTGCGGGCCGGGAGCCGCCCGCGGGCGAACAGCTCCCGGCCCGCACACCGCCGGAGCACGAGCTGGTCAGCCCCCCGGCAGGACCTCCGGGGCCGGCGCCTGCGCGAAGTAGGGCTCGGGGGCGCCGAAGAGGCCGAGTAGGCCAGCGACCCAGAGCTGCCGGTGTACGAATCGGCTCGGCTCGGTCACCACCAGCCGCACACCGCTCACCTCGGCGGTCTGGAAGCCGGCAACCATCGCGCTGATGCCGACAGAGTCGATGAAGGTCACCAGCCGCATGTTCAACTCGATGCGGCGAGGATGGCTTTTGGCCAGGGCCTCAGCCACCGCCTCACGCACCTCGTATGCGGTGTCGACGTCGATCTCACCACGTGGTGAGATCTCCACGACGCTCCCGGGTAGGACCGACTTTACGATCGACAGGCTCACGCGAGCACCTCCACTCGCCCGTCACAGGCGCCTCATCAGTACGCAGGCCGCGACCGAGAGTATTCCTCCCACACACTCGGTCGCCACCCCCTGGGATGAGTAGTTCTTGTGGTTCGAATGCCAGGTCAGCCTTATCCGAATATTTCACCCTTCGGTTACGGGGCTGCCTTTACGGGAACAGCCCCCAACGCGAACAGCCCTCATCCGGAAAGGTTCTCCACCTGAACAGTTACCCACCTGAACAGTTCTCCACCCAAACAGTCAAGGGCCGGAGTACCCGAGACCCGAAACAGTCACGGCCCAATGTAGCGGCCCGATGCGACGAAAGGCGGAGACCCCAGGCCACCCGGCGTGGTCGTCCAGCACGCGCCCAGCCGGCACTCCCGGCCCCACAACCGCCTCGTCGCGCCGGCGCCGCGGGGTCGGGAACCATCCGGGCCGGGTGAGCCCTCCTCACCCCGCTGCCGGCGACAGTGGGAGGCATGACCGATCCGAACGTGCCGGCCCAGTCGGCACGCGGCAACCGTTTGGTGGTGCGGTGATGACGACCCCACACCAGGTCACCCCACTCCTCCGAACCCCGGTGACGGAGAGCGACCACATCCGGGGACCGGTGGACGCGCCGGTGACCCTCGTCGAGTACGCGGACTTTCAGTGCCAGTTCTGCGGGGTGGCCTACGCCAACCTCGCCGAACTGCTCCGACAACGGGCCGACATGGTCCGGCTGGTCTATCGGCACTTCCCGATCTCCAACGTGCACCCGTACGCGGACAACGCCGCCCATGCCACTGAGGCGGCCGGCGTCCGAGGCCGGTTCTGGGAGATGCACGACTGGTTGTACGAACACCAGGACCAACTCGACCCGGTGCACCTCTCGCTCGGCGTCGGACAACTCGGCCTCTCCGCCGCCGAAATCGACGCTGAGACGGATCAGCAGGCCCACGGCGACCGGGTCCGGCGGGACTTCGTCGGCGGCATCCGCAGCGGCGTGCAGGCCACCCCGACCCTGTTCGTCAACGGTGCCCGACACAACGGTGGATACGACCTCGCCGACCTGCTGGCGGCGGTCGACGCCGTCGACCGGGGATGACCGGCGCCGCGGCGGTGCGGTCGACGCCGCCGATCAGATCAGCCGCAGTTCCCGGGCCCGCCGGACCGCCTCCCGGCGGCGGGTGGCGTCGAGTTTGCGATAGATGTTGCGTACATGGGTTTTGACCGTGTTGATCGACAACGACAGCTCGGCCGCGATCTCCACGTTGGAAAGGATGCTCTGCAGGTAGCGGAGGATGGTCACTTCACGCTCGGTCAGTGGCTCGGCCAGCTCGGCCAGCGCGGCCCTGGCCGGCCCGAACCGTTCGTCCGGCTCCTCCGCCCCACGGACCAGGTCACTCACGGCCGACCAGTGCGCCGTGCCGGTATCCAGATGCGCTGCCAGCAGGTCGCGGATCGCCGGATCGGCGCGGGTGAACGGCCGCCGGACCCCCTCCGCTTCGGCCAGGTCGAGGGCGGCCTCCAGGCTCCGGTGCGCCCGTCGGCCATCCCCCACCTGCTCGGCCAGCACCACGTGCAGCACCGCGGCCTCCACCCGCACCGGTAGCGGCCAGTCCGCCGCCTCGGGCGCCTGCCAGTCGGGCAGGACGGCCTCGGCCGTCCGGATATCCCCGGCCCGGAACTCCACCCGAGCAAGGCCCACCGCGAGTTCGGGGCCCGCCCCAACCAGCAGCTCGCGGGCGGCGTCCAGGTCGCCCCGGACCGCATGCAGGTCAGCCTCGGCAGCCCGCAGCCACCGCTCCAGCTCCCCCCGCGGACCGCCCGACTGCTCCCGCGGACCACCCAGCCGCTCCCGGGCCGAGACGAGCAGCCGGTAGCCACCCGTGCGGTCACCGGCGTCCCGCAACAGGTGGGACCGGCACCACGCCACCATCGCCCCGGCGGCGGGCTCCCCGGTCGCCGGCTCCGCCAACGCCAGGTTCGCCGCCGCCTCCTCGGGTTGGTCCCGCAGCAGCGCCACCACCGCCAGCGCCAGGTAGGCGTACCCGCGGTCGGTCCGGCAGGACCACCCCTGGCCGGGCGGAAGGGCGAGCGCCGAACGGGCCCCCGTCTCCGCCTGCCGCAGGTCACCGCGGACCGCGCGCAGCAGCGCTACCCGGCTGGCACCCGTCAGCTCGGTTCGTACCCACCCGGCGGTCCGGGCGGCCCGGGAGGCCGCCGCCAGCTGCCGCTCCGCACTGCCCAACTCGCCGACCGCGACATCGACCAGGCCGAGCGCGGTGCCCGCCACCGCCCACCCGTCGGCATCCTCGACGGTGGTCCCGCGCGGTTCGGCGGTGGCCAGTAGCTGGTCCTGTCCCCCGGATGCCCCGGTCACCGGATGGGTGGCGAGCAACCGGGCGGCAGCGGCGCGTACCGCCGGAATGTCGTCGGACCAGCGGGCCACCGCGAGCTCCACCGCGGCGACCAACCGGGCAAAGCGCTCCCGGCGCGGCACCGGCAGCTCACTCACCGCCCCGGCTGACCGCAGATACCCCTCGGCGGCCGACAGGTCCCCCGCGTACGCCCGTTCCGCCGCGCACGCCAAGGCCAGCTCCGGATCCCGCGCCAGGGTCTCGGCAGGTGGTGGCGGTGGCGCGGTCGAACCCTCCCGGTCGTACGGCGCCAGCTCCGGCCAGGTCGTACGGAACAGCTCGGTGGCCCCGGACCAGTCGCCGCCCCGGAGCGCGTGCCGCAGGCCGTCGGCGGGCCGCCCGTTGTCGGCGTACCAGCCAGCGGCGCGCCGGTGCAGCTCCCGCGCGTCAACGGCGGGCAGCCGGGCCAGCTCGTCGCGGAGCAGATCGGCCAGCAGCGGATGGCAGCGGTACCAGGGGGGCTGGCCGTCGTCGTGCCGCAGTACGCCGCCGACGCCCGCCAGCTCGGCCAGCCTCGCCGCAGTGTCCGGGCGGCCGGTCACCGCGTCGGCGAGGCCAGCGCAGGCGGCGTCCGCCACCGCCGTGCTCCGCAGCAGCTCCCGGTCGTCCGGATCCAGCCCGCCAAGGACCTCCTCCCGCAGGTAGCCGGCGATGTCCGGCTGGTCACTGCCGAGCTGCCCCACCCACCGGGCCGGGTCCGACTGCCCGGGCAGGGCGAGCGCGGCGAACCGGAGCATCGCCGGCCAGCCACCGGTGCGCTCGCGCAGCCGCTGGACCCCCTCCACCGGAAGGGCCGTCCCATGTGCGGTCAGTAGGTCGGCGACCTCGTCGCCGGTGAAGGCCAGGTCGTCTGGACCGAGCTCGGCCAGCTCGCCGGCCAACCGCCACCGGTGGACCGCCAACGGCACCCCGGCACGAGCCCCGGCCACCAGACGCAGCCGCTGCTCACAGTGGCGGAGCAGGAACTCCAATCCGGCGACCGCCGCGGGGTCGGTGATCCGGTGCAGGTCGTCCAGGACCAGCAGCACCGGCCGCTCCCGGGCGGCAAGTGCCGCGGCCAGCACCTCCAGCTGGTCCGGGCGCGGCAGACCGTCCAGCGCCTCCGACCGCAGCGGACCGTCCAGGGCCTCCGACCGCGACGGAGCGGGCCGCAGCGCCGCCGCCAGGTACGACCAGAGACGTTCACCGTCGTCACCGACCTCCACCGAGACCCAGCCCAGGTCCGGCCGGTCCCGGCCGGACCCCGCTTCCGACGGGTCCGGCGCACCCGCCCCGACCTTCGGCGGCGACCCGACACGACCCCCGGCGGCGGCGCCGGTCACCGGACCGCCCCGCACCGGATCGCCGCCGGTGGCGGCCTGATACCAGGAGGTGAGCAACGTCGTCTTGCCCCAGCCCGCCGGCGCGGCGACAAGCGTCACCGGTACGGCGGTCCCCTCGTCAAGCTGCCGTAGCAGCCGGGGCCGCAGGACCACCGGTCCGGGCAGTGGACCCGGGGTCAGTCGGGAGGCCAGTAGCGGCGCACCGGCTCCCGTGGTCTGCCGTCGCTCCTCCGGCATCGGCCCACCCCCATCGAACACGTTCTCCCCAGATCCGCGGTTACCCGGCCGGTACCGGTTCACCCCTTCCGGGGGAACCCGGTTCACCCGGGCTGAGCCGACGCTGGGAAGAGTGGCGTCGGCGAGGGGGACGGCACCCGGGCAACAGACGGACCGGGTGCTGGACGGATGGGGGCACCGGGCTGTACCGGTACCGAACGGATCCGACGGGAGGCACGGGTGAGACACCGTACGAGACGGGCCGGGACCGCTGCCGGGATGCTGGCGAGGCTCGCCGGTGCCCGACGACGGGTTCACCCGGCCGACCCGCATTCCGGTGCCCCGCCGGCCGGTGGTTGGGAGGTGGTGACGATCAACCGACCGCCCAACGAGGTACTGCCCGGCGGGCGACGGCCGGAGCCGCTACGCCAACTCGGCCGCGCCATCCAGGTGGACGTCTGGCCCGCGCCAGCGGGCCGGGGCACCGAGCTGGCGGCGCGGATCCGTCCTGGTGCGACCCTTCCGGGCCTCGCCGCGCATGTGGCCGGCGACCACCCCGACCGGGTGGTGCGGACCGCGTTGCGACAGGCCAAGCAGCTCGCCGAGACCGGGGAGGTGCTCCGCGCCGACCGCTCGCCGATCGACCGGGGGTTGGCCGGATGAGGGCGCTGTGCTGGACGGGCGCCGGCCGGGTCGCGGTCCGGCAGGTACCCGATCCGGAACTGCGCAACGGCCACGACGCCATCGTGCGAGTACGCCTGAGCGCCACCTGCGGCGGGGACCTGCCCCTCCTGGCCGGCCGGGCACCGTACCCGGCCGACGGGGATGTGCTCGGACACGAGTTCCTGGGCGAGGTCGTCGAGGTGGGACCGCAGGTACACCGGCACCGGGTCGGCGACCGGGTGGTGGTCAGCTCCACTGTGGCCTGCGGCTCCTGCTGGCAGTGCCGCTCCGGCGCACCGTGGTGCTGCGACAACGGGAACCTGGTGCCGGAGGCGAGTGAGCTGGCGTACGGCCAGGCCGTGCCCGGCGCCTTCGGGCGACCCACCGCTGCGGGCGGGTTCGCCGGTGGGCACGCCGAGTACGTCCGCGTCCCGTACGCCGATGTCGGTGCGTACGGCATCCCGGACCCGGTGAGCGACGAACGGGCGCTCTTCGCCGCGGACGCCGCCCCCGCCGGTTGGCTCGCCGCCGAGCTGGGCGGGGTCCACCCGGGAGCCGTGGTGGCGGTCTGGGGTGCCGGGGCGGTCGGTCAACTCACCGCCCGCGCGGCCAGCCTGCTCGGCGCCGACCGGGTGATAATCCTGGATCCGCAGGAGGAACGGCTGCGGATGGCACGACGGCACACCGGCGCGGAGACGGTCGACCCGCGGCACGCGGACATCCCCGCCGAGCTGCGCGAACGAACCGGCGGGCGGGGGCCGGACATCTGCGTGGAGGCGGTCGGACCGGCCTGGGACGGACGGCCGCGTTCCCTGGCCGAGCGGTTCACCGGCGCGGCGGAGCGCCCCCCGGCGGTCCGCGAGGCGGTGCACTCCTGCCGTAAGGGCGGCACCGTGGTCGTACTCGGCGAGTTCACCGGGCAGGTGGACGCCTTTCCGCTGGACGCGGTCGGCGCCAAGGGATTGCGGGTGCGGGGTGCGCGGCAGCACGGGGCGGGGCGGGTGCCGACGCTGCTGAAGCGGATGGCCCGCGACGAGTTACGGACCGAGCACCTGGCCACCCACCGGCTGCCGCTGGAGGAGGGTGCGCGCGGGTACGCGCTGTTCCGGGACCGACGGGACGGCTGCGTCCGGGCCGTCTTCAGCCCGGATCTGCCCCCTGCCGGATAGCCGGCTCAGGTGGCAGACTCGGCAGATGCCTCCGGAGCGGACGTACGACCTGGTCCTGTTCGGCGCCACCGGGTTCACCGGGAGCCTGACTGCCGAATACCTGGCCCAACACGCGCCGCCCGGGCTGCGCTGGGCGCTGGCCGGGCGGAACCCGGACAAGCTCACCGCCGTCCGGAGCCGACTCGCCGCCATCGACTCAACCCTGGCCGAGCTGCCGTTGCTCACCGCCGACGTCACCGACCCCGCGTCGCTGCGGACGGTGGCCGAGCGCGCCCGGGTGGTCGCCTCCACCGTGGGCCCGTACATCCACCACGGCGAGCCGCTGGTGGCGGCCTGCGCCGCGGCGGGCACCGACTATCTCGACATCACTGGCGAACCGGAGTTCGTCGACCTGATGTACGTGCGACACCACGAGACGGCGGTCCGCACCGGCGCCCGGCTGGTGCACACCTGCGGTTTCGACTCGATCCCGTACGACCTGGGTGTGTGGTTCACCCTCAAGCAACTCCCGACGGGGGCGCCGATCAGCGTTGACGGCTTCGTCCGGGCCGGGGGGCGCTTCTCCGGCGGCACCTACCACTCGGCCCTGACCGCGTTCTCGCGGACCGGCGAGACGAGCCGGGCCGCCGCGGCCCGGCGGGCGGTCGAGCCGCAACCGGAGGGCCGACGGGTCCGGGCGGTGTCCGGCCGGATCGCCCGCTCCCCCGAGCTCGGCACGTGGGCGGTGCCACTGCCGACGATCGACCCCCAGGTGGTCCGCCGCTCGGCAGCCGCCCGCCCGGAGTACGGGCCGGACTTCCGCTACCGGCACTTCGCGGCGGTACGGCGGCTCCCCACCCTGCTCGCGGGGGCGGCCGGGATCGCCGCGGTGACGGTGCTGGTGAAGCTGCCGCCGACCCGGCGCTGGCTGTTCGGTCGGCTCAGCCCCGGGCAGGGCCCGAGCCCCGAACGGCGGGCCCGCTCCTGGTTCCAGCTGCGGTTCCTGGCCGAGAGCGGCGGGCAGCGGGTGCGCACCGAGGTGGCCGGTGGTGACCCCGGCTACGACGAGACGGCGAAGATGCTCGCCGAGTCGGCGCTCTGCCTCGCCCTGGACGACCTGCCCGCGACCACCGGCCAGGTCACCCCGGTCACCGCGATGGGCGATGCCCTGCTGGAGCGGCTCCAACGCGCCGGCATCACCTTCCGCGTGCGGTAGCCGGAGCCGACGCTGAGGGCAGGCCGGGGGCGGTGGGCCCGCGACGGTAGCATCTGGTGGTCCACCTGATACCCGGACGGAGGCGTACGGAGCAGCATGCTCGACATGGAGTTGATCCGGAAAGACCGCGACGCGGTGGCGTCCGCGCTGGCCAAGCGACTGGACCCGGCGGAGGTGAGCCAGGCGCTGGACGAGCTGTCGCAGCTGGACCAGCAGCGGCGCAGTCTGATCTCCGAGATCGACGGCGAGCGGCAGCGCCGCAAGGCGGAAGCCCGGGCGTACGCGGAGGCCAAGCGGGCCGGCCGCGAGCCGGAGCCGACGGTGGCCGAGGCCGGTCGTCGGCAGCTCGCCGATTTGGAGACCGAGCTGGGCCAGGTGCAGGACCAGCTCCGGGTGCGGATGAGCGAGCTGCCGAACCTGCCCGCCGAGGACGTGGTGCCCGGCGGCAAGGAGGCCAACCGGGTGGTGAGGACCTTCGGCGAGCCACCGGCGATCGAGAAGGTGCGCGACCACGTCGAGTTGAGCCGACGGTTGGGCCTGGTCGACCATGAGCGGGGCGTGAAGCTCGGCGGCTCCGGTTTCTGGATGTACACCGGCCTGGGCGCCCGGCTGGAGTGGGCGCTGGTCAACTGGCTGATCGACCAGAACATCGCGGCCGGCTACGAGTTCCTGCTCCCGCCGCACCTGCTGCTGGAGACCGCCGGCTTCGCCGCCGGGCAGTTCCCCAAGTTCTACGACGACGTCTACCACCTGGGCCGGCAGTCCGCCCCCCGTGGTCAGTTCCTGCTGCCGACCGCCGAGACGGCGATCCTCGGGGCGTACCAGAACGAGATCCTGGACACCACGAAGCTGCCGCTGAAGGTGTTCGCGTACACCCCGTGCTACCGCCGGGAGGCGGCCGGGTCGCACTCGGACGAGCGCGGCACCGTGCGCGGCCACCAGTTCAACAAGGTGGAGATCTTCCAGTTCGTCCTGCCGGAGCAGGCCGACGCGGCGCTGGAGGCGATGGTCACCCACGCCGAGGGCCTGGTGGAGCGGTTGGGCCTGCACTACCAGCGCAGCCTGCTCGCGGCCGGCGACTCGAGTGCCGCGATGCGCAAGACCCTCGACATCGAGGTCTGGATGCCGAGCACCGGTAAATACAAGGAGGTCTCGTCGGTCTCCTGGGGCGGTGACTACCAGGCCCGACGGGCGGCGATCCGCTACCGCGAGCCGGGCGGCAAGCAGACCCGGTTCGTGCACACGCTGAACGGCTCGGCGCTGGCCACCAGCCGCCTCTTCCCGGCCATCCTGGAGCAGTTCCAGCAGCCCGACGGCAGTGTCCTGGTGCCGGAGGTGCTGCGGGACCGCCTCGGCACCGACCGCCTCACCCCGCGCTGAGACCGCCGGATCACCGCCGCCGACCATGCCGGGCACAGGCCCCGGCGTGGTCGGGCCAGAGCCGGCAGCGGTGGGCTTGACCTCAACCGAGGTTTAGGTTGAACCCTGGTCGGGATGCTGTCTGTCCCAAAGGGGTGCTACTTACACATGCGCGCAATCCAGGTAACCGCGTTCGGCGGTCCAGAGGTGCTGTCGCCTGCGGAACTGCCCGACCCGGCGCCCGGCCCCGGCCAGGTTGTCGTCGCCCTGGCCGCGGCGGACGTCATCTTCCTCGACACCCTGCTGCGCAGCGGCTGGGGACAGGACTTCTTCCCCCGCACGTTGCCCTATGTGCCGGGTGGCGGCGGAGCAGGCATAGTGGTGCGGACCGGCGACGGGGTGGACCCGGCATGGATTGGTCGGCGGGTGGTCGTACAGACCAGCACCGGCTACGCCGAACGGGTCGCCGCGCACATCGAGGAGATCCTGCCGGTTCCCGACGGCCTGGCCATCGAGGCAGCCGCGGCACTGGTGCACGACGGCGTGACCGCACTCCGCCTGGACCAACTGGGCACACCACGAAAGAGAGAGTGGGTACTGGTCTCCGCTGCCGCTGGTGGAGCCGGATCACTGCTGGTGCAACTAGCCGTCAACGCCGGAGCGCGGGTGGTAGCCGCCGCTTCCACCGACGCCAAACTGGCGCTGGCCCGCCAACTGGGTGCGGAGATCGCTATCGACTACACCCGGCCGGACTGGATCGATCAGGTGCGGGAAGAAACAGGAGGCGGTGTCGCGCTGGTCTACGACGGGGCTGGTGGCCCAACCGGCACGGCCACCCTGGATGCGGTCGCCGACGGCGGACGGCTCGTCACCTACGGCACCGCCGACGGCCTCGCAACCCCAGACCCCGATGTGGCCGCGGGCCGCGGCATTCGGATATTCGCACCGCTGTTGGACGGCCCGCCGGACCGACAGACCGTACGCGAGCTGTTGGGCCTGGCCCTGGAACGGACCACGCGGGGACGCATGCACCCGATGATCGGCGCCACCTACCCGCTGGAACGGGCCGCTGACGCCCACCGCGCACTGGCCACGCGCGCCACGGTCGGCAAGTCACTGTTGCTGATCGACCACCAGTCGGGGCGATCGACCTCTTAGGAGCTGGCGGGACCACATGTGTCGGACCGCTTCCCAGGGGTGCCGCTTTCACGCCTGACGCCCCCGGCGACTGCCGGGGGCGTCAGGCTGTGGTGGATCGGTCAGCCGAAGCAGGTGGGTACGGGGTTGGGGCTGCCGGTGCAGTTGGTGGGTCGGTTGTTGATGATGGTGACCTTGCCGAAGACGTTGATCA